>NZ_JAXCWU010000005.1:0-446843 GCF_034044895.1 Sphingomonas sp. CFBP8993 | reverse complement strand
GATGCAGGCAGCAGATAGTCCTGCCGACGGTCTTCCCCCTGAACGAAACGGCCCATGCCCAAGCCTCCCGAAACGTCGGAAAACCATAGCAGATTCCGAAGTTTTTACACAGCCTCGGGCGATTCCAGACCAACCCTGTTACCGCCCCACACCCTCATCCACCGGCCGCATCGCAAAGGTCCGCGACAGGCCGTGGTACAGCTTCTCGCGGCATACCAGCTGGCTCACCCCGTCGGCGATGAAGGCGGCGGCGAACATCGGCAGCATCAGGCCGCGGCTGGCGGTCGTCTCGGACAGGATGATCACGGCGGTCAGCGGCGCGCGGACCACGCCCGCGAAATAGCCGACCATGCCCAGGATCACGATCGCCGAGGCGGGCGATCCCGGAAAGACCGAGCGGAGCAGGTTGCCCAATCCCGCTCCCACCGACAACGACGGCGCGAAGATACCACCGGGCAACCCCGCGACCGCGGTGGCCAGCGTCGCCAGGAACTTGGCCGGGCCGAACCACAAGGGGGCATCGACCCCGACGATCATCGCGCGCGCCGATCCATAGCCGGTGCCCCAAGTCAGCCCGGTGCCGACGCCCAGCCCCGCGACGACGACGCCGCACAGCGCCGCGAACAGGATCGGGTGCGCCTTGCTCCACCGCGTCACCCGGTTGCCCCCGGTCGCCATCATCAGCATCAGCCGGGCAAAGCCGCCGCCCGCCAACCCGCCGACAAGACCCGCGACCGGCGCGGCGATCAGCGCGGTGACGATCGGCATGTGCGCGCCGATCAACCCGAAATAGACATAATCGCCCTGCACCGACTGCGCGACCATGCCCGCGATCGCGATGGCCGCGATGACCAGCAGCGTGACCTTCTGCTCATAGGCCGAGGCGAGTTCCTCGATCGCGAAGAGCAGCCCCGCCAGCGGCGTGTTGAACGCCGCCGCAACGCCCGCCGCACCGCCCGCGATCAGCACCGCGCCGCGCAGCGGCACGCCCAATATGCGGTGGGTCAGCCCCATGATCGCGGCGGCGATCTGGACCGTCGGCCCCTCGCGCCCGACCGAGGCACCGCCCAGCACCGCCGCCAGCGTCAGCCCCGCCTTGGCCACCACGGTACGGATCGACACCAGCCCGCCGGTCGCGCGTTCGGGATCGGCCTGCGCCGCCATCACCTGCGGAATGCCCGATCCGCGCGCGAGCGGTGCGAACCGCCGCGTGATCCAGACCAGAACGGCAAACAGCACCGGCGTCAGGACCAGCGGGGCATAGCGGTAATGCGCGGCGAACCCGCCGAACGCCTCGCCCGCCAGATCGGCGGCCTTGGCAAAGACCGTCGCCGCCAGCCCGATCGCCACCGCACCGATCAGGATCGCCACCCGCGTCCGAAACTTCACCAATCCCGGCCCGGCGGTGCGCAGCAACGCGCGGTAGCGAGCGGGCGTCCATTTGCGGATCATCGGGCGGGACGAATGGCGGGCTGACATGCCCCCTGCCCTACACCCGGACGGCGATGGAAAACCACCCGAGTTCGACGCCAATGGGCCAAGCCGGGGTCGCAACGCGTGTCCCGATCCCCTAGCAGGGCCGCTGGGATCAACGACAGACGGGCCAGACCATGGTGGAACGAACCACGCGCGAACGCAGCACGATACGCCGATGGTGGTCGATGCGGGTGGTCGGCGGGGTCGATTACGAAGCGGTGCTGGCGCAGATCGCGCAGGATTCGGGCTGGTCGGGGCGTTACGCGTTCCTGATCGTCATTTCGGCGGCGATCTCTTTGCTGGGCCTGTTGATGCCCTCGGTGGCGGTGCTGATCGGGGCGATGCTGCTGTCCCCGCTGATGATGCCGATCATCGGCCTCGGCTTCGGCATCGCGACCTTCGACACGCGCGAGATCCGGCGGGCGGCGACCGCGCTGCTGGCGGGGGCGGCGATCGCGGTCCTCTTGTCCAGCGTGTTCGTCACCCTGTCGCCGGTGCAGACGATCACCAGCGAGATTGCGGGGCGCACCCGGCCGACCCTGCTCGACCTGCTCGTTGCACTGCTGTCGGCGGTGGCGGGGGCCTATGCGCTGATCCGGGGGCGCGGCAATACGGTCGTCGGTGTCGCCATCGCCATCGCGCTGATGCCGCCGCTCGCCGTCGTCGGCTTCGGCATCGCGACCGCCAACTGGACCGTCTTCAGTGGTGCGCTGCTGCTGTTCCTGACCAACGCGGTCACGATCGCGCTGACCGCCGCGATCGTCGCGCGCGTCTATGGGTTCGGGCGGCATCTGTCGCACCAGCACACGGGGTGGCAGCTGATCCTGTTCTGCGGGGCACTGGGCGCGCTGTCGGTGCCGCTGGGCGCAGCGTTGCGCCAGATCGCCTTTGAATCGGTCGCCCAGCGCCAGGCGCGCGAGACGATCCGGGCACGCTTTCCGGATACGTCGCGGCTGGGCCAGCTCGACATCGACTATGCCGCCCGGCCGATCCGCATTCGCGCGGTCGTCTTCACCCCGCATCTGGAGCCGCAGGCCGACCGGCTGCTGGCCGCCGACCTGCGCCAGCGGCTGGGCCGCCCGATCGACCTGCATGTCGACCAGCTTCGCGTCTCGCTGGAGGACAATGGGGCGGAAACGGCGCAGATCGCGCGCGCCAGCCAGTCGAGTGGCCCCAGCGACCTCGACCGCCAGCAGCGCGCCGTCGCCGACCTGGCCCTGATCGCCGGAATCGCGCCCGGCGCGGTGGCCGTGGATGCGGGCCAGCGTCGCCTGTCGGCAACGGCGGCGGTGCTCCCCGGCCTGGGGCTGGCGGGTTATCATGCGCTGGAAATGCGCGCCGCCGGGGCCCTGCCGCAATGGAGCGTCCTCCTGGCGCCGCCTGCCGGGGTGCCGCTTCCCGCCATCCGTTTCGTGCAGGGGGTGCTCAACGGCGACGGGCTGGATGCCGCCGCCTGGGGCAGCGACCGGATGCAACGCGCCGTGCGGGTGGCGGGCGGCACTGCCGCACAGCGTCGCGCGGTGGCCGACGCCATCGTCAGCCGGGGCGGTCGGGCGGAAGTCGGAACGGGCGGCGGCGCGATCCGCCTGGAATGGACGCCCTCGCTGCCACCGGCCACCGCGAACTGAGCCCATGACAGGCCCCACGATCGCTTCGACAGCCCTCGCTCCTCGGAACGGGGATGGGTTGCGCAGACCTTGAGCGCGATGACATCCGCTTGATCCACCCCTCCCCTTCAGGGGAGGGGCATTCTTCCTCGGGCCCCGATCATATCATCGCGTTCGACCCCGCACCCAGCCCATCGGCCATCATCACCGTTGGGGCGCCCCCTTCTTCGCGGACACCACGACCCGGCCGATCATGCGTGCGCCCTTTTCATCGCGCTTCAGCTCGATATCGACGCTTTCGACCGTTTCGTTCGCGCGTCCGAAATTGCGGAACAGGTGCGCGGTCAGGATGGTCGCGCCATTGGGGTCGATCCGGTCGGGCGCGAACACATTGGCCTGCACGGTATAGGTGCCGGGCGGCGCGACATGGACCATATATTCCTCCGGCCCATACCCACGCGTCATGTCGTTCGACAGCCGCCCGCCAATCGCGGTGCGGTTGTTGTTGTAGATCGCCCGTTCGCGTGACGGCTCGTCGACCCACAGGTCCATATCCGACGCGTCGCTTGTCCAGTCGATGACGACGCGCACATCGACGTCGAGCAACCCGACGAGGCGCGGGTCCATGTCGACGGTGCCGCCCAGCTTGCGCAGGCGCGGCAGCATGGCATTGGCCTCGTTGAGCGAGATCAGCGCGATACCCTCCCACAGTCCCGACTGCGGCGTGATCGCGACATCGTATAGCAGCGTGATCGCGCGGGTCAGGTCGGCGCGTGCCGTGGCGGGTTGCGCCCTGGCGCGGCGGGCGAGCGTCAGCGCCAGCAGGCGGCGCGGCTGCGGCCGGTCCGGATCCAAAGCCGCCTGCCGCTCGCGCAGTTCGACCGCGCGGTCCCAGGCACCGTACCGCTCGAGCCGGTCGGCGACCATGCCCAGCGTCGTGTCGTCGGCGGTAGGCAGTTCGATCGCGGACAGCACCATCTCCTGCGCCTCCGCCATCTGCCCGCGCTTCGCCAGCCAGGCGGCGGTGTCGAGATAGAAGATGGGCAGCGCGCCATGCCGCGCCTCGGCCTCGCGGAAACGTTCGGCGAAGTCGGCGGGCTTGCCGTCATACAGCTCCAGATAGGGACGGTCGGGTTGCCAGGCATCGATCTGGACCGACGGCGCGGCGGGGCCGGACTCGGCGCCCGCCCTGCTGGCGCTCACCACGATGTTGCCCGCCATAGGGCTGACCCGAGGAGCCGGGGGAGCAGGCGGCGCGGGCGGCGCAGCGGGGGCAGAAACGACCGGCGGCGGCGTCACCGCTGCCAAAGGCACCGGTGGCGGTGGCGGTGGTGGCGGTGGCGGTGGTGGTGGTGGTGGTGGTGGTGGTGGTGGTGGTGGTGGTGGTGGTGGTGGTGGTGGTGGTGGTGGTGGTGGTGGTGGTGGTGCCTCACCCGGTGCCGTCCGGTCGAAGCTGCGCGAGGTGGCGATCCGCTTGGGCACCGCTGCGGGGTCGAATTTCGTCTTCCACCAGGCGACCTGTTTCCGCCATTCGTTCACCAGATTCTCGCGGTGACGCTGCGCGCGTGCGGCGTCGTTGCTGTCCGCCGCCTTGCGGGCCCGCGCATAATCGTCGCGCCATTCGGCGGGCAGCGTGGCGGGCGGATCGATCTTGGCCGCCAGATAGTCGTTCACGCTTTCCAGGACGAGGAAGGACAGGCTGGGGCTGGCGATGCCGTAACGGCGGCTGAGCGCGACAAAGGCGTCACGCTGATCGGTGCCACCCAGTTCGGCCAGCTGATCCTGCGCCAGCAGCGCACCGGGCCCGTCAAAGGCGACCCCTTCCCCCTCGACCGCGCGGCCGATCGACTGCCCGCCGTCCAGCCGCACCGTGACCGGCCCGAAACCGGGTGCACGCGTCAGGATCGACCAGCGCCCGGCGGGGGCGGGCAACGGCACGAAGGGGATGGGGCGTCCATCGCGGTCGACCACCGCCGTCACGCCTGTACCGGGCGCACGCAACTGCGCCAGCGCCGCCGCCGGGTCGCCGTCCAGCAGGATCAGGCGTCCGCCATGCGCGCGCGCCAGATGCCCCGCCCACGCCCGGTCGTCGTCGCCCGCGCTGCTCACCACGTCGATCGGGCAGGCCGCCCCGATCGTGGCCCCACGGTCGATCGTCGCGCGGCCGTCGGTGAACATCAGGCAGCGATCGACCGGGCCGTCGCGGCCGATCGGCGCAAAGCTCGTCGCCCCGCGATAGGACAACGCGGCCAGCCATGCGGCGGCCACGTCGGCGGTGGCGACCGTCTGGCGAAGCGCACCGCTGCTGTTGAAGGCGACCAGTTCGACCGTGCCCGGCCGCCAGTCGGTGATCGCCGCCCTGACCAGCGCGATCTCGCGCGCGGTGTCGGCCTTCAGCCGCGAGCGTGACCGATCCCAATAGATGCGCAGCCGTGCCGGTGCCGCCGCACCGGCGGCTGTCGCCGGAAGGTCGCCGCTGAGCTGGACATCATGCTCGCCATTGCGATGGGTGCTCGCGACCAGATCGGCAACACGCGTGGGTGCGATCGCCAGGGCACCGGGCGGCAACGCGCCCTTGGCCGCGCGTTCGGCCTGAAAGCCATCCCCTTGCGCCGTCATGGCCAGCGGGGCGTCGCCCAGCGTCACGACCGGCGCGCCCGCCAAGCCGGTCGCATGGACACGCACCGACCAACCCTCGGCCGGTGCGTCGAAGCCCAGCGGCAGGCGCCAGCCCTTGGCCCCAACAGGGGCGACGAAGCTGACCCGGATCGTCCGCCCGGACCCCGGCCAGATCGGAAACACCCGCGTCGAAAAGACGTTGTCCGCGCCAACCTCGGCCAGGCCGGGATCGACACGCTGGCGGACCCGCGCTTCATAGACCGCCTTGGCGCGCGGCCGATCGACCAGCACGCCGTCGACCATCCGGCCGCCGATATCCAGCGCATAGCCGGTGACGACCGCCCCTTCGGGCAGGGTCAGGCGGAAATCGCCCTCCAGTTGCTCACGCTCGGGATTGGCGAAGGCGGCGGTGACCGTCGTTTCGACCACGCCACCGCGCTGCTCGACCGACAGGTCCAGCCGCCGCAATTGCAGGGGCCGGGCATGGGCCTCGTCCCGAATGCCGTTGGCCCGCGCGGTCAGCACGGGATTGGCGACCTGCGCCGCAGCCCCCGGTCCGACGATCAGGGCAAAGCCCAGCACCAAGAGTCCCCAACACCGTGCCAGCATATCCGCCCCCTGTACCGGCCGGAGGCTAACCCGCCCCCGGCCCCGGAACAAGCGACTCCGTCCGGAAATGCCGATCGCCGTCAGGCGGGTGTGACGGGCCCCACCGGGCGCGCCTGCTCGCTCTCGGCAAGCGGGCGGACGCGGAACAACAGGCTGCTGCCGATCAGTGCCAGCGCGCCCAGCACCAGGCAGAAGCCGACCACCCCGGCCCAGCCGCCACGCGTCCAGGCCATGCCGCCCGCCGACCCCAGGACGCTCGACCCCATATAATAGAAGAACAGATACCACGCCGCCGCCTGTCCGCGCGCCGCACCGCCGCGTCGACCGACCCAGGCGCTGGCGATCGAATGCGCGCCGAAAAAGCCGATGGTGACGACGGCGATCCCGGCGATCACCAGCCAGAGCGGTGCCGCCGCCGTCATCGCCACTCCCATGATCAGGATCGCGACCGGCATCCAGAATATCCGGCGACGGCCCGCCTTGCCCGCCAGGCGGCCGAACATGCTCGAACTGATCGACCCCAGGATATAGAGGAGGAACACCGCCCCCACCGTCGCCTGCCCCAGGCCGTAAGGCGGTCCGAGCAGGTGGAAACCGGCATAGTTGTAGATGGTGACGAACACCCCCATCAGCAGGAAGCTCTCGGCATAGAGCAGTCGCAGGCCGGGGTCGCGGAACAGCCGCGCCGCGCCGCGCGGCAGGGCCAGCCAGTCGCCGTCGCTCGCCACGAACCGGCGCGATGGCGGGGCCAGCCGCCGGAACGCCTCCGCCATGACAAGCCCCGCCAGCCCGACGGCGGCCAGGGCCCAGCGCCAGTCGGCGACCGCCGCGACCATGCTGGCCACCAGCCGCCCGCCCATGCCGCCCAGCGCGCTGCCCGCGATATACAGCCCCATCGCCGATCCGATCGAGGCGGCGTCCACCTCCTCGGCGACATAGGCCATCGCGACGGCGGGAACCCCGGCCAGCGCCAGCCCGGCCAGGAAGCGCAGGGCGAGCAGCCCGTACCAGCCCGGCATCACCGCCCCCGCCAGTGTCAGGACCCCGGCGGCCATCATCGCCGCAATCATCAGCGGCCGCCGCCCCCACCGGTCGGACAGCGCGCCCGCCACCAGGATGCCGACCGCCAGCGGCCCGGTCGCCAGCGACACCGCCAGCGAGGACGCCTCGGCGCTCAGCCCGTAATGCGCCGCCAGCAACGGCAGCAGCGGCTGCACCGCATAGAGCGTCGAGAAGGTCGCGAACCCGGCGAACAGCATCGCCCAGGTCAAACGGCGATAGCCCGGCGTACCGGCGATCAGCGGCGACGATGGTTCGATCACGGCAGTTCCTTCATGCGCCAGCCGAACGGCTCAGCATTGTTGCGGCTCCATGCCCCCAATCCCATGGCCCAAGACAAGTCGACATTCATTCCGCGCCGTCTTTCCCTCTCCCTTGGATAGGGAAGAGGGAGGGTAAAACGATCATGCATATGGATCCGCCCCAGGCACACCTGCTTGCCTATCCCCGGCTTTGCCGTGATGACAATGCCCGGCCAGCATGGGATGCGGATATGACGGAACCGGGCGCGCAGCCGCTGATGAAGGATATTCTGGGTCCCGCCGCGCTGGTGGTCATCGCGGATGCCGGGGTGGCGGCATCGCCGGACTTCGATCGCGCGGCGTTTGAGGGTGCCGCCGAGCCGGGCCTGGCGGCGCTGTCGGTGATGGAGCGGGTGCGCCACATCGCCGATGCCCTGCATGTCGCGCTGCCCGGCGATTATGCCCGCGCCGTCGCGATACTGTGCGCCATGGCGCCCCGACTGACCCATGCGTTCCAGGCCTTTGCGCTGGCGGAATATGTCGCGCGCCACGGGCTGCACGATGTCGCGCGGTCGATGGGCGCGCTGGCCGAGCTGACCCGGTACGGCTCGGCGGAGTTCGCGATCCGGCCGTTCCTGGCGCGCGAGCCCGACCGCATCCTGGCGCAGATGCTCGAGTGGACCCGGCATCCCGACCCGCATGTCCGGCGGCTGGCCAGCGAAGGCGCACGGCCGCGCCTGCCCTGGGCGACGCAAATCGCGGCGCTGAAGGCCGATCCGACGCTGGCAGCACCGATCCTGGAGGCATTGAAGGCCGACCCCAGCCTGTATGTGCGCAAGTCGGTCGCCAACCATCTGAACGATATCGGCAAGGATCGCCCCGACTGGCTGGTCGCATGGGTTTCGGACTGGTCGATGGCGGACCCGCACACCGCCTGGATCGTGCGCCACGCGCTACGCTCGCTGGTCAAGAAGGGCGATCCCGCCGCGCTGGCGATCCTGGGCGCGCGGACCGATGCGGCGGTGACGGTCAAGGGCTTCGCGATCACCCCGGCCGGCATCCGGCTGGGCGAGGCGATCGCGATCACCGTAGAGATTGGCTCGGACGCCGATACCACCCAGCGCCTGGTCGTCGACTACCGCGTCCATTATGCCCGACCCCATGGGCGGGCGGCGGCGAAGGTCTTCAAATGGAAGACCTTCGACCTGGAGGCCGGGTCAACACAGCGGCTGGCGACGCGACAGGTGATCCGCGATTTCAGCACGCGGCGGCATCACCCCGGCCGCCATGCCGTCGACCTGCTCGTCAACGGCCGGGTGATGGCGAGCGCGGCCTTCGACCTGCTCGCCCCCTGATCCCGTTACCAGTTCAACCCGGCGCGCACGTACAGGTAGCGGCCGTTGAAGCCGTAGGGCGAGAAATAGGGGAAGCCCAGCACCCCGGTCGAGTTGTTGGCGGTCGGCGTGGCGCGCGGATAGACGTCGAACAAGTTGCTGACGCCCAGACCGATCTGCGCGCCCTTCGGGGCCGAGTAGCGGATTTCCAGATCGGTGATCGCGCGGGTGCCGGTCAGCACGTCGGCGGCGGGCGTCGTCCCCGGCTGGTTGACGTTGCCGTAATAGGTGACGCGGGCCAGTGCGCCCAGCCGGTCCAGCGACCAGTCGATCGTGCCCGTCACCTTCTCGCCCGGCGTGCCTTCCTCCAACGTCAGGATGCGGCTGCGCGCAAAGAGCGTCGGCGCGGGGTTCAGCGTCGCGGTCGAGGTCGGCACGCGCGTCACCTCGATCGTGTTGATGTTGCCCGCCAGCGTGAAGTCGAACGTGCCGGCGCCCTCGGTCCGTGCGCGGTAATGGCCGACCACGTCGATGCCCTTGGCGGTGCTCGCCAGCCCGTTGATGAAGAAGCGCGCCGCCGAGACGCTATAGGGGTTGAGCAAAGCCGCGACCTGCTGGCTGGCGGTCGCCTGGATATTCTCCGACAGGCCGATCTGGTCGCGGATATGGATGCGGTAGGCATCAACGGTCAGGTCGAAGCCGCCGGACCGCAGCACCGCGCCGACCGACAGGTTGGTCGACTTTTCGGGCCGCAGCGCCAGGCCGCCCAGCGCGGTGCCGACCGGGCTGACCGAGGGGAAGGTGCCGGTCAGGATCGGCACGCCGTTGGTCACGACCGAGGCGATCTGGGTGAAATATTGCTGTTGCAGCGACGGCGCACGGAATCCGGTCGAGGCGGTGCCGCGCAGCGCGAACCAGTCGGTCAGGTCGTAGCGGGCGGACACCTTGCCGGTCGCGGTCGAGCCGAAGTCGGAATAATCCTCGCCCCGCCCGGCGATGCCGACCAGCAGCTTGTCGGTGACCTGCGCCTCGACATCCAGATAGATGCTGCCGCTGCGCCGTCCGCGCTTGACCGCATTGGCCGGGCTGAACCCGCCAAAGCCCTGCGCGCCGGGGGCCGCCCCCGCCACCGCACCGGTCGCGGGATAGCCATAGGAGGCCTGCTCGCCCGCCGAGATCTTGTAACCCTCGCGCCGCCCCTCGATGCCGAAGGCGACGTTCAACGACTGGAACACGTCGAACTTGCGCGTCACGTCGAGGCCCGCGACATATTGGTCATAGGTGACCTGGCCGTCATAGAAGTTCTTCGGCGTCGCCGCGCCAAACGCATAATTGGCCGAGTTGAGCGTGCGGAAGTCGACCGTGTTGCGCCCATAGCTGAACGACAGGTCGACATTGTAGCCGCCGAAATCGCCGCGCAGACCGATGGCCGAATTGATGTCCTTGGTCTTGGTATTGATGATCGGCAGGAAACCGTTGGGATAACCTGCCAGCGTCGTCGTGGCGCTGGCGTTGCGCGGGAAGGCCGCGCCGCGCGTGTCGCGGTCCTGATAACCGCCGAACGCATAGAGGCTGACATTGTCGGTGATCGACGTGCCCGCGTTCACGAAGCCGGTATACTGCTCGACCTCCGAATCGCCATAGCGGCCGGTGATGCGGTTGGGGGTCACGCGGCGGTCGATGTCGGCACGGTTGGTCGGCTCGCGCTTGGTATACTCGCCCGACACGGTGACGAAGCCGTCACGCCCGAAGCCGAAACCCTGCCACGCGGAGGCGGTGACGACCGGCTCGCCGGTCACGCTGCGGCTGTTGGCCGCGGTATCGACCTGGGTGTTGTAGAAACCATACGTGACCGAGGCCCCGCCGCCCGACCGTGCCTCGCGCAGGCGCAGGTTGACGACGCCCGCGATCGCGTCCGAGCCATATTGCGCCGATGCGCCGTCGCGCAGCACCTCGATCCGGTCGAGCGCGACCGTGGGGATGGTGTTCAGGTCGACCGCCGCCGAGCCGCGACCCACCGTGCCGTTGGTGTTGAGATTGGCCGAGGTGTGGCCGCGAATGCCGTTGATCAGCACCAAAGTCTGGTCGGGCGACAGGCCGCGCAGCGTCGCCGGGCGGATCGCATCGGTCGCGTCATTGGCCGACGGGCGCGGAAAGTCGATCGAGGGGGCGACGGCCGACAGCGCGGCGGCGAGTTCGGTCGTGCCCTGTCGCTGGAGGCTCGCGCCGCTGAGTACATCGACGGGAGAGACGCTGTCCAGCCGGGTGCGCCCCTCGGCGCGGGTGCCGGTCACGATGATCTCGTTACCCTCGTCGCCCGTCGTCGCGGCACCGGCCGCCGGGGCGGTCTGCCCGGCCTGATCGTCGGTGCGCGATGCGTCGGCGTCCGCCTGGCCGGGGGCACCGGCCTGGCTCGACGGCGGCGAGACCGTCTGCGCGGCGGCGGCCTGCGCGCAGAGCGCCAGCAACGAAACCCCCAAAAGGGCGATGGTGCGACCCTGAGTCATTCCCTGAAATCCTTATTTTCTCACCGCCCGGTCACGCGCCCCAATCACGCGAAAGACCAGTGGAGGCAGCGCCTTAACAGCCGTGCCGATGCTATGGGGCCATAGAATTTCTATGCCGCATCTCACCTCTTTTATTCCGATCGGAAATCTCGGGTATTACGGGTGTTTCGTCGGCTCCGTGACCTGGTTCGCGAACCGCACGACATCGTCCAGCACCGGTGCGCGGCCCCGGAACGGCCGGGCGATGGACAGTAGCAATCCGATATGACCCAACTTCGGATAGGAGCGGACCGTGACCGGCACGCCGCCCCCACGCAGTTTCGCGGCCAGCGCATCGCTGTTGCGCGGCTGGACCACGGTGTCCTCGCCCCCGACCAGCAACAGGCTGGGCGGATCGCCTGCCCCCGCCCAGGTCACCGGCTGCGTCTCGGCGGGGCGCGGCCAGTCGCCGAACGCCGCGCGGGCGACATCGACGTCGAACGGCGCGAAATCATAGGGCCCGGCCAGCCCGACAAAGCCCCGCACGCTGCGGGCATCCTCTCCCAGCCAGCGCCGGTCGACCGCCAGCATCGCGGCGATATAGGCCCCGGCCGAATGCCCCATCAGGACGATACGTCCCGGATCGCCGCCGAAATCGCGGACATGCCGCTCGGTCCAGCGAACGGCGGCGGCACCGTCCTCGACAAAGCCGGGATAGCGTATCTCGGGCACCAGCCGATAGTCGGGGATCACCACCACGAAGCCACGCGCCGCCAGGGCCCGCCCGACAAAGGCATAGCCGGTGCGCGTCCCGCTGTTCCAGCTGCCGCCATAGAAGAACAGGATGACGGGACGGTCCGCGCCAGTGCCAACCCCCGGCTTGCGCGGTGCGTAGACGTCGAGCATCCGGCGCGGCCCTGGGCCATAGGGGATGGCCGACGCGACCCGCGCCGCGCCGCCATCCTTGGGCACCAGCGCGTCGAAGGTCTTGAGCGGCGAACATCCGGTCAGCGCCAGCCCGATCGCCATCACCAAGGACCGGCGCCGTGTCTTATTCCTCGTGATGTTCGACACGCGTCGATTCCCCTTAGCCAGGTCGTGAACGGCCGAGGTGGCACCATCACCATGCGACCAGCCGATCCGAGCCATATGGCTCTATTTTTCCTCCACGCCACCCCGGCCTTTGCCGGGGTGGTGGCGGGTTTAGATTGGTCCGCGCAACCAAGGCGGGTTCATTGTGGATATGCCCCCCGACCGCTCCCGACGCGTTCAAGCGCTTTCGAAAGGCGATCTGATGAAAGACACGACAACCCTCGGCATCCGCCGATCCGCCGAGATGGCGGCGGTGTTCATGATCGGTGACGGCCTGCTCGGCCTGCTCCAGCCGACGCGGCACGTCGATCTGTGGCGATCGGACGTCGCGGCGGTCGACGGACTGGTCCGCCCCTTTGCCGGACATCCGCGGCGGCGGCGGGCCTACGGCCTGGTGCAGCTTGCCGCCGGGCTGGTGCTGGCGACCATGTTGAAGCCGGTGCCCGACCGGGGATAGTGCCGCCCTTTTTCTCTTCCCGATTATGCGCTTGACCGATGCGCTGTGTTGGTCAACCATAACGCCCAGGACCTGGCGACGGGCCGGGCGGGGGAGATAGAAGAGTGCATCGACGCGACTTCATGGCCGCCAGCGGCGCGGGCCTGGGTGCCCTGCTGCTGGGTGCCTTTCCGGGCCGGGCGATCGCCGCCGAGGAACTGCTCAGCACGATGGACGTCGGCCTGAAGAAGCGGCTGGCCGATGTCGCGCTGAACACCGCCAAGAGCGCCGGATGCAGCTATTGCGACGTGCGCGTCGGGCGTTACCTGCGCCAGTTCGTGGTGACCCGCGAAAAGAATGTCGAGAATGTCGTCAACACCGAGTCCACCGGGGCGGGCGTCCGCGTCATCGCCGGTGGTGCCTGGGGCTTTGCCGCGACCAACAACCTGACCCCCGACGGCATCGCCGCCGCCACGCGCCAGGCCGCCGCCATCGCCAAGGCCAATGCCCGCATCCAGTCCGAACCGGTCCAGCTCGCCCCCGTCACCGGCGTGGGCGAGGTGTCGTGGCGCACCCCCATCGTCAAGAACGCGATGGCGGTGCCGATCAAGGACAAGGCCGACCTGCTGCTGGGCGTCAACGCCGCCGCGAGCGGGGCGGGCGCGAATTTCGTCAACTCGATCCTGTTCGTCGTCAACGAGCAGAAATACTTCGCCTCGACCGATGGCTCGTACATCGACCAGGACGTGCACCGTATTTGGGCGCCGATGACCGTCACCGTGGTCGACAAGGCCACCGGCAAGTTCCGCACCCGCGAGGGCCTGTCCTCGCCGCGGGGCATGGGCTTCGAGTACCTCGACGGCAATGCCGCCGACAAGCGTACCCTGCCGGGCGGCGCGGTCGTCTATGGCAACAGCTACGACATGCGCGAGGATGCGATCGCCGCCGCCAGGCAGGCGCGCGCCAAGCTGACCGCGCCGTCGGTGAAGCCGGGCAAATACGATCTGGTGCTCGACCCGTCGAACCTGTGGCTGACCATCCACGAGTCGGTCGGCCACCCGCTCGAGCTCGACCGCGTGCTGGGCTATGAGGCCAATTATGCGGGCACCAGCTTCGCCACCCCCGACAAGCTCGCCGCGCATTTCCAATATGGCAGCCCGCAGGTCACGATCGTCGCCGACAAGACGCAACCCGGCAGCCTGGGCGCCGTCGCCTATGACGATGAGGGCGTGAAGACTAAGCAGTGGGACCTGATCCGCGACGGCAAGCTGGTCGATTACCAGGCGATCCGCGACCAGGCGCACATGATGGGCAAGACGGCATCGGACGGCTGCTGCTATGCCGACAGCTGGTCCTCGGTGCAGTTCCAACGCATGGCCAATGTCTCGCTGCAACCCGGCAAGGCCGCGATGACGCCCGAACAGATGATCGCGGGCGTCGAGAACGGCATCTACATCATCGGCGACGGCTCCTTCTCGATCGACCAGCAACGCTACAATGCGCAGTTCGGGGGCGAGCTGTTCTACGAGATCAAGAACGGCAAGATCACCGGCCAGATCGAGGACGTGGCGTACCAGATCCGCACGCCCGAATTCTGGAATGCGTGCGTCGGCGTGTGCGACCGCAGCGATTACCGGCTGGGCGGTTCGTTCTTCGACGGCAAGGGCCAGCCATCGCAGGTGTCTGCGGTCAGCCATGGCTCGTCCACGGCGCGCTTCAACGGCGTCAATGTCATCAACACCGCGCGCGCGCTCGGCTGAGGAATCCATCCATGACCATGTTCACCGAGGAACAGGCCCGCGCGATCTGCGCCAAGGCCGTGTCGATGTCCAAGGCCGATGACTGCACCGCGCAGCTGACGGGATCGGTCACCGGCAATATCCGCTTCGCGCGCAACGGCGTGTCGACCAGCGGCATCGTCGATACCGCCGACCTGGCGGTTGAGGTCGCGTTCGGCAAGCGGTCGGGCGTCGCCACGATCAACCAGTTCGACGACGCCTCGCTGGAGCGCGTGGTGCGCCGGGCCGAGGAACTGGCCCGCCTCGCCCCCGAAAATCCCGAATACATGCCCGCGATTGGCAAGCAGAGCTACCGCGCCAGCGATACGTTCAGCCCGTCGACCGCCGCGATCACCCCCGATTACCGGGCGCAGGTCGCCGCCGCCTCGATCGAGCCGTGCAAGGCGGGCAGGCTGGTCGCGGCAGGCTATCTGGAAGACGGGCAGAGCTTCACCGCCTTCGCCAACAACAAGGGCAATTCGGGATACCAGCGCTCGACCGGGCTGGATTATACCTGCACCGTGCGCACCCAGGACGGGCGCGGCTCGGGCTGGGTCGGGCATAATGTGCAGGACGCCGCCGCGTTCGATGCGGGCACCGACATCCGCACCGCGATGCGCAAGGCCTCGGCCTCGGTCGACGCCAAGGCGATCGAGCCCGGCAAGTACACCGTCATCCTGGAACCGGCGGCGGCGGCGGGCCTGATCTCGTTCATGATGAACTTCTTCGACGCGCGTTCGGCCGATGAAGGGCGCAGCTTCCTGTCCAAGAAGGGCGGCGGCAACAAGATCGGCGAACAGGTGTTCGGGCCACAGGTCGACATCTCGACCGACCCCTGGGCACCCGGCGCGGCGGTGCTGCCATGGGACGGCGATTACCTGCCGCGCCAGAAGAGGCCGATCATCACCGGCGGCAAGGTCCAGAACCTGGAATATTCGCGTTTCTGGGCGCAGAAGCAGGGCAAGCAGCCGGTGGCCGGTCCCGGCAACCTGTTGATGGCGGGGGGCACCAAGTCGACCGCCGAGCTGGTCCGCACCACCGAACGCGGCATCCTGGTCAGCCGCACCTGGTATATCCGCATGGTCGATCCGCAGACCGTGCTGCTGACCGGCCTGACCCGCGACGGCACCTTCTATATCGAGAATGGCGAGATCAAATATCCGATCAAGAACCTGCGCTTCAACGAAAGCCCGGTCATCATGCTCAACAATATCGACGAGCTGGGCAAGCCGGTGCGCGTGGCGGGCGACGAATCCTCGCTGGTGATGGTGTTACCGCCGATGCGGCTGCGCGACTTCACCTTCACCTCGCTGTCCGACGCGGTGTGATGGCGGCGGGCCCGGCATGACCCACGGCCGAGTGACCCGCGCCGAGTTCCTGATGGGCGCGCTGGCGGCAACCCTGCTGCCGACGCGCCTGTCGGCCGCGCCTACTTACGACTTCTGGTTCACCCGGCTGCGCTACGAAAGCGGGGACTGGGACGTCGACCGGCGGATGCCGTCGAACATGATCACCGCGCTGATCGACTATACGAACCTTCGCGTCGATCCGAAGGAGCATGTGATCGCGCTCGCCGATCCGAAGATGCTGACCGCCCCCTTCTGTTATCTGGCGGGGCACAAGCTGGTCGAGTTCAACCCGGCCGAAAGGCGCAACTTCGCCACCTATGTGCGAAACGGCGGCTTCGTGCTGGTCGACGACTGCAACCACGATATCGACGGTCTGTTCGCCAAGTCGTTCGAGCGACAGATGGCGTCGATCTTCGGCCCGCGTGCGCTGGCCAAGCTGCCCAACACCCACCCCATCTATCGCCGTTTCTTCAAGTTCACCGGGCCGCCGCCGACCGGCCTCGAACTCAATGGCTGGGGCGACGACCTGGTGCACGATTATCTGAAGGGCATCGCGATCGACGGACGGCTGGGTGTCCTCTACTCGAACAAGGATTACGGGTGCGAATGGGACTACGACTGGCGCAACAAGCGTTTCCTGGCGGTCGACAATACCCGCTTCGCCGTCAACATCGCGCTCTATGCGCTGAGCGCGTGATCGCATGACCGAAGCGGAGATTCAGGACAAGCTGGCGCGGCTGACCAGTCTTCGCGACGCGATCGGCCAGGCGATCGTCGGCCAGGCCGAGGTGGTCGAGCAGTTGCTGATCGGCCTGATCGCGGGCGGGCACTGCCTGTTGGAGGGTGTGCCGGGCCTGGGCAAGACGCTGCTGGTGCGCAGCCTGGGCCAGGCGCTCGACCTGCCCTTCCGCCGTGTCCAGTTCACCCCCGACCTGATGCCCAGCGACATCCTGGGCACCGAACTGCTCGAAGAGGATCACGGCACCGGCAAGCGCCATTTCCGTTTCCAGCCGGGGCCGATCTTCACCAGCCTGCTGCTGGCCGACGAGCTCAACCGCACGCCGCCCAAGACGCAGGCCGCGCTGCTGGAGGCGATGCAGGAAAAGACGGTCAGCTATGCGGGCGTCACCCACCGCCTGCCCGAGCCGTTCTTCGTGCTGGCGACGCAGAATCCGCTGGAACAGGCGGGCACCTATCCACTGCCCGAGGCGCAGCTGGACCGGTTCCTGCTGCACGTCCGCGTCGGCTATCCGACCGAGGCGGAGGAAGCCGCGATCCTGGCGCAGACCACCGGCTCGGCGAGTGCCATCGTGCCGCGCGTGATGGACGGGGCGGAAATAGTCGCGGTCCAGCGGCTGGTGCGCGAGGTGCATCTGTCCGCCGACCTGCTGGCGTGGATCAACCGGCTGGTCCGCGCGAGCCGGCCGGGCGAAGGCGCCCCCGAGGTGGTGCGGCAATATGTCCGCTGGGGCGCGGGGCCGCGCGCCGGGCAGTCGCTGGTGCTGGCGGCCAAGGCACGCGCGCTGCTGCACGGACGGCTGGCGGCGACGCGCGAGGATGTGCAGGCGCTGGCCGCGCCTGTCATGCGCCACCGGCTGCTGCTGTCCTTCGCCGCCGAGGCGGAAGGGCGGAGCGCCGACGATGTGGTCGCGGGCGTGCTGGCCGCGATGCCGCTCGACGCCTGAACCGGGGTGAGCGCCGACCCGATCCCGCCCGCCGTCCGGCACCGGCTGTCCGGCTTGCGGCTGGTGTCGCGTCGGCTGGCGGGCGGCGACGGCCTCGGCCTGCATGCCAGCCGCAGCCGGGGTGCGGGGTTGGAGTTCGCGCAGTATCGCCCCTATGAGCCGGGCGACGAACCGCGCCAGATCGACTGGAAGCTGTTCGCCCGCGCCGACCGCTTCTTCGTGCGCGAAGCCGAGCGCGAGAGCCCGTTGCGGCTGTGGATCATGATCGACGCCAGCGCCTCGATGGCGCAGGCCGATACCGATGGCGCGACGCGGATCGGCGCGGCGCGGGGGCTGGCAGCGGCTCTGGCCGAGCTGGCGGTGGCGGGCGGCGACCGGTTCGGCTGGATATGGCTGAGCGATGGCGGGCTTCACGTGGCCACCCCCGCCAACGGCATGCGACAGCGCGACCGGTTGCGCCTGGAACTGGCGACGATCCCGATCGGTGGCGGCTTTCCCGGCCCCACGACCCTGACCCCGCTCTGGGAGCGGATCGCCGCGCGCGACATGGTGGTGCTGCTCAGCGACTTTTTCGACGAGGCAGGCGTCGCACTGGCGACACGGCTGGCGGCGGCGGGGCGCGAGGTGCTGGCGATCCAGCTGCTGACCGTGGGCGAGCGCGACTTCCCCTTTGACGGCGGCCATCTGTTCCGCGATCCCGAAACGGGCGAGGAACTGCTCGGCGACGCACCCGCATTGCGCGCCGACTATCTTCAGCGTTTTGCCGAGGCCCGTGCGCGCCTGGCCGCCGAATTTCAGGCCAGCGGCATCCGCCACGCCACCCATGTCCTCGACGAACCGCTCGATACCCCCCTGCGGCGACTGTTCGGGCGGGGCGAGGGCTGATGCCGACCCTACTCGCCCCCGCCGCGCTTGCGGTCCTGGCCGCACTCGCCGTCCCCTTGCTGATTCACCTCGCGCGGCGGACCGAGCAGCGGCGGACCGACTTCGCCGCACTGCGCTGGCTGCGGGCCAAGCCGCGCCCCCGCCAGCGACCCCGGTTCGAGGAATGGCCGCTGCTGATCGTCCGGCTGCTGTTGCTGGCGATGCTGGCGCTATGGCTTGCACGGCCGGTGACCCCGGCGGCACCGGACCTCCACCCGCGCGTCTATGTCGTACCCGGCCTTGCCGCGACGACGGCGACGCCATGGCTGAGTGAGCGGGCCGAGGGGTATTGGCTGGCACCCGGCTTCCCGGCGCTGGATCGCCCGGCCCCGACCGGCACCGTCCCGGTCGCCAGTCTGGTCCGCCAGCTGGACAGCGAATTGCCGCCCGGCGTCGCGGTCCGCATCCTCGTGCCCGCCGTGATCGAGGGCGCAGACGCGCAAAGACCGCGCCTGTCGCGGGAGGTCGACTGGCGGGTGGTGCCCGGCAGGATGACCGCCCCGCGACCGACGCCAGCCGCGCCGCCGGTGCTGGCCATCAGGGCGGACACGGCGCGCCGCGATGTCCGCTATCTCGCCGCCGTCGCCGCCGCCTGGAATACCCAAGGCGCGACCACCGATATCGCACCGCCGACCGCGCCCCTGCCCGGTATAGCCGCGACACTGGCCTGGCTGAGCGGCGGCACCATGCCCGCCGGGCTGGTCGCATGGGTTCGGCGCGGCGGCACCGCCATCATCCCCGCCGACATGGCCGCGCCCCCCGGCCACGACGCAATCGCCGCGCGCGATGCGCTGGGCCGCGCCTTTCTGCGGGTCATGCCGCTGGGCGAGGGCCGGATATTCCGGTTCACGGTGCCTCTGGCCCCCGCCACCCTGCCCGCGCTGGTCGAACCCGATTTCCCCGACCGGCTGCTGGCGACCATTCGCCCCGTCGCGGCCCCCGCCCGCACCGACGCCGCGCAACTGACCCCCGAGACCGGGGCGGTGCCAACATTCCGCGCCGCCCCGCTTCGGGAGTGGCGTGATGTGTTGGCACTGGTCGTCGCCGCGCTGTTCCTGCTCGAACGCTGGCTTGCCACGCGGCGGCGACGGTGGGTTGGTCCATGACCCCGACAATCTGGCTGCGGCCCGTCCGGCGACGAATGGCGGCGATCGTGGTGCTGGCCGCGACGCCCGCGCTGCTGGTCGTCGCGTCGGCGGCATGGCGTCTGATCGGCCCCTTGGCCGCGTTTCTCGCTGCCCTTTTGGGTGCCGCGATCATGGGATGGATCGCGCATCACCGCGCGGCCCGGCTGACCCCGGACTGGCTGGTGCGGTCGTGGAATACGCAGCGGCCCGACCTGGAGGACAGCAGCGAATTGCTGTTCGCCGATCCCGCCGCACTGGCCGCGCTGCCGCGCCTGCAACGCGAGCGGTTGCGTGGGCGGCTGGATGCCACGCCCCCGCCCGACCTGCGACCGCGCTGGCCGGGCCGCACGCTGACGCTCGCCTGGGCACTGGGCCTCGCTACCGCCGTCGCGCTCGTCCTCTGGCCGCATCGGCAGGCGTCCGACACGCTGGCCCCCAGCCGGGACGAGACGCCCGCCGCCCCCGGTGCACCCCGACTGGTCGGCCAACGGCTTCGAGTCATGCCGCCCGCCTATACCCGCCTGCCACCGCGCGATTTGGACCGGCTGGACGCGAAGGTGCCGCAGGGGTCGCGCCTCATATGGACATTGGCCTTTGCCCCCGAACTCGGCACCGCGTCGCTGGTCGTGCTCGGCGGTGGGTCCGTCCCGCTGGCAAAGGCGGCCGAGCACTGGCGCGGGGCGATGCTGCTCGGCACCTCGATCCTCTACCGCATCGCCCCCATGTCCCAGCACCTCCACCGGATCGAGGCGGTCGCCGACCAGCCACCCGCCGTCACCGCTCGCGCGCCGTCCAAGACCCTGACGATCGCCACGGCGGGACAGCGCAACTGGACGTTGCTGTTCGAGGCGAGCGACGATTACGGTGTCGCGCCGCAAGCGGACCTGACCGTGACGGTCGCCGCCGGAGAGGGCGAGAATATCAGCTTTCGCGAGCATCATCTGCGATTGCAGGGCAGCGGCGATCCCCGGCGGAGGCGCTTTGCCGCCACGCTGGACCTGGCCGCGCTGGGCTTTGCCGGGCCGGGCGATCTGGTCGCGCAACTGACCGTGCGCGACGAGCGGATGCCAGGTCCGCAAATCGCGCGCAGCCCCAGCCTGATCCTGCGCCGCCTGCCCCCCTCCGCCACCCAGGGCATCGGGGTGGACGGCGCGTTGCGCGCCACCCTGCCCGCCTATCTGCGCAGCCAGCGCCAGGTCATCATCGACGCCGAGGCACTGCTGCGCCAACGTCGCGGTATGTCGGCCGAACGCTTTCGCGACCGCGCCATCGCGATCGGCGAGGATCAGGCGGCACTCCGCCTGCGCTACGGCCAGTTTCTGGGCGGCGAGCATGAGGTGCACGGCGCCGAACTGCCGACCAGCGATGCCGCCCCCGCCACGCTGGGCAGGGAGGAGGACGTGCTGGGCGAGTTCGGCCATGCCCATGACGAGGGCGAAGCCGCCACGCTGTTCGATCCCCGGACGCGTGCCCGCCTGACCGAGGCGGTCGACCAGATGTGGCAGTCCGAAGGCGCGCTGCGCGGCGGCGATCCGGCACGCGCGCTGCCCTTCGCCAATCGCGCGCTGGTACTCATCAAGCAGGTGCAACAGGCGACCCGCATCTTCCTGGCCAAGGTAGGCGGCAGCGAACTGCCCCCGATCGACGAGGCGCGGCGGATGACCGGCAAGCGCGACGACATCGCCCCGGCCGAGCCGGGGCTGACCGCACGCCCCTTCGATACGGCGGCGGCGGCGGCCTGGGCGGCGATCGACGGGTCGGCGGGCGAGGCGCGGGATTTGGCGCCGCTGACCCGCTGGTTCCGCGCGAACCGGGCGCGGGTGGCCGATCCGCTGGCGTGGGACGATGCCCTCGACCGGCTGCGTCGCGATCCGGCGTGCGGGGCGTGCCGCGACCGGCTGCGCGGACTGGTCTGGCGCGCGCTGCCGACCCCGCCGGTAGGGGCGGCACGGCGCGACGGCGCGGGGGCGAGCGGGACGCGCTATCTGGATGCGCTGGCGGGCGGGGTGCGCCGATGAACCCGTGGGCCCTGCCGCTGATATTGACGGCCGCCGTCGTGCTGGCATGGCTTAGGCTGGGCTGGCGGCAGTGGCGGGCGCCGGGCGCGGCGCGGTCGCGCGGCTGGCGACTGGCTCTGCTGCTGCTGGCGCAGCCGGTGCTTGCCGCCCTGCTCTATCTGACGCTGTCGCCGCAGCAGACGCGCATGGCCGAGCCGGAGACTCTGACCATCCTGACGCGTGGCGGCTCGGTCGCCGGTGGCCGGACGGTGGCGTTGCCCGAGGCGGCGCGGCGGGGCGGGATCGAGCAGGCCCCCGATCTGGCAACCGCGCTGCGCCGCCATCCCGGTATCCGCGCCCTGCGCATCCGGGGCGAAGGACTGACTGAGCGCGACCGTCCGGCGGCACGGGGACTGGCGATCGCGTTCGACCCTGCGCCTTTGCCGCCGGGGCTGATCGCGATGACCCCGTCGGACCGGACCGCACCCGGCGGCCCATTCCGCGTCTCCGGCCAGGTCGAGGGCGGCGGCAGCGTCGCGCTGCTCGATCCGGCGGGGGTGCAGGTCGCCGCGGCTCCCGTCGATGCCGAAGGGCACTTCACGCTGGACGCCGCCGCGCGGATGCCCGGCACGGCGCTGTTGCGCCTGCGAAGCCGCAGTCCGCGCGGGTTGGTCACCTCCGAGCTGGCCGTGCCCGTCCGGACCACCGCCGAGCCGGGGCTGCGCGTGACGTTGCTCGGCGGCGCACCGGGACCCGAGGTGAAGTTCTGGCGGCGCTGGGCGAGTGATGCGGGGTTGAAGCCCGTGGTCCGCGTCGCACTGGGCGCGGGGCTGGCGCTGGGCGATCCGACGCCGCCGCTGACGGTCGGCGGGCTTTCCCGCGTCGACCTGTTGATCCTCGACGAGCGGAGCTGGGCGGCATTGGGCGGCGGCGAGCGGGCGGCGGTGGCGGCGGCGGTTCGGGGCGGCATGGGCCTGTTGCTGCGGGTGACCGGACCGGTTCCGCCGGGCTATGGCGCCGCGATGGGCCTGCCGCTGGCGGGCGGGGCGGCGAGCGCGCCGGTTCGCCTGCTCGACCGCGACGGCAAGTCCCTGCCCATCCTGACCCGACGCGTCGTGCAGGTCGGGGCTCGCGACGCCCAGACCCTTCTCGCCGATGCGACGGGGGCCGTGCTGGCCGGTTGGCGTCCGCTGGGGCGCGGGCGGATCGGCGCATGGCTCGTCACCGATGCCGCGGGCTTGGTCAGCGCCGGGCATGGCGAAGCATATGGCGCGATATGGGCCCGTCTGGTCGGCACGCTGGCACGGGCAGGCACGTCGAACGCACCCCGGTTCGACCCGCTGGCACATCGGGGCGAGCGCACCGCCTTATGCGACCTGTTGGCGGGGGATACGCTGGTGCTGCCGGACGGAAAGGCCCGGCGGCTGTTGCCCGATCCCGCCACGCCGGGATGTGCCGGCTATTGGCCGCGGGTCGGCGGCTGGCACGGCCTGCGCCGGGGTGACACCATCCGGCCCTTCTACGTCCACGCCGCCCTGCCCGCCGCGATGATCGCCGCCGAGCGACGCGACGCGACGCTGGCGCTCGTCCGGGATCGCCCCGACGCCGCAACGGTACGGGACGTGTCGCTGCGTCCCGGCGCGTCCTGGCCGTGGCTGCTCGGTTTCCTGGCGATCGCCGCGCTGCTCTGGTGGTTCGAGCGCGCCCGGATCGGGCGACCGGCCGATCGCCGCCCGGACTAGCCCGCGATCGCCAGGGGCACCGATGGGGCCGCCATCGGTTCGGGGTAGCCATAGAGATAACCCTGGCCCAGCTGACACCCCAGCTGGCGCAGCCGGGTCGCCTGTACCTCGGTTTCGATGCCCTCGGCGACCACCACCTTGCCCAGCCCGGTGCCCAGGCCGACAATGGCGCTGACGATCGGAAACGTCCCGTCCTCGGTCTGGTCGAGCCCGGCGACGAAGGACTGGTCGATCTTGATCCGGTCGACCGGCAACTGGCGCAGATGGACGAGCGAAGCATAGCCGGTGCCGAAATCGTCGAGCGCGATACCCACGCCCGCCTCGTGCAGTTCGCGCAGGTTGACCATGATGGTGTCGGCCGCCCGATCGAGCATCACGCCCTCGGTCACCTCGATGCACAGCCGCCACGGCGCGATGCCGTGCAGCGCCAGGCGGTCGAGCACGGCGTGCGCGGATCGCGGCCCCGACAGCTGCGCCGACGTGAAGTTGACGCTCAGCACGCCCAGCCGTTCGCCCTCGTCGCGCAGCAGCGCCAGCGCCATGTCGAGGACATGGTCCTGGATCAGCAGCCCGATCCGATCCGCCACCAGCAGGTCGGCGAAGCGGCTCGGCGTCATCAGGCCGTGCCGTGGGTGGTTCCAGCGCAGCAGCGCCTCGTGCCCGCACACCGTGTCGTCGGCCAGCGAGACGATGGGTTGCAGGAACAGCGTGAATTCGCCGCGTGCCAGCGCCCCTTCCGCCTCGCCCGCCACCGCAATCTGCATGTCGCGCAGGCTGCGCTGCAAGGGGTCGTAACGGACATAGCGGCCGCGCCCCAGCCGCTTGGCGGTGTAGAGCGCCAGGTCGGCATTCTGGTAGAGCATGTCCAGCGCCTGCGCATCGTCGGGGAAACGCGCCGCGCCGATGCTCAGCGACAGGCTGTGCGCCGGATCGTCGGGGCACCAGCGATCACCCTGGATCGTGCCGATCGCGGTGGCCAGCGCAGCTTCGCGCGACGGCGGACCGGGGCACAGGACCACGAACTCGTCCCCTCCGATGCGCGCCACCCGCAGGTCGGCGAAGGGACGCGCGCTATGGGTCAGCTTCCCGGCGACATGGCGCAGCAATTCGTCACCGCTCGCATGGCCGAGCCGGTCGTTCACGTCCTTCAGATAGTCGACATCAATCAGGAACAGGCTGAACGGCGTACCCACGGTCATCAGCGCCTGCGCCTGCTGCTGAAAGGCCGCGCGGTTGCCCAGTCCGGTCAGGAAGTCGGTCTGCGCGGCGGAGCGAAGCGTCTTGGCCTCCGCCAGGTCGACCTCGCGCCGCTGCCGCGCCAGGTCCAGTTCCTGGCGGATCAGGCGGAACCGGTCGGCGATCGCCAGCGACAGGACCAGCGCCTCGAAGGCCAGCGCCAGGAAGGTCGCCATGTCCACCGCGTCGTTCTGCGGCGCGAAGCCCAGATTGCGGATCAGCCGCGCGACGAACACCGTGATGACCGGGGTCCAGCCGATCATGTAGAACCAGATGACCCGACTGCCCCGCCGCACCGCGATGACGCACGAGATCGCAAGCGACACGGCGGTGCCCGCGATCGTATAGTTGAGCAGCCGGTCGGTCAGCACCGGCGGCAAATCGTCGATGGTCGCCAGGACGCCCATCACCGCCCCCGCCCCGGCCAGCCCGCGCCCGACCCGGATCAGCGGGCGCGGCAGCACCCCGTCCTCGACCACCGCGAAGAAGAACATATTGCCCGCCGTGACCATCAGCCCGACGAGAACCAGGTCGATCCGCACGGCGGCAGGGCCGATCAGCCACGGCACGACGAGCGCCGCCGTGTTCGTCCAGACCAGGCCATAGCAGAGCGATACCGCCACCCAGAATAGATACCAGCGCTGAAAGGCGTGGCGCCTGCCGGTGTGGATGACGAGATTGTACAGGAACGCCGACAACAGCGTGCCGGTGAACAGGCCGATGAGCACCAGCCAGCCGACCTCCACCCCGGTCAGGGCGGCATCGGTCTGCGCCACCACCTTGCGCATCAGCGACAGGTCGTCGATGTTCCGAAAGCCGAGATACAGCGCGCGCACCTCGCGCCCCGGCGGGGCGATGACGAATTTCATCACGCCGCCCGGTGCCCAGTGCCGATGCAGTTGCGACGGATCGCGAACCAGGCGGCTTTCCCCGCGCGGGGTCACGGTCAGCACCGCGATCCGGTCGAACCGGGTCTGGTCGACCACCATCACCCAGTCGGCGGGTAGCGCCTTCAACCCCGACGGATCGAGCCGCAGCCACAGCCAGGGGCTGCCGCGTGTCGGCGCATCCGGTCCACAGCGATAGGGGGCGCGAGCAATGGCTTCGTCCGTGGCCCCATCGGGCAGCGCGGCGCGACAGGCGGTACGGTACAGATCGACCGGGGCGGCCGACGCCGCACGGGGCATGAGCCCCGCCAGGAGGATCAGCAGCGCCACCCCCCAAACCCTGATCTTCGATGCCACGACGTGCGGCCCCCATGCCGAACCTGTTACCCGAGAGGGTCTACTGGCAGACATCTTAAGATTTTGGCCACCCCCGAAACGACTATCGTATCACGATGTCGGGACTTTGCCCATCGCCGCCCGCCGACATGCCGGGGATACCGATTCGGCGCGGATCGCCCCCGCGACGGCCCGCGACCCGGCGCATCAACCGGATCGTCCGCTGCGCATGCCGGATCGTGGTGGCCATGACCGGGATCGGCGTCGTTGCGGTGGCCCGGTTGCGGGGGACGAGGCGGGTTGAGGGGACCTGCACTGACCCCGACCCGCTCTGGCTAAGCCGCCCCGGCTCCTGCTATCGGTGGTCATGGCCTCCATGAATTTCGAGCTGCTCGACATCCGCGCGTTCGTGGCGATCGCCGAGGGCAAGAGCTTCCTGCGTGCAGCCGAGCATCTGAACCTGTCGCAACCCGCGATCAGCCGCCGGGTCCGGAAGCTGGAGGCGACGGTCGGCACGCCTTTGCTGGAGCGGACGACGCGGACGGTGCGCCTGACCCCGGCGGGCAAGGAAATCCTGCCGCTGCTCCGTCGCCTGATCGAGGAACTCGACGAATCGTTGCTCGGCATGATGGCCCTGGGCGAGCGTCAGGCGGGGCGGTTGACCATCGCCAGCATCCCCAGCGCCACCGTCCGCTTCCTGCCGGACGTGCTCGACATATTGGCGCAGGATTATCGCAACGTGCGCGTCCGCGTGCTCGACCTGTCGGCGACCGAATGTGCCGAGGCGGTGCGGACCGGGCAGGCCGAATTCGCGATCACCCTTCCCGTCTCGTCCGACGGCGACATGGTCTATGAGCCGCTGACCGACGATCCTTATGGCCTGGTCTGTCGCCACGACGATCCGCTGGCGAAGCTGGTCGATCCGGCGTGGAGCGACCTGACCGGGCACCGGCTGGTGACGGTGCATCCGGGCAGCGGCAACCGGACCGCGCTCGACGCCGGGCTGGCGCGCGCCGGGATCGAACTGCGCTGGTTCTACGAGGTGACGCGGCTGACCTCGGCGCTGGCGCTGGTCCATGCCGGGCTGGGTCCATCGGTCTTGCCGCGCCTGGCGTGCGAGGGGCCCGATGCGCGCGACCTGGTCTGGCGGCCCTTGCGCGGGGCGGCGGTCACGCGCACGCTGGGCGTGCTGCGCCGGACGTCGGCAAGCCTATCGCCCGCCGCCTCCCGGCTGATGGGGCTGCTCACCGAGGCCTGGGCCGCCAAGTCCGGCTCCGCCCCAGCGCGCGACGAGTAGTGAGGCCGAGACATTGGCGGTGCCGCTGGTCAGCGCACGGATCTCCGACAGGAACCGGTCGACCGCGATCAGCATGGCGGCCGCCCCGACCGGAATGTCGGGCAGCAGCGACAAGGTGAGCAGCAGCGCCGAAAAGCCGCTGCCCGTCACCCCCGCCGCCGCCTTCGAGGTGACGAGCATCACCCCCAGATACACCGCGATGCGTCCGGGGGTCAGCGCGATGCCCAGCGCCTCGCCCAGGAACAGGGTCGCGACGATCAGATAGACCGCCGTCCCCGCCAGATTGAGCGAATAGCCCAGCGGCACGGTCAGCCCGGCCACGCTGCGCGGCACGCCCAGCCCCTCCAGCTTCAGGATCAGGCGCGGCAGCACCACCTCGGTCGAGGAGGTGCCGAGCACGATCAGGATCTCGTCGCGAAACACGCGCAGCAGCGTGCCGCCGCCAAGCCCCGTCGTCATCCACACCAGCACAACCAGCCCGGCGATCAGCAGCCCGCACGCCAGCGCCAGCGTCGCGAACAGCAGGCCCAGCGAGCCGATGAACCCGATGCCGTACGTGCCGACCGTATAGGCGATCGCCCCGAACGCCCCCACCGGCGCGGCGCGGATCAGAAAGCCGAAGATCGCGAACTGCAGCCGGGTCAGTGCCTCGATCCCGCGCACGATCGGCGCACCCGCCTCGCCGATGCGCAGCAGGCCGAACCCGACCAGACCGGCGACGAACAGCACCGGCAGGACATCCCCTGCGGTAAAGGCCGAGAACAGCGTGTCGGGCACGATCCGCACCAGGAAATCGCCCGGCCCGGTGATGTGCCGCCCGGCCAGCTGTCGCTCCACCTCGGCCACCGCCTCGCCATAAGGCGGCAGCGGCAGGCCGCGCCCCGGCTGCATCAGCGCCGCGACGCCCAGCCCGATGGCGAGCGCGGCGATGGTGATGCCGAGAAAGACGATCAGGCTGCGCAGCACCGTCGCGCCGGTGTCGCGCGCGGCTCCGTGCCGGACGATCCCCTCGACGATGGTGCAGAACAGAACCGGCGGCACCATCATCCGCATCGCCTTGACGAAGGCGATGCCCAGCGGCCCCAGTTCGCGGCCGAAGGCCGGGACCAGCGCGCCGATCGCCGTTCCGGCGACGATACCGATCACCATCTGGACATATAGGTGCCGCAAGGCGCGCAAAGGCCATCCCATCCTGATATATGCATCAAACGCATAGAGCGGCCCGATCATTGCATTTGATCGAAATGCCGCCCGTAAGGCTTAGTGCCGCGTGCGGCACGATGGCTCAAGCCTCTGCCCCCTAACAAGAACCCGCGAACAGACGGGGCGGCCGAGAGAGGTATGACGACTGTGCGAACTTCCCCATTCCAAACCCTGATTCCCCGGCGCCGGGCGCTGGGAATCGCGCTGCTGCTCGGGTTGACCGGCCTTGGCGCGCCCGTCGCCGCACGGGACACCAAGCCTGCCAAGGTCCGCGAGTTACATGTCGTGACCTCGGGCGGCTTCACCGCCGCCTTCCACGCGCTGGCGGAGAAATATGAGCGCGACACCGGCGTCCATATCGTCGCCGAACACGGTCCCTCGATGGGCGACACGCCGCAGGCGATCCCCAACCGGCTCGCCCGGCACGAGGATGCCGACGTCGTCATCCTCGCCCGCAGCGGGCTCGACAAGCTGGAGCAGGCGGGGACCGTCACCTTCGGCACCGTCACCGACCTGGGCCTGTCCAAGATCGCCGTCGCGGTGAAGGCGGGCGCGCCCGCTCCCGACATCGCCACGGCGGATGCGGTGCGCAACACCCTGGTCAACGCCAAGTCGGTCGCCTGGTCGGACAGCGCCTCGGGCGTCTATATCCAGTCGGTGATGCTCGACAAGCTGGGCATCGCCGACCAGGTCCGCCCCAAGGGCCGCATGATCCCCGCCACACCGGTCGGCCAGATCGTCGCGCAAGGCCAAGCCGAGATCGGCTTCCAGCAACTGAGCGAGCTGAAGCCGGTCAAGGGCATCCGCATCGTCGGCCTGCTGCCCGACTCGTTGCAGAAGGTCACGCCCTTCTCGGCGGGCGTCGTCGCCTATTCCCCCCATCAGGCCGAGGCGCGCGCGCTGATCGCGTATCTGTCCTCCCCCAAAGCCTATCCGATCATCCGCGACAGCGGATTGGAACCCGCTTCGCAAAAGGCCAAGCCATGACCCAGGCAACCGCATCCTTCGCCGCCGCCCCCCCGGCGGCGGCCCCCATTTCGGCCGAACGCCGCAAGTCCGCCTTCAAGTCGATCTTCATCGTTGCCAGCGGCAACTTCCTGGAGATGTTCGACTTCATGGTGTTCGGCTATTACGCCACCTACATCTCGAAGGCGTTCTTCCCGACCGGCAGCGATTTCGCCTCGCTGATGCTGACCCTGATGACCTTCGGCGCAGGCTTCCTGATGCGGCCGGTCGGCGCGTTGGTGCTGGGCGCGTACATCGACAAGCATGGGCGGCGGCAGGGCCTGCTGCTGACGCTGGGGCTGATGGCGCTGGGCACGCTCGCCATCGCGGTGACGCCCACCTATGCGCAGATTGGACTTGCGGCCCCCGTCATCATCCTGCTCGGCCGCCTGGTCCAGGGTCTGTCGGCGGGCGTCGAGGTCGGCGGCGTGTCGGTCTATCTCAACGAGATCGCGCCCCCCGACAAAAAGGGCTTCTTCTGCTCGTGGCAGTCGGCCAGCCAGCAGGCAGCGGTCGTCTTCGCCGCGCTGATCGGCCTGATCGTGTCGACCAGCCTGTCGCCCGAGACCATGCAGGCCTGGGGCTGGCGCATTCCGTTCATCATCGGTTGCGTGATGATCCCGTTCCTGTTCGTCATCCGCCGCCACATGGAGGAGACCGAGGTGTTCCTGAAGCGCAAGGAGCATCCGCCGCTGTCGCAGATCATGCGCACGATCGGCAGCAACTGGGGCGTGGTGCTCCAGGGCGCGCTGATGGCGGTGATGACGACCGTCTTCTTCTACATGATCACCGCCTATACCCCGACCTTCGGCAACAAGGTGCTGTCGCTGACGCCGGGTGCCGCGCTGTTCGTCACCGCATGTGTCGGCGTCACCAACTTCGTCCTGCTGCCCGTCATGGGTGCGCTGTCCGACCGGATCGGGCGTCGCCCGCTGCTGATCACCGCGACGCTGCTGGGCGCGGTCCTCGCCTATCCGTTGATGAGCTGGCTGGTCGCCGCGCCCAGCTTCGGGCGGCTGCTGACGGTCGAACTGGCGCTCGCCGCGATCTACGCCACCTATAACGGCGCGTTCATCGTCTACCTGACCGAGTCGATCCCGGCGCATGTCCGCACCGTCGGTTTCAGCCTGGCCTATAGCCTGGCCACCGCGATCTTCGGTGGCTTCACCCCGGCGATCAGCACCGCGCTGATCGGGGCGACGGGCGACAAGGCGATCCCCGGCGCCTGGTGCGCCGCCGCCGCCCTGCTCTCGCTGCTCGCCCTGCTGATCGGGTCGCGCGTGCGCCGCAGCGCCGACTGACCCTTCTCGACCGCCGCATCCCATGACGGGTGCGGCGGTCCCCTTCTTCATAACCGAGGCGGCGGCCACCGAGCCTGTCGCCCGCCCCGAGAGGATGCCGTCATGTATCGTGGAGCCCTGCTCGCGATCGGCCTGTGCGCGCCCCTGCCCGTCGCCGCGCAAACCACCCCCGCACCCGCGCAACGCGCCGACGACGTCGCGCGCCTGACCCGCCTGGTCGAGCAGCAACAGGCGCAGATCGAACGGCTGGAGGCACGGCTGGCGGCGGTCGAGGGGACCAGGCCCCAGGCGATGGCCGCCGCCCCGCTGGGCCAGGCCCTACCCAGCGACGCCCACCCCTCGCCGCCGCCGCAACTCGCAGCACAGGTCCCGCAGACCCCGCGCAAGCCTGCCCCGCTGGGCCAGTCCCTGCCCTCCGAAGCGCATCCCCCCTCGCTCGACGCGCGGCTGGCACGGATCGAGCAAGCGCAGAACGAAGGCGTCCATGTCGACTGGTCGAAGGGCACGCCGGAGTTCACCAGCGCCGACGGCAAATTCTCGTTCCGCCCGCGCGGCCGCATCCTGCTCGACCTGGCGACCACCAGCGGCAGCGCGCTGCCCAACCGCGACATGACCACGACCACCGCCCGCTCGCTGCGACTGGGGTTCGAAGGATCGGTCGGCAAGCACCTGTCCTATGTGCTGGAGGGCGATTTCGCCGACAATGACGTGGCGATCAAATCGGCTTATCTCGCCTGGACGACCGGCTTCCTGGGGCAACAGGCCGAGTTCGCGCTGGGCAACCGCCTGAACGATCGCGGCCTGGACGGATCGAGCGGCACCATCTCGGTCCCCTTCATGGAGCGCAATTTCGTCGGCGCAGGCATCATCCCGGTGCGCGGCTTCTTCGGCCTGGGGGCGGCGGCGCGCGTCTATGGCGATGGCTGGCATGTCGGGGTACAGGTGTCGGGCGACGATATCAGCAATCCCGGCACGGCGGGCGACGGCCTGACCATTGCGGGCCGTGCGCACTGGAACCCGGTGAAGACCGCCGACTGGATCGTCCATCTGGGCGTCTGGGGCTTCCACGAAAACATCGCCACCGATGCGACCCGCCCGACGCGCAGCATCGCGGTCGGCGGTTTCTTCAACGACAATCTGCGCATTCTGCCCGGCACCTTCACCGGCGCGACGTCGGGCGATGGCTATGGCTTCGAGCTGGGCACCTTCCACAAGTCGCTCTGGGCTTACGGCGAATATGGCGCGCGCCGAATCGAGAATCGCGCAGGCGCCGCGACCGAACAGTCCGCCTGGGCGGTCCAGGGCGGCTGGTTCCTGACCGGCGAGACCCCGCCCTATCTGACGCGCGGCGGCGTGTGGAGCCGCCCCAAGGTCCTGCGTCCCTTCACCTCGGGCGGACGCGGCGCGATCGAACTCGCCACCCGGTACGAGGAACTGGATTACAGCGACAATCCCACCGCCGGGCGCGGCAGCGCGCTGACGCTGGGCATCAACTGGTATCTCAACAATTTCGTCAGGCTTCAGCTGAACGCGATCGACTGGACCGTCGCCAATCCCACCCAACTTGGCGGGGCGAGCGATCATGGCCAAACGCTGATCGGCCGGGTTCAGATCGCCTTCTGAGCGTCTCGGCCCATAAACCGCAGCAACCATTTGGGATCATGCGCGTCCGGCTAGGGAATGGCAAAAGGACGACGCATGGCGAACACGGCGGTAGTGACGGGCGGAAGTGCGGGCATCGGCCTGGCCACCGCCGAACGATTGGCCAAGGCGGGCTGGAACGTGGCGATCATCGCGCGGGACGCCGACCGGCTGGAGGATGCGCGCACGCTGCTGCTCCGTCACGGCGGACAGGTGCTGGCGATCAGCGCGGACGTCGCCGACGCGGCGGCGGTGGACGCGGCGGCTGACCGGATCGAGCGTGAGCTGGGGCCGATCGACGCCTGGGTCAACAATGCGATGTCGACCGTGGTCGCCCCCGCCGACCGGATCAGCGCGGAGGAATATGCGCGCGTCACCGCCACCACCTATCTCAGCCAGGTGTACGGCACGCTGGCCGCGCTGCGCCATATGAAGCCGCGGCGGCGCGGGTCGATCGTCCAGGTGTCGTCGGGCCTGGCCATCCGCGCGGTGCCGCTCCAGGCCGCCTATTGCGCCGCCAAGTTCGCGGTGTCGGGCTTTACCGACTCGCTGCGGGCCGAGCTGATCGCCGACAAGGTGCCGGTCGACCTGACCGTCGTGTACCTGCCCGCCGTCAACACGCCGCAGCCCGGCTGGGCGCGCAACCATACCGGCCGCGAGCAGGTCCTGCCCGACCCGCTGTTCGATCCCCGCCTGTGTGCCGAGGCGATCCTGTCGGCGATCGAGAAACCGCAGCGCGAGATATGGGTCGGCCGCTCGACCTTCCAGATGGCGCTGGCACAGGCGCTGGCCCCCGGCTTCGCCGATCGCCAGGCGAGCGGTTTCGCGGAGGATCAGCTGGCCGGGCCGATCGGTGAAAAGCCGGGCAATCTCGACGCGCCGGTGCCGGGTCCTGCCCGTATCGACGGCGACGCGACCGGCCGCGCCATCGACAACCGGCGCGAATTCTTCACCGCGCGCCAGCGCGACCTGTTCAAGGTCGGCGTCGCGGGCGGCATCGCCGGTGTCGGCGCACTCGCCGCCCTGGGCCTGTCGCGCGCCCTCGGCCGACCGACCCGCTGAACGACAGGAGATCATGATGACCGACAGCGCCACCCAGACCCGCCGCCGCGAGATCGCGACCGAACATCTGCTGTTCAAGACGATGGAATATGTCGAGGCGCAGCATCCCGGCCTGCTCGACTTTCTGGAGGGCAGCCTGGATCATCTCGGCGATCCGGCGGACGGTGCGGACAAGGATGACGAAGCCGTGCGCGAAATCGCCCGGCGGATGATCGTGGGCGCACGCCGCGAGAGGCGCTGACGCTTCGTGATGGCGCTGCATTTCGTGGGCTTTCGCGGCGACGAATATGCCCGCGCCGTCCGAGTCTTCGGCCCACCCGACTTCATCCATATCGGGTGGGACCGCTGGGCGCGGATGGACGTGGCGCCTGGCGACATCGCGATATTCGCGAAGGGTACGGCGGAGGACGAGCCCTCCCCCTACAGCTTTCCCGACCTGCACGAAGGGTGACGCCCGTGCCATTGGCTATGCCGCCCGATGGCCTTACGACTCACGCTGATCCCCGGCTGCGCCAGCAGCGCGTCGTGAACTGCGGCGCGGCACCAACCGGTCGAGCGCATCGGCATTGTCGCGCCCCCAGCCATAAAGCATCTCCACCGGCTCGACGAAACGCTGGCCCAGCTCCGTCAGGCGATATTCGACCATCGGTGGGATCGTGCTCTGGACATGGCGGGTCAACAGCCCGCTGACCTCCATGTCGCGGAGCGTTTGCGTCAGCATCTTCTTCGAAATGCCGGGCAGGCTGCGTTGCAGGACGCCCGTACGCGCCGCGCCGCCATGCCGGGCGTGGAGCGTGTGCAGCACCATGCTGGTCCATTTGGTCGCGAACAGTTCCAGCACGCGGCGCGGCGCGCAATCCTCGCGCCATTCCTCGTCGGGTGTTGCCGGTAGCATGGGTCTGTCTCCAGTGGTTACCCGATGGTGCCTGGGGGCCCAAATGGTGCCGTCTGGACGCGGTGTCCAGCCATGCCCAGCTAAGGGGCCGACATAGGAGGCTTTGATGGCGAAGACGGCATTGGTGGTGGGCGCAAGCGGGATCGTGGGCAGCGCGACGGCGGCGCTTCTGGTGGAACAGGGCTGGACGGTGCATGGCCTGGCCCGCCGCCCGACCGGACAGGCGGGCGTACAGCCGGTCGCCGCCGACCTTCAGGACGCGGACGCGACGGCCGCGGCGCTGCGCGGGGTGAACCCGGACGCGGTCTTCGTCACCACCTGGGCACGGCAGGACAGCGAGGCGGAGAATATCCGCGTCAACGCCGCGATGGTGCGCAACCTGCTCGACGGATTGCCTCGACCGACCGGGCCGCGCCACGTCGCGCTGGTCACCGGCCTGAAGCATTATCTGGGGCCGTTCGAGGCCTATGGCAAAGGCACGCTGCCGCAGACGCCGTTCCGCGAGGAGCAGGGGCGGCTAGACGTCGAGAATTTCTATTATGCGCAAGAGGACGAAGTGTTCGCCGCCGCGAAGCGCGACGGCTTCACCTGGAGCGTGCACCGCCCGCATACGGTGATCGGCCTGGCGGTGGGCAATGCGATGAACATGGGCACGACGCTGGCGGTCTATGCCACGCTGTGCCGTGAGACCGAGCGGCCCTTCACCTTTCCCGGCTCGGCCATGCAGTGGTCCGGCCTGACCGACATGACCGATGCGGGCCAGCTCGCCCGCCATCTGCTCTGGGCGGCGGAAACCGAGGCGGCGCATGACGAGGCGTTCAACATCGTCAACGGCGACGTCTTTCGCTGGCAGTGGATGTGGGGCCGGATCGCCGAGTGGTTCGGCGTCGAGGCGGTGCCGTTCGATGGCGTAGTCCGCCCGCTGGAGCAGCAAATGGCAAGCGATGCGCCGCTCTGGCGCGAGATCGCCGCACGCGAGGGGCTGGCCGAGCCCGACCTCGATCGCCTGGCCTCGCCCTGGCACACCGACGCCGATCTGGGCCGCCCGATCGAGGTGGTGACCGACATGTCGAAGAGCCGGAAGCTGGGCTTTACCGGCTATCAACCGACCGACGACGCGTTCTTCGCACTGTTCGAGCGGCTGCGCGCGGATCGCCTGATCCCCTGACGGCCCACATCAGACGCAACCGCCGCCGCGCCGCGCGACCAAGACGTGCCAGCGGGCGCGGCGGCGGACGGTACGCACATGCCACGCCACCCCCGTCAGGCGCAGGAACCGCGCCTGGATGGCGGCGGCATGCTGGACGAAATCGTAATAATCGACCCGGTGATGCGCCAGGATCAGCCGCCCGCCCGGCCGCACGCTGGCGGCGACCTGCGCCGCGACCTGCCGCATCGCGTGCGGCGACAGGTAATACAGCAACTCGGCAATGACGATCGCGTCATAGGTCGGGCGTGGAAAGCCACCCGGCAGGACCAGCGGGATGGCCCGCGCGCGGGGCCAGACGGCGATGGCCTGCGCGGTCAGGCGGGTGCCCTCGATCGTCCCCTCGGTCGCATCCAGCCGCCGCGCGCGCGGGGCGATCGCTCGACTGTTCGACCCGTTGCCGCTGGCCAGCTCCAGCACGCGGCCCAGCGGCCCTGCGCCCAGGCCGTGCAGGATCGCGGCGCGTTTCACCCCCTCGTCATGGCTGGAAAAGGTGCGCCAGGGATCATCATCGCCCGCAAACTTGTCGGCAAAACCGCTCAGGTCGATGGCACGCGTCATCGGCCCTCCACGAAGCGTTCGACCGGATGGGCAAAGACCGCCAGTTCGTGCCGCGCGATCGTGAAGCCCTGCGGGTCGTCTCTGATCGCCCCCAGCTGGGTCCGATGCGTCCCGATCAGCGATCGCTTGGCCGCCGCGCCGCCGGGCAGCGATATGCAGCGGCAGCGATGCCCCGTGGCGCGCTGTGGTGGCCAGACCCGATAGGCGAGCCGCCGCCCCGCGAACCGGAACCGCGCCAGCACTGCGGCGACCGCGCGGTGGTCGGGATGTGCATCGCTCGCCGCCGGACCGACCAGCAGATCGATCCGCCCCAGCCGCCGCAGCCCCCGGTCCAGCCGCTGGTGGCAGCGGTCCTGCTGCGCGGGCAGGGCGCCATCGGGCAGGCGCAGGAACGTCACGTCGCGACGACCGACACGCAGGCGGCGCAGCGCATATCGGCTTTCCCGCTCCCGCGCCGCGATCAGGCGGGGTCGTGGCCAGGCGGCGCTGTCGGGGTGCGAGGCCGCACCGTCGCTGACCACGATCACCGCGACATGGCTCCCCTGTCGGCGCAGCGCGGCGATCAGCGCGGCGGCGCCGATCACCTCGTCATCGGGATGCGGCGCCACGACGACCGCGCGGGTCACTCCCGCAAGGCGCAACCTCATAAGGATGGCACCAGCAGACCCTGCTCGACCGCGCGTCCGACCCGCAAGCGCTGCGCATCGGGGACCGGCTGGCGCAGATAGACCGTCAAGTCGCTCAGCAGGGCCGAGAGCGGATGCGCGGTGAACTGCCCGGCCAGCCCCACCGCCTCTCGGGCGGTCGCCATGGCACGCTCGGCCGCATCGGCAACGCCAAGCCGGGCTGCGGCCACTTGCGCCAGCCGGGCTTCCTCCGGGGCCGTATCCTCGAACCAGAAATGCGCGGCGCGCCGAACGATCGCCGCCGCGCCATCGGCCAGTCCGAACAGTTCGGCCAGCCGTGCCGCCTGGAACGGATCGCCCGCACGGCCCGTCGCGACCAAATGGTCGCGCGTCCGGTCGACGATCCCGGCGATGCCCCCGGCATGGACAGCCACGAAGCGCAGCGCCCCGCCGCTGAAAAAAGGCTCGCGCGCATAAACGCCCGGCGTGCCGATCCGGTCGTCCGCCTCGATCGCGGCGCGCTCCCAGCGCACCTGATGCGTCTCGGATCGCTGCATCCCGGTCACCCGCCACCAGTCGCGGTCGATGGCGGGGACGACGTGATTCAGGTCGAGCAGCAGCAGTTGCACGCCACCGGGGGTGTCCGCGGTGACCAGCGCATGGCTGAGCACCCCCGCCCCCGACGCATAGCTCTTGCCGCCGGTCAGGCTGCCTTCGTCCAGCCGCAAAGGCTCGCCCGGCAGCGCGGCATTCCACACGCCCAGCGTCGCGCCGTGCGCCAGGGCGCGGCCCAGCCGATCGACCTGCGCGGCGGACCCATAGCGCCGGACGATCTGCACCGCATCGACATGCCCCTCCACCAAACGGCCGAGCGGCAGGTCACGACGACCCATCTCGTACAACTGCCGCAGCAACGCGACATAGACCTCGGCCGTCGGCGGATCCCCGACGGGCCGTTCCGCCCAGCCCGCCGCCGCGACGGTATCGCGCAAGGCGTCCGCCATGGCGTTCATGCCGCGATCTCGCACCCTTGGCCCTCCAATTCCGTCAACAATGCCTCGGCCTCCGACAGCGTGACCAACACGCCCGCGCCCGGCGACGAAGGTACGACCCGCATCGCAAACGCCTGGGCATTGGGACAGTCGCGCGCGACGCCCAGGATATGATCCGGGGTCAGGCCCAGCCGATCGCCCAGGGCCGCACGCACATCGACGCGATCAATCGCGGCGAAGCCGGTCCGCGCCGCCGCCTGCCCGCGCCATTGCCACGATGCCTCGCGCGGATCGGCCAGGCGCGGCGGCTCCCCCTGGTCGAGCGCGCGCAACAGCCCGGCCAGCCCGCCCGCAATCCGCCCCTCGCGCCGGGACGAGGTTTCGACCAGCATCGCCCCGTCGCGCCGCACCCGCATCCCGGCACGCCCCGCATCGTCGAGCAACCGGGCATCCTCCCCCGATGACAGCGGCTGGATCCCGCCAAGCGCCCGATAGGCCGAGGCACGGATGGCGATATTGGCGCCGCCGCTGAAGTGATGCGTGTCGCACGCCTCCCAGGGCACGGGATCGACGATCCGGCGATGACGGTGCAGCCGGTCGTAATAGGCCTCGATCCGGCATTGCTGCGGATCGGCGGCGGCATCGCGGCGGACGATCCGCCCGGCCGCGACCTCCGCCCTGGCGAGCGCCGAGATCCCTGCGGCGATCCAGTCGCGCCCCGGCTGGCTGTCGGCATCGGTCGTGAACAATGCCCCTTCGCCGCCTGCGAGCAGATCGAGCCCCATGGCCAGCGCCGCGCGCCGGGCCGCCCCGGCATTGGGCGCGCCCCGATCCCCGCCCCGCGCCACGACCAGCCGAAAGTTCAGGCCCGACGCCAGCCGGTCGAGCAGCGCCACGCTGCCGTCGCGGCAATCGTCGAGATAGAGGCAGAGGCTCAGCCTGTCGCGCTCGACCGAAAGCGCGGCGATTGCCGACAGCAATCCGGGCAGCATCGCCACCTCGTCACGGGCGGGGACGCAGATGACCACGGGTGCCTTGTCGAACAGAACGTCGAACAGAACCGTCCTCCCCGAGCATCATGGTCCGGGCGCGAAAATCCGCCGCAGCCGTCGATCGATACCGATCATCGCACAAAGTGTAGGCGAAGCAGCGCACAAAGACCTTGATCAATATCAACCATTTAGTTGCCGGGCGATTGGCCGATCCGCGCGTTGAAAGGGATAACCCATTCACGACGAAAGACAGCATCATGGCCAATAAGAAAAGCGCGCGCGCGGACGGCAAGATCGAGGGACAGGCCCCCGCCCCCGTCCTTCCCGCCGGGGCCGACCTGCCGACCCATTATGCCGAGGCGCAGGGCCATGGTGGCGAAACCCATCAGACGACGCAGGACGCCGAACGCACGCTGACCACCCAGCAGGGCATCCCCGTCGCCGACAACCAGAACAGCCTGCGCGCCGGCGAGCGCGGACCGACCCTGCTCGAAGACTTCATCCTGCGCGAAAAGATCTTCCACTTCGACCATGAGCGTATTCCCGAGCGCGTGGTCCATGCCCGTGGCTACGGCGCGCACGGCGTCTTCGAGCTGACCGACAGCCTGGCCGATCATACCCGCGCCGATGTGCTGAGCACGGTCGGGCAGCAGACCGAGGTGTTCGTCCGCTTCTCGACGGTGGCGGGCAACAAGGGGTCGATGGACCTGGCGCGCGACGTGCGCGGCTTTGCCGTCAAATTCTATACGAAGGAGGGCAACTGGGACATTGTCGGCAATAACATCCCCGTGTTCTTCATCCAGGACCCGATCAAGTTTCCCGACCTTGTCCATGCCGTGAAGCAGGAACCCGACCGTGCCTTTCCACAGGCGCAGTCGGCGCATGACAATTACTGGGACTTCGCGTCCCTGAGCCCCGAAGCGTGGCATATGGTCATGTGGCAGATGTCCGACCGGACCATCCCACGCTCGTTCCGCACCATGGAGGGCTTCGGCGTCCACAGCTTCCGGCTGGTCAATGCCGAGGGTCGGTCGACCTTCGTCAAATTCCACTGGAAACCGCGCCAGGGCCTGCAATCGGTGCTGTGGAACGAGGCGGTGAAGATCAACGGCGCCGACCCCGATTTCCATCGCCGCGACCTGTGGACGGCGATCGAGGGCGGCGACTTTCCGCAATGGGACCTAGGTGTCCAGCTGTTCGACCAGGAAACCGCCGACCGGCTGCCCTTCGACCATCTCGATTCGACCAAGCTGATCCCCGAGGAAGACGTGCCCGTCCGCATCATCGGCACGCTGACCCTCAACCGCAATGTCGACAATTTCTTCGCCGCCACCGAACAGGTCGCCTTCTGCACCCAGAATATCGTCCCCGGCATCGACTTTTCGGATGATCCGCTGCTCCATGGGCGCAACTTCTCGTATCTCGATACGCAGCTGAAGCGGCTGGGCGGGCCGAACTTCACGCACATCCCGGTCAATGCGCCGCGCTGCCCGGTGATGAATTTCCAGCAGGACGGCCATATGGCGATGCACAACCCCAAGGGGCGCGCCAATTACGAGCCGAACAGCTGGGGCCCGGATGGCGGCCCGCGTGAAAATCCGACGATCGGCTATCGCAGCTTCCCCGCCGAGGTGCAGGGCACCAAGCAGCGTATCCGCGCCGAGACCTTCGCCGACCATTACAGCCAGGCCCGGCAGTTCTTCATCAGCCAGTTGCCCGTGGAGCAGAAGCATATCGGCGACGCGCTGGTGTTCGAACTGTCGAAGGTCGAGCGCGTCGACATCCGTGCCCGCGCCGTGTCGCATTTGCGCCTGATCGACGAGGGACTGGCCGCCACGGTGGCCGACGGGCTGGGCCTGGACTTGCCCGAACCGGCCAAGGCGGCGAAACCCACGCTCGACCTGCGCCCCTCTCCCAAGCTGAGCATCCTGTCCAACGGTCCGCAGGACTTCAAGGGACGCAAGATGGGCCTGCTGCTGACCGATGGCAGCAGCGCGGACCTGTTCGCCGCGCTGACCGCGGCGCTTCAGGCCGAAGGTGCCATCTGGGAAGTCATCGCGCCCAAGATCGGTGGCGTCACCCTGGACGACGGGACAAAGGTGGCCGCCAAGCAGAAGATCGATGGCGGTCCCTCGGTCCTGTACGATGCGGTCGCGGTCCTGCCTTCGGAGGAAGGGGTGGCGCTTCTGGCGCGCGATGCCACCGCCAAGGACTTCGTTGCCGACGCCTTCGCCCATGCCAAGTTCATCGGTCACAGCGCGGCGGCCGCCACGCTGTTCGATGCGGCGGGCGTGACGGCGCGCGACGACGGCTTCGTGCCACTGGCCAAGGGCAAGGATGCCAAGGCGTTCGTTACCCAGTGTCGCGCCTTGCGCTTCTGGGCGCGTGAGCCGGGCGTCGACCTCGACGCCGCCCCGGCCCCCGCCATGGCCTGAGGCGACAGCGCCCCTCCCCGCACCGATCCTGGAGCGACGGTGTGGGGGAGGGGCGCGATTGCACGTCCTGCATTTACGTTTGCGCGTTTTGCCGGGAGGCGAACCGCGCGCCTTTGCGTTCTACAGCTACTCTCGGGGCGCCGGCCCGCAATGGATGGACGTGGATTTCATGAGCAAGACGATCGCCGACCTGCTTCACGATACGCTGTTGGAAGCGGGGGTGGAGCGCATCTGGGGTGTGACCGGCGACAGCCTCAATGCCTTTAACGACAGCCTGCGCCGCTCGGGCAAGATCGACTGGATGCATGTCCGCAACGAGGAAGCGGGCGCTTTCGCCGCCGGTGCCGAGGCCGCCGCGACCGGCGCGCTGGCGGTATGCGCGGGCAGTTGCGGGCCGGGCAACCTGCACCTCATCAACGGGCTGTACGATTGTCACCGCAACCATGTGCCCGTGCTGGCGATCGCCGCGCATATCCCGTCAAGCGAGATCGGGCTCAACTATTTCCAGGAAACCCACCCGACCGAGCTGTTCCGCGAGTGCAGCCATTTCTGCGAGATGGTGCAGGACGCGCGCCAGATGCCCGAGCTGCTCCACCGTGCGATCCGCACCGCGATCGGACAGCGCGGCGTGGCGGTGCTGGTGATCCCCGGCGACGTGGCGCTGCAAAAGGCCCCCGATACGCGCGCCGTTCCCTTCCCCGCGCTCGCCACGCCCCGGCTGGTGCCTGACGAGGCCACGCTACGTCAGGTCGCCGACCTGGTCGACGGGTCGAAGGCGGTGACGCTGCTCTGCGGTTCGGGCACGGCGGGTGCGCATGACGAGGTGGTGGCGCTCGCCGCCGCGCTCAACGCGCCGATCGTCCATGCCTATCGCGGCAAGGAGTGGATCGAGTACGACAACCCCTATGACGTCGGCATGACCGGGCTGATCGGCTTCTCGTCGGGTTATCACGCGATGATGGAGTGCGACACGCTGCTGATGCTGGGCACCGATTTTCCCTATCGCAACTTCTACCCCGAAAAGGCCAAGGTGGTGCAGGTCGACCGCGATCCCGGTGCGCTGGGCCGCCGCGTGCCGCTCGACTTGGGTGTGGTCGCCGATGTGCGCGAATTCGCGCAGCGGCTGACCCCGCTGGTCCGCCCCGGTCGCGACGATCGGTTCCTGCAAAAGGCGCGCGCGCATTACCGCGACGCGCGCAAGGGCCTCGACGATCTGGCCACCCCGCGTGACGGCGAAAAGCCGCTTCACCCGCAATTCGTCGCCGCGACGGTCGACCGGATCGCCGCCGAGGATGCGGTCTTTACCGCCGATGTCGGTACACCCGCAGTCTGGGCGGCGCGCTATCTGAGGATGAACGGCAAGCGGCGGCTGATCGGTTCGTTCAACCATGGCTCGATGGCCAACGCGCTGCCCCAGGCGCTGGGTGTGCAGGGCGCCTTTCCCCGGCGACAGGTCGTGTCGCTGTCGGGCGACGGGGGGCTGACCATGTTGATGGGCGACATGCTGACCGCCGTGCAGATGAACCTGCCGATCAAGGTCGTCGTCTTCAACAATTCGACGCTCGGCTTTGTCGAGATGGAGCAGAAGGCGTCGGGCTATGTCGATGCCAATGTCTCGCTGAAGAATCCCGACTTCGGTGCCATCGCGCGCGAGATGGGCTATTTCGGCACCCGCGTCACCCGCTCCGACGCGCTGGAGGCGGCGTTGCGCGAGGCGTTCGCGCATGACGGCCCGGCGCTGGTCGATGTCGTGACCGAAGGGCTGGAACTCATCATGCCGCCCAAGATCCAGGCCGAGCAGGCCAAGGGCTTCAGCCTCTATGCCGCCCGCGCGGTCCTGAGCGGGCGCGGTGACGAGGTGATCGAGCTGGCCAAGGCCAATCTGTTCCGCTGACGGGCGCGCGCCGGGTTCTCAACCGAGAATCCGGCTCGACGTTGGATTCCCGGTATGATGTGGCAGTTTAACCGGCCGCGAGATGGTGAACACTGGCACATTGTACCGGATTAATGGCGGAGCGGGAGGGATTCGAACCCTCGATACGGTTTTGCCGTATACTCACTTTCCAGGCGAGCGCCTTCGACCACTCGGCCACCGCTCCGCATGAGTCCATGCCTGGAACACGCGCCCCTAATGCGCTTCGCGGCCTCGCGCAAGCGATTGCGTGGGACGCCGGGCTGGGGCAGTCTTGGTCCCCATGACGATCGCGCTTCTGCTGGCCGCGCTTCTTGCGCAGGCCTCGCCCGCCCCCGCTCTGCCTGTACAAGCTGGCGATCCCTTGCCCGGCGACTGGATCGCGGTGCCCGATGACGAGATCCTGGTCTTCACCCTGTCCAACGGACGGACGGTGACGATGCGGCTGGCGGCCGGGCAGGCCCCGGTGCATGTCGCCAACATCCGTGCGCTGGCGCGGGCGCATTGGTGGGATCAGGGGACCAGCGTGTACCGCGTGCAGGAGAATTACGTCGCGCAATGGGGTGATGCGACCGAGAAGAAGCCGCTGCCGACCGGCATCGTCGCCAATCCCCCGGCTGAATATGACCGCCCGGGCAGCAGCGCGGTCGCACGGTTGAGCAAGCCCGACCCTTACGCGACCTGGGCGGGGTATAGCCGCGATGGCTGGCCGCTGGCGGGCAACGGCACGCGCGAGTGGATGCCGCATTGCTATGGCATGGTCGGCGTCGCGCGCGACCTGGCGCCCAGCACCGGCACCGGGGCCGAACTTTACACGATCATCGGCCAGTCCCCGCGCGCGCTGGACCGCAATATCGCGGTAGCCGGGCGGATCGTCGACGGCATGGACGCGCTGTCCACCCTGCCGCGCGGCACCGGCGACCTGGGTTTCTACAAGGACGAAGGGCAGCGGCTGGCCATCGTCTCGGCACGGTTGGCGAGTGAAATCCCGGCCGGGCAGCGTCCGCATTACCAGTATCGGGAGACGGTATCCCCGCGCTTTGCCGCGTGGATCAAGGCGCGGGAGAATCGCAGGAACGACTTCTTCACCGTGCCTGCGGGGGGCGTGGATATCTGTGCAGCCTTGCCGCCGGTCCGCAAGGCGCCTTGAGGGTTTAGCGTGGCCTTCGACTTCGCTCAGGCTGAACGGAGCGAGGGAATAAGGCCCATCATACCAAGCTACGTTCAGCCTGAGCGAAGTCGAAGGCCAAGGGAATAGGGGGCCGCCGGATAACCAGCGGCCCCGTCCCGGTTACGCCGCTTTTTTCCCCGGCTCGATCCGGTTGGCAACCAAGTGGTCGACCACCGCCGGATCGGCCAGCGTCGAGGTATCCCCCAGCGCATCGACCTGATTCTCCGCGATCTTGCGCAGGATGCGGCGCATGATCTTGCCCGAGCGGGTCTTGGGCAGGCCCGGCGCGAACTGCAACGCGTCGGGCGTCGCGATCGGCCCGATCTCGCGACGGACCCACTGGATCAGCTCCGCACGAAGGCCTTCATCCTCCTCGACACCCGCGTTCGTCGTGACGAAGGCATAGATGCCCTGCCCCTTCACGTCATGCGGCATGCCGACCACGGCGGCCTCTGCCACCTTGGCATGGGCGACCAGCGCGGATTCGACCTCGGCGGTGCCCATCCGGTGGCCCGACACGTTGATGACGTCATCGACCCGGCCGGTGATCCAGTAATAGCCGTCCTCGTCGCGGCGGCATCCGTCGCCGGTGAAGTATTTTCCCGGATAGGTGGTGAAATAGGTCTGGAAGAAGCGGTCGTGATCGCCCCAGACGGTACGCATCTGCCCCGGCCAGCTATCGGCGATGACGAGGTTGCCCTCGACCGCGCCGTCCAGCACCTTGCCCTCGGCATCGACGATCTGCGGCAAGACGCCTGGCAGCGGCAACGTCGCCGAGCCGGGCTTCAGCGCCACCGCACCGGGGATCGGGGCGATCATGTGGCCGCCGGTCTCGGTCTGCCACCAAGTGTCGACGATCGGGCAGCGCCCCTCGCCCACCACCTTGTAATACCATTCCCAGGCTTCGGGATTGATCGGCTCACCGACCGAACCCAGCACGCGCAAGCTGGAACGGTCGGTCTTCTTCACCCATTCGTCGCCCTCGCGCATCAGCGCGCGCAGGGCCGTCGGTGCGGCATAGAAGGTCGCGACCTTGTACTTGTCGACGATCTGCCAGAAGCGGCTATGGTCCGGGTAATTCGGCACGCCCTCATACATCAGGGTCGTCGCACCATTGGCCAGCGCGCCGTAGACGACATAGCTGTGCCCCGTGACCCAGCCCACATCCGCGGCGCACCAGAAGATTTCGCCCTCCCGGTAATCGAACACATGCTGATGGGTGTAGGACGCCCAGAGCAGATAACCGCCGCTGGTGTGCAGAACGCCCTTGGGCTTGCCGGTCGATCCGCTGGTATAGAGGATGAACAGCGGGTCCTCCGCCCCCATCGGCTCGGGCGCGCAGTCGGGGTCGGCGGCGTCGACCAGATCGCCATACCATTGGTCGCGGCCGTCCTTCATCGTCACATCGACGCCGCTGTGGCGGACGACGACGACATGGTCGACCGCCACGCCGTCATGCTCTAGCGCGGCGTCGACATTGGCCTTCAGCGGCACCGCCTTGCCGCCGCGACAACCGCCATCGGCGGTGATGACGATACGCGAATCGCAATCGACGATGCGGTTGGCCAGGCTCTCGGGTGAAAAGCCGCCGAACACGATCGAATGGATCGCACCGATCCGCGCGCAGGCCAGCATGGCGAAAGCCGCCTCGGGGATCATCGGCAGATACAGGGTGACGCGGTCGCCCTTCGCGACGCCCAGCCCCTTCATCGCATTGGCCAGGCGACAGACCTGCTCGTGCAGTTCGCGATAGGTGATGCGGCGATCGGTGCCGGGCGCATCGCCCTCCCACAGGATCGCGACCTGGTCGCCGCGCGTTTCCAGATGCCGGTCGATGCAGTTCGCGGCGACGTTCAACTGGCCGTCGGCGAACCAGTTGATGCGGAAATCCGCCTCGTCGAAGCTGGTGTCCTTCACGGTGGTGAAGGGCGTGATCCAGTCGAGCCGCTGCGCCTCCTCGCGCCAGAATCCATCGGGGTCGGCCTTCGCCGCTTCATAGGCGCGTGCATAACCTTGCGCATCCATGGACGCGCTATCGGCCCATTCGGGAACGGGGTGAACATGGGCGCTCATGTCGATCTCTCTCCTGTCTTTTGCCTGATCCTTAGCAGTCCAACATGGCACCTGCCTATCGGCTCCATGACAAAGTGCTTCCCGGGTCGGGCGGGGCGTCAACCTGGCGCGGCAAAATGTCACCGCGTTGACGACCGATATTCACAATGTCGGCGCGGCGGCATCAAGACGACGCGGGGGAGGCCCGACAATCTGATCCACCTGGGGCAAGATATGGATCACCCCCTCTATTCCTCGTGCCCAAGCAACGCTACAGCGGCTTATCGTCAGGTTTCGAAGGGGGGGACGGAACGAGCATGACCGCGACTGCCCACGGCCCGACCGACATACCAGCCGGTTTCGCCGCTGTTCTGGCGCGAAGCGGCGAGATGGGACGGTTGATCGCGGGTTTCGACTGGTCGGCCACCCCGCTCGGGCCGATTTCGGACTGGCCGCAGAGCCGTCTGACCGCGATCGGGATCGTCCTGGCATCCTCGATCCCGATGGCGACGATATGGGGGCCGGAGGGCATCCTGATCTACAATGCCGGTTACGCCGCCTTTTCGGGCGACCGGCACCCGGCGATCCTGGGCTGTCCGCTGGTCGAATGCTGGCCGGAGGTGGCAGCCTTCAACGCCGAGGTGATCGCCGCGGGCCTGGGCGGGCGCACGCTGGCGTTTCGCGACCAGGCGATGCTGTTAGGACAAGGGGGCGCGACCGAACAGCACTGGCTGGACCTGGACTATACGCCGATCGCCGACGAGCACGGCCACCCCTCGGGCATCATGGCGACGGTGATCGACAGCAGCGCGCGGATGCGCGACCGGCAGGATCGCGAAAACGCCCTGTCCGCCGCGCGCGAGAGCGAGGCGCGGTTCCGCAACGTCGCCGACCATGCGCCGATCGTCATGTGGGTGACCGATACCGGGGGGCGCTGCACCTATATCAACCGCACCTGGACGTTGCAGACCGGGCAGCCTGTCGGCGAAGGGCTGCATTTCGGCTGGGCCGCGATGCTGCACGCCGACGACCGCGACATGGCCGAGCGGGCATTTCGCGATGCCATGGCCGACCAGCGCCCGTTCCAGATCGAATATCGGCTGGCCCAGGTCGATGGCGGCTATCATTGGGTGATGGTCACCGCCATTCCGCGCTTCGACGATGACGGCACCTTCCTGGGCATGATCGGATCGGTCGTCGACATCGACGAGCGCCGCCGCGCCGAGGCGGCGTTGCGCGACATCAACGCGGTGCTGGAGCGCCGGGTGATGGAGGCGCTGGCCGAGCGCAAGCTGTTCGCCGACATCATCGATTCGACCGGTACGCTGGTCCAGGTATTGGGGTTCGACCACCGCTATCTGGCGATCAACCGCGCCGCCGCCGAGGATTTCGAACGGCTGTTCGGCATCCGTCCACAGATCGGCCAGCACAAGGTCGAGGCGATGGCCGGGCGGCCCGAGATCCTGTCGGTGATGCGCGATTACTGGACGCGCGCGCTGGCGGGCGAGGAGTTCGCGGTCATCCAGGCGCTCGACGATCCGGCGGGGGAGCGGCACCATTACGAGCTGCGCTTCAGCCCGCTGGTCTCGGCGGAGGGGACGCCGATCGGTGCGTACCAGTTCGCGACCGACGTCTCGGAGCGGCTTGCGCAGCAGGAACGGCTGCACGACATGGAGGCGCAGTTGCGCCAGAGCCAGAAGATGGAGGCGGTGGGCCAGCTGACCGGCGGCATCGCGCACGACTTCAACAATCTCCTCCAGGTGGTGGTCGGCAATCTGGAAATGCTCGACCGGCTGCTGCCCACCGACGAGCATCCGCGCGCCCGGCGGGCCGCGACCAATGCGATGACCGGGGCCAAGCGCGCCGCGACGCTGACCCAGCGGCTGCTCGCCTTTTCGCGGCGCCAGCCACTGGCCCCGCAATCGGTCGATACGCAACGGCTGGTCGACGGGCTGTCCGACCTGTTGACCCGGACGCTGGGCGAGCAGGTCAACCTGACCGTCGCGAGCGCGCCCGGCCTGTGGACGGTCGAGGCCGATCCCAACCAGCTGGAAAGCGCGATCCTGAATCTGGCGGTCAATGCGCGCGATGCGATGCCGCATGGCGGCACCCTGGCGATCACGATGCGCAACGCCACGCTCGACGGACTGGCGACGATGGCGGCGGGGCCGGTGCCCTATCCCACCGATCCGGGCGATTATGTCGCGATCGACGTCAGCGACACCGGCACCGGCATGGACCGCGCGACGCTGGGCCGCGTGTTCGAGCCGTTCTTCACCACCAAGGAAGTCGGCAAGGGCACGGGCCTTGGCCTGTCGATGGTGTACGGCTTCGCCAAGCAGTCGGGCGGACAGGTTCAAATCGAGTCCAAGCCCGGCGAGGGCACCTGCGTCACCCTGTTCCTGCCGCGCTTTGACGGCGTCGCCCCGCCGATCGAGACCGTCGCACCGGTGTCGCGACCGACCCACGGGTCCGAGACGATCCTGGTGGTCGAGGACGATGCCGATGTCCGCGCCTATTCGACCGAGGCGCTGCGCGAACTGGGCTATGACGTGCTGGAGGCGGAGGACGGCGCGACCGCACTCGCCCTGCTCGAGTCGCCGGGGGCCAGCGAAATCGCGCTGCTCTTCTCCGATGTGGTCCTGCCGGGCGGCATGACCGGCGCGGACTTGGCCTCGGCGGCGCGGGCGCTCCACCCCGAATTGAAGGTGCTGTTCACCACCGGCTATGCCCGCGACGTGATCGTGCATGGCGGACGGCTAGACGCGGGCGTGGCGCTGATCACCAAGCCGTTCGACTTCGCCGACCTGGCCGCGCGTATCCGGGCGATGCTCGACGGGTAAGGCTTTGCCGGGCGGGACGGCGTCGCTGCAACCGGGTGTCATGGATTATTCCGCACCCGATTCATCCTCTTGCGCGTTTGGCGCGGGGGGACGAAAGGACGGGGATGGAATCGCGGTTTCGGCATTTCTGGAGCGAGGAGGAATGGTCCTTCGCTCCCCATGAGAAGCCGACCATTCCGGGATCGCCCGGCAATTTCGACCATCCCGGACGGCGGCGGCTGGCCTACGGCGTCATCGCGGTCCTGATCGGGCTGACCGGCGGGCTGGGCAATGCGCTGGTCCAGGTCAACACGATCCAGCTTCAGGGCGCATTGGGGCTCGACCCCACAGAGATCGCGTGGCTGCCCATCGCCTATGTGATGACCAACGCGTCGATCAACCTGCTGCTCATCAAGTTCCGCCAGCAATTCGGCCTGCGCCCCTTCGCGCTGGTTTTTTCGGGCCTCTATACGATCCTGGCCTTTGCCCATCTGTTCGTGCGCGACTTTTCGACGGCGATCGCGGTGCGCGCGGCCAGCGGCATGGCGGCGGCCGCGCTGTCGTCGCTGGGCATGTATTACATGATGCAGGCGCTGCCCGCGAAGTGGCGGCTGAAGGCGATCGTGCTGGGCATCGGGGTGCCGCAATGCGCGACACCGCTCGCCCGGCTGTTCTCGCCCGACCTGCTCGCCATGTCGCAGTGGCGAACACTCTATCTGTTCGAATTCGGGCTGGCGGCGATCAGCCTGGCCTCGATCATCGCGCTGCGCCTGCCCCCGACCCAGAGGCAGAAGGCGTTCGAGCCGCTCGATTTCCTGACCTTCGTGCTCTACGCGCCCGCCATCGGCCTGTTCTGCGCGGTGCTGGGCCAGGGGCGGCTGGTCTGGTGGACGCAGGCCGCGTGGATCGGCTGGGCACTGGTCATCGCCATTCCGCTGCTCGCCGCCGCGCTGTGGATCGAGCATCACCGGGCCAATCCGCTGCTCAACACGCGCTGGCTGGGGTCGATGGATATCGTGCGCTTCGCGATCGTCACGATCATGGCGCGCATCGTCTTTTCCGAACAGAATTTCGGCGCCGTCGGCCTGCTCACCACGCTGGGCCAGAACAACGACCAGTTCGGGACGCTGTTCACCATCGCCTTCATCGCCTCGGTCGCCGGGGTCGTCGCCAGCGCGGTGACGCTGGACGTGACGCGGCTGACCCACCCGGTCATGTATGCGATCGGGCTGGTCGCCATCGCCGCCTATGCCGACAGCTTCTCGACCAACCTGACCCGCGCACCCGAACTATATGCGACGCAGGCGGTGATCGCCTTTTCCACGACCTTCTTCCTGGGCCCGTCGCTGCTGTTCGGCATGACCCGTGCGCTGCAACAGGGGGCGGGCCACGTCATCAGCTTCATCGCGCTGTTCGGAATGCTCAATTCGGTGGGTAGCCTGGGCGGGACAGCCTTGCTCGGCACCTATCAGACGATCCGCGAAAAGGCGCATAGCGCCGCCATCGTGCAGAATATCGACCCCACCGACCCGCAGGTGACGCAACGGATCGCAGCGGGCGGTGCGCGGGTGTCGGGCGTGGTCGGCGACCCGACGCTTGCCCGCGCGGAGGGTGCCGCGCTCCTGTCGCAGACCGCCACGCGCGAGGCAAATATCCGGGCCTATAACGACGTATTCCGACTGGTCGCCGCCCTGGCGGCCGCCGTCACCCTGTTCCTCGCGCTGCTGACCTGGCGGCGCGCACGCCGCGCCCGTGCGGCCGAGGCCAAGCCATGACTGACACCCGTTCGCCCGTATCCCCCACCCCGATGACCGAGGCCGCCGCCGCCGAGGCGGGCGTCCCCCCGCCCGCCCCCGCGACCGGCCCCGCTACCGGCCCCGCCCCGGCGGCGCCGCCTGCCATAGCCTCGGGCTGGCGGCCGCCATCTGGTGGATGGCGCTCGCGCGCGTTGATCGCGCTGCTCGTGATCGGCGGCATCGCGGCGGTGCTGGCCGCCTGGCGGCTACCGCCCTTTTCCAGCGCGATACAGTCGACCGACAATGCCTATGTCCGTGGCCGCACCACCGTGATCGCGCCGCAGGTCAGCGGCTATGTCACCGCCGTCACGGTCAAGGATTTCGAGACGGTCCGTGCGGGCCAGCCGCTGGTGAAGATCGACGACCGCATCTATCGCCAGCGGGTGGACCAGGCCACCGCGCAGGTCGAGGCGCAGGCCGCCACCCTCGCCAACAGCCGCCAGACCCAGGCGTCGCGAACCGCCAGCCTCGCCGCGCAGGACGCCGCGGTCGCCAATGCCGAGGCGCAGCTGATGCGCGCGCGTGCCGACATGGCGCGGGTCGACGACCTCGTCACCGACGGATCGGTATCCTTGCGCGAACGCGACCAGACGCTGGCCGCGCTACGCCAGGCGCAGGCGCAGTTGCGCCAGGCCCAGGCCGCGCGCGAGATCGCCCGACAGGATGTCCGCACCGTCCAGGTCGGGCGCGGCGGTCAGCAGGCCGGCGTGTCGGGGGCCGAGGCCGCGCAGAAACTGGCCCAGATCGATCTGGCCAACACCATCGTCCGCGCTCCAGAAAACGGCCGCCTGTCCGAAGTCGGCGTGCGCCTGGGCCAATATGTCACGGCGGGATCGCAACTGATGTTCCTGGTGCCGCCCGAAACCTGGGTCATCGCCAATTTCAAGGAGGCGCAGACCGCACGCATGGCGGTTGGCCAGCCCGCCAGCTTCACCGTCGATGGCTTGAGCAACGCCCGGCTGAAGGGGCATGTCGAGCGGATCTCGCCCGCCGCCGGGTCCGAGTTCGCGGTCTTGAAGTCGGACAACGCCACCGGCAACTTCACCAAGGTGCCGCAGCGCATCGCCGTGCGCATCCGCGTCGATGCGGGCCAGCCGCTCAGCCAGCGGCTGCGCCCCGGCATGTCGGTCCAGGCCAGCGTCGACACCTCGGGCGGGCCGACCGTGCGATGAAGGCGACGGCCCTGCCTCTTGCCGCCGCGCTGCTGCTGGCCGGGTGCATCGGCCCGCGTCCCGCCGCCCCGGCCGCCAGCGCCGTCGTGCCGCCGCCCGCCTGGCGCACCAGCCTGGGCCCCGGCAGCCCGATCGCGGCCGATTGGTGGCAGGCGTTCGGCGACCCGCAGCTGACCGCGCTCGTCACCCGCGCGCTGGCCGACAGCCCCGATCTGGGCAGTGCGGCGGCGCGTGTCGAGGAGGCGCGGGCCCAGGAACGGCTCGCCCGCGCGCAGCTGTCGCCCAATGTCTCGGCGGGCCTGCCGCTGTCCGAGGGGCGCAGCGTCACCGCCTTCGGCACCGGGTTGGACCAGCTGGGCGCGCAGCCGCTGGTCCAGGCCAGTTATGATTTCGACCTGTTCGGCCGCTTGCGCAACGCCCGCGAGGCCGCACGCGCGCAGTTGCTGGCAACCGAGGCCGCGCGCGATACCGTTCGGCTGGCGCTCGCGGCCGGGGTCGCCAGCGGCTATGTGACGCTGCGCGCGCTCGACCACCGGCTGCACATCGCCGAGGAGACGCTGGCCGCGCGTGACGATGCGCTGCGCATCGCGCGGCGCCGGGCCGAGACGGGTTATACCTCCAATCTGGAATTGCGGCAGGCGCAGGGTGAATATCGCGCCACCGAACAGCTCGTCGCCGCCGCACGGCTGGCCGTCACGCGACAGGAGAATGCGCTGAGCGTCCTGATCGGTGGCACGCCGGGGCCCATCCCGCGCGGCCTGGCCATCGACCGGCTGGTCCGCCCCGCCATTCCCGACGGTCTGCCCGCCGACCTGCTGCGCCGCCGCCCCGACCTGTTCCAGGCCGAACAGGCGCTGGTCGCCGCCGACCGCTCGCTCGACAGTGCGCGGGCGGCGATGCTGCCCAGCCTGGGGCTGACCGGCACGGCGGGCGTGGTGCTGTCCAGCGCGCTCCAGAATCCAATCACCGTCTTTTCGATCGGCGGCAGCGTGCTGGCCCCGATCTTCGATGCGGGCCGCCTGCGCGCACAGGCCGATGCCGGTGCGGCGCGGCGCGACCAGGCCGCCTATGCCTATCGCCGCACCGCGCTGACCGCGTTTCGCGAGGTGGACGACAGCCTGGCCTCGGTCCGGCGATCGGGCGAGCAGGCGGTGGCGCTGGCCGGGCAGCGCGCGGCGCAGGCGGACGGCCTGCGCATCGCCTCCAACCGCTACCGCGCGGGCTATTCGGGCTATATCGACCAGCTCGATGCGCAGCGCGGGCTGCTCAACGCCGAACTGGCGCTGGCCGAGGCGCAGGCCAATCAGCTGACCGCCTATATAACCCTGTATCAGGCGATGGGCGGCGGCTGGTCGGCGGACGCGATCCGCGCCACCGCGCGATAGGTCGCACGCCCGGGGACGATGGCCGCAATCGCTTTCAGTGAGCGGTACGGGTCATGGAACGCCAGCGGCCTTGGCGCGCTGACCCCTGCGAACCGAATGAGCAATGGGAGAGCCGATATGGGCGTGAACGTAATCTACAAGACGAAGGCTACGGCAACCGGCGGTCGTGACGGTGCGGCGCGTAGCGAGGATGGCTCGGTCGACGTCAAGCTGGTCGTGCCGAAGGAAATGGGCGGTCCGGGCGGCGAAGGTGCCAACCCGGAAAAGCTGTTCGCCGCCGGTTACTCGGCCTGCTTCCTGGGCGCGATGAAGGCGGTTTCGGGCAAGGAAGGCGTGCGTGTGCCGCAGGACGCCACCGTCACCGCCGAAGTCGGCTTCGGCCCGCGTGAGGAAGGCGGCTATGGCATCACCGTCGACCTGCTGGTCGACCTGCCCGGCGTCGATCGTGCCGAGGGCGAGAAGCTGATGCACGCCGCGCATCAGGTGTGCCCCTATTCCAACGCGACCCGCGGCAATGTGGATGTCGGCCTGACCCTCGCCTGAGCCCCGACGCCACCCTTTCCGAAGCCCTCCGCCCGCTCGCCCGGCGGAGGGCTTTGTCTTTCCAAAGGACCCGATGATGACCCGCCCGACCGGCACCGAAAGCTTTGCCCTCAACCAGACGATGCTGCGCATCCGCGATCCGAAGCCCTCGCTCGCCTTTTACCAGGACGTGCTGGGCATGACGCTGCTCCAGAAGCTGGATTTCGAGGAGATGCGCTTCTCGCTCTATTTCCTCGCCTATCTGGCGGATGGCGAATCGATCCCCGAGGATCCGGTCGAACGTGCGCATTTCATCTTCGACCGCGAGACGACGCTGGAGCTGACCCATAATTGGGGCACCGAGTCGGACCCCGATTTCCAGGGTTATCATGACGGCAATGCCGATCCGCGCGGCTTTGGCCATATCGGCATCAGCGTGGCCGATGTCGCCGAGGCGTGCGCACGATTCGATTCGCTGGGCGTAACCTTCAAGAAGCGACCGCAGGACGGCAAGATGAAGGACATCGCCTTTATCATCGATCCCGACGGATATTGGATCGAAATCCTTTCCGCCTCGGGAATGACGCAAAGCCTGACCACCGCACGATAATTCAGAAACGACGCATAACTGCCCCTTCTCCGGGCGTGGTCCATATGGAAACCGGATATTTACTCGTCCTGTCCATAATGGTCACTCACACCGGAGGACGGGGCGAATCTCCCCCATCTTCCGTCCGCACCGAGCGCTCCCGCTCGCAAGCCGGTTGTTGGAGAGGTCCGCCGTTATGTTGTCCTGGTTTGCCAAGACGGCCCCCATTCGTCTGAAATTCGACGTTCTGACGATCGTCTACACCGGTCTCGCGGCCATCGGCCTGGGCGCGACCATGATGGCGAGCGGTGGCCTGGTCCTGACCCCGCCGGTCATCGCCGCCGCCGCCGTCCTGGTGCTGTCGTTCGTCATCATGCGCGTCAGCCGCAAACTGATCTGCGATCCGTATGTCGGCAGCGTCGTGGCGATGGAGGCCCTGGCGGCGGGCGACGTCAGGCAGGACGTCCTCTACACCGATTATCGCGACTGTATCGGCCGCATGGCCAAGGCCATAAAGGTGTTCCAGAGCAACGCCGCCAAGGTCCAGGAAGCGGCAAAAGCGCAGGAGATCGTCGTCGAAGCGCTGGGCCGGGGCCTGAGCGAATTGGCGGACGGTAACCTGACCGAAACCATCCATGCGCCATTCCCGGCAAACTATGACAAGCTGCGCACTGACTTCAACCGCGCGACCGATTCGCTGGCCCGTGCCATGGGCTCGGTGACCGTCGCCACGCATGGCATCAACGCAGGTGCCAACGACATCCGCCAGGCGTCGGACGATCTGTCGCAGCGCACCGAGCAGCAGGCCGCCAGCCTGGAGGAAACCTCCGCCGCGATGGACGAGATCACCTCGACCGTCCGCCAGACCGCCGAGGGGGCCAACCGCGCCAACCGCGCGGTCGCCGATGCCCGGATCGAGGCGCAGCAGTCGGGCGAGGTCGTGCGCCGCGCCGTCACCGCCATGGCCGGAATCGAACGCGCCTCCAGCGAGATTTCCGAAATCATCAGCGTCATCGACGGCATCGCCTTCCAGACCAACCTCCTGGCACTGAACGCCGGTGTCGAGGCGGCACGCGCCGGGGACGCGGGCAAGGGCTTCGCGGTCGTCGCCTCCGAAGTGCGCGCCCTGGCGCAGCGCTCGGCCGACGCAGCCAAGGACGTCAAGTCGCGCATCCTCGCCAGCTCCGAACAGGTCGAATCGGGCGTCGGCCTGGTCAGCGAGACCGGCAAGGCGCTGGAGCGGATCATCGGCCAGATCACCGAGATCAGCACGCTGGTCGAAACCATCGCCAGCTCCGCCGAAAAGCAGGCGATCGGGCTTCAGGAGGTCAACACCGCAGTCTCCGCGATGGACGGCGTGACCCAGCAGAACGCCGCGATGGTCGAGCAGGCGACCGCCGCCGCCCGCTCGCTGGCGGTCGAGGCCGACGGCCTGGCGCGCGAGATCGCCCGCTTCCGCATCAACAACCAGCCGGAGGACCGCTTCGTGGCCCCCCAGCCTTCCGCCCAGCCCGTCCATCAGTTGCAGCAGCGCGCCGCCGCCGCCGGGCGCCGCATCGCCCAGACCGCGCGCGCCGTACCGTCGTCGTCGGGCAATACCGCCCTGGCGGTGAACGGCGACGACTGGACCGAATTCTGACCTACCGGGCGGGGTCTATCCCCGCCCCTTTCGACGCATCCGCCTTTCCGTTTCCCGTTCCCGCCAGCCCGTCCGGAGCCCGACCATGTCGACCCTGTCCCTCGCCCCCGTGCTCGACACCGCCGCCGCCGCGCCGCTGCGCCAGGCGCTGCTCGACCTGATCGCATCGGGCGATGCCGTGTCGGTCGACGGGTCGCAGGTGGCGCAGGCGGGCCAGGCCTGTCTCCAGGTGCTGGCCAGCGCACAGGCCATGGCCGCGTCGGTCCGCGCCGATTTCGAACTGCACCACCCATCCGAGCCGCTGGCTTCGATGATCGCGCTGGCGGGGCTCGACAGCCTCGTCGCCGCTGCCTGAAGGGGCCGACCCGATGAACCTCGACGAAATCCAGCAGATTTTCTTCCAGGAGTGTGAGGAAGGTCTCGGCGCGCTGGAAACCGCCTTTGACGACCTGCGGCGCGGGCGGCAGGACGACGAGACGATCAATACCGTCTTCCGCGCGGTCCATTCGATCAAGGGCGGCGCCGGGGCGTTCGGGCATGAACGGCTCCAGCATTTCTCGCACCATTACGAAACCGTCCTCGACCTGATCCGCAACGGCACGCTGCCGCTGGGGCCCGCGCTGATCGACCTGATCGTCGCGGCCTATGACACGCTGTCCGACCATGTCGCCGCCGCGCGGGGCGAGGGCGCGCTGCCCGCCGACCAGCCGATGCTCGATCGGCTGGAGGCGGCCGCCAATGGCGATATCGGCTCGAGCCCTGCCGATCTGGACGATGACGCCGCCGAGCCGGTGGCCGATGCCGCCCCGGCACTCGACGATTTCGACTCGCTGTTCGCGATGCTCGAGGAGCCGGAGTTCGCCGCCCCGGCCGAACCGGTGATCGCCGAGTGGATCGTCACCATCCATCCCGGTCCGCGCGCCTTCGACCACGGGGCCGAGCCCATGCTGGCGCTGCGCGAACTGGTTCGCATGGGCGGCCGGACGCTGGGCGCCGACCTGTCCGCGCTGCCGCTGCTCGACGGACTGGATGCCGAACGCTCCTATCTGGGCTTCACCATGGCGCTGCCCGGCACGGCGGACGAAGAGGATATCCGGGCGGTCTTCGACTTTGCCGATCCGCATTGCCGCCTGACCGTCACCCGCGCCGACGCCACGCCGGTCGTACCGGTCGAGGCCGAGCCCGAGCCCGTCGTCATCGCCCCCGTGGTCGAGACCGCGCCGGTCATCGTCGCCGCGCCCACGCCCGTCATCATACCCGCCCCCGCGCCCACACCTGCTGTACCGGCTCCGGTTCAGGCTCCGGCTCAGGCTGCGGCACCCGCCGCTGCCGCAGTGGCCGAAACCGCCGGTGGCCCGCGCGTCGCCGCCACCCAGACGATCCGCGTCGACCTCGACAAGCTGGATCGCCTGGTCAACCTGGTCGGCGAGCTGGTCATCACCCAGGCGATGCTGGCGCAGCGCCTGTCCGAAAACGAGATGGGCTCGATCCCCGAGCTGTCCGACCTCGACCACCTGACGCGCGAGCTGCAGGATTCGACCATGGCGATCCGCGCCCAGCCGATGAAGACGGTGTTCAGCCGCGTGCCGCGCATCATCCGCGAGCTGGAGGTCGAGACCGGCAAGCGCGTCCGCCTGGAGGTGGAGGGCGAAATGACCGAGGTCGACAAGACCGTGGTCGAGCGTATCGGCGAGCCGCTGACCCACCTGATCCGCAACGCCGTCGACCATGGCCTGGAAACCCCGGCCGATCGCAAGGCGGCGGGCAAGGACGGCGAAGGCGTCGTCACCCTGTCCGCCGCGCACCAGTCGGGCCGGATCGTCATCACGGTCGCCGATGACGGACGCGGCATCGACCGCGCGCGGGTCAAGGCCAAGGCGATCGAGCGCGGCATCATCGCGCCCGACGCACCGCTGTCCGAGGAAGAGATCGACAATCTGATCTTCGCCCCCGGCTTCTCGACCGCCGCCGTCGTCTCCAACATCTCGGGGCGCGGCGTCGGCATGGATGTGGTGCGCAAGAACATCCAGGCGCTGGGCGGCCGCATCGGCATCCAGTCCGAACTGGGCAAGGGGTCGAGCTTCTCGCTCAGCCTGCCGCTGACGCTGGCGGTGCTCGACGGCATGATCGTGACCGTCGGCGACCAGACCTTCGTCATTCCGCTGACCCATATCGTCGAGAGCCTGCGCCCCGGCATCGACGAGGTGCATGTCGTCGGCGGCCAGTCGCCGCTGCTCGACGTGCGCGGCACCTATGTCCCCGTCCACCGCGTCGGCGAGCAGCTGGGCGTGACCGGCGCGATCGCCCAGCCCGAAAAGGCCGTGCTGATCGTGGTCGAAAGCGACCAGGGCCAGGCGGTGCTGATGGTCGATTCGATCCAGGACCAGCGCCAGGTCGTGGTGAAGAGCCTGGAGGCCAATTACCGCGCCATCCATGGTCTGGCCGGTGCGACCATCCTGGGCGACGGTCGGGTCGCGCTGATCCTCGATGTCGACGCGTTGATCGGCCGCTGGCGGCGTGACGGGCGTGGCTCGGGCGCGGCGGCCTTCCTCGAAAACCTCGCCGCATGAGCGCGCTTGCCGCCCTGACCGGTCGCGGTGGCGCGCCGACGCCCGACCGCGAGATGGAGTTCGCCTTCTCGGCGGCCGACCACCGCGCGATCGCCGACCTGATCTATGCCGAATCGGGCATCCTGCTGCCCGAGAGCAAGGCCAAGCTGATCTATGGGCGGCTGGCCCGGCGTCTGCGCGCCTGTGGGCTGAACGACTTTCCCACCTATCTGGCGCTGGTCGAAAGCGATGCCGAGGAACGCGCCCGCGCGGTCGACGCGCTGACCACCAACCACACCTCGTTCTTCCGTGAAAACCACCATTTCGAACATTTCCGCGACAGCCTGTGGCCGGAATTTCGCCAGCGGCTGGCCGGTGGCGGGCGGGTGCGGATCTGGTCCGCCGCCTGCTCCAGCGGCGAGGAACCCTATTCGCTGATGATGACGATCGCGGGCCAGGACCCGCGCGCCGCCGAGAAGCTGGCAAGCCAGGATTTCCGCCTGCTGGCGACCGACCTGTCGCCCAGCGTCATCGCGACCGCGCGTGCGGGGCGCTATGCGCTGGACACGACGCGCGCGATGCCCGCGGCGATGCGCAGCGCCTGGTGCCGCCGTGTCGGCGAGCAGGAGGAACTGCATCCCGCGCTGCGCGCGCCGATCGCCTTTCGCGAGCTGAACCTGCTGCGCGGCTGGCCGATGAAGCGGCCGTTCGACGTCATCTTCTGCCGCAACGTCATGATCTATTTCGACGATGCCACCAAGGCACGGCTGATGGGCCGCTTCGCCGACCAGATGGTCGCGGGCGGTATCATCTATATCGGCCATGCCGAACGTATTCCGACCGAGGTCGCCGACCGGTTCCGCTGCATAGGCCGCACCGCTTTTCAGAAAGTCTCCTGATGGCCATTCGAACGCTGATCGTCGACGATTCCCCCACCATGCGGGCACTGATCGCGGGCATGTTGAGCCGCGATCCCGATATCGAGGTCGTCGGCGCCGCCAACGGCCCGCACCAGGCGCGCGAGATGATCAAGGCGCTGGACCCCGACGTCATCACGCTGGACGTCGAGATGCCCGACATGAACGGCCTCGACTTCCTGGAACGGGTGATGCGGTTGCGCCCGATGCCCGTCGTCATGCTGTCGACACTGACCCAGGCGGGGGCGGACACCACGATCCGCGCATTGGAGCTGGGCGCGGTCGAATGTTGCGCCAAACCGGCGGCGGGATGCGTCGACCGCAACCTGGTCGCCAGCGTGAAGGCCGCGGCGGGCAGCCGTCGCGTTCGCCTGAACGATGCCCCCGCCGCGGCACCGGTGCCCAGCGTGCATTTCGAGCCGCGCGCGAAATCGCTGATCGCGATCGGCGCATCCACCGGCGGGGTCGAGGCGCTGATCCAGGTGTTGAGCGGCTTTCCGGCCAATTGCCCGCCAACCGTCATCGTCCAGCACATGCCCGCCACCTTCACGACCAGCTTCGCCGCGCGGCTCGACCGGCTGTCGCAGCCGACCGTGGCCGAGGCGCGGCACGGCCAGCCGCTTCTGCCCGGTCATGTCTATCTCGCGCCCGGCGGCACCCATCACCTGGAGATCGGCGGCAGCGAGGGCCAGTATCGCGCGCGCCTGATCCCCGACGATCCCACCAGCGGCCACCGCCCCTCGGTCGACCGCCTGTTCCAAAGCGTCGCCAAGGTTGCCGGTCCCCATGCCGTCGGCGCGATCCTGACCGGCATGGGCCGTGACGGTGCGCAGGGGCTGCTGGCCATGCGCGGCCAGGGCGGCTTCACCATCGGCCAGGACAAGGAGAGTTGCGTGGTCTACGGCATGCCGGGCGTCGCGCAGGAAATCGGCGCGGTTGCGCGCCAGTTGACGCTGACCCGCATCGGGCCCGCGCTGATCGACCGGTGCCGCGCATGATCGCGGTCCCGCCCCTCGCCACCGCGCGCCCGATCACGAACCTGGCGCAACGCGACGGCCTGCGCCGGGTCGCGGTGATCCAGGGAGAAACCCGCGTCAGCCAGGACAAGGAGATCGTCCTGACCACCGTCCTGGGCAGTTGCATCTCGGCATGCCTCTACGATCCGATCGCGGGCGTCGGTGGACTGAATCACTTTTTGCTCGCCGAACCGGGCATGGGTGAAACGGATCCTAAATCCATGCAGCGCTATGGTGTGTATGCGATGGAAGTTCTGATCAACGCGATGATGGCGCTCGGCGCACAGCGGCACAGCCTGAAAGCCAGGCTGTTCGGCGGTGCGATGATGCGTGACGGGTTCCGCGACATCGGCACCGCCAATGCGCAATTCGCGCGCCGCTTCCTGGCGGACGAACGAATCGCGCTGGTCGGTGAGGATGTCGGCGGGGTCAGTGCGCGCCGTGTCGAGTTCCGTCCGGCGCTAGGCCTTGCCCGGTGCCGCCATGTCACCGACGCGCTGGCCCCGCCGCCACGCGTCGCCCGCCCCACCCCGCCACCCGCCGCAACCGGCGACGTGGAGTTCTTCTAATGACCCAGATTCTGTCGAAAGGCCCCTTCGTGTCCCAGACCATCATGACCGTGGACGATTCGCCCAGCATGCGAATGCTTCTGCGCGCCGCGCTGACCGATATGGGGTATCAGGTGATCGAGGCCGAAGACGGCATCCATGCGCTCGATACGCTGGACGGCGTGACGCCCGCCACCGCCCCCGACCTGGTCATTACCGACATCAACATGCCGCGCATGGACGGGTTCGGCCTGATCGAGGCGCTGCGCCGCCAGCCGGGGCATCGCAACCTGCCGATCCTGGTGCTGACCACCGAAAGCTCCGATGAGAAGAAGGCGCGCGCGCGCGAGGCCGGGGCGACCGGCTGGATCGTGAAACCCTTCAACCCGGAAAAGCTTGCCGCGGCCATTCGCCGCGTGCTGCACTGATCCCCACGCCCGAGGAACCGACATGTCCCGTCAGCTCATCACCTTCCAGCTTGGCGACCAGATACTGGGCGTCGACATCATGGCCATTCGCGAGATCCGCGCCTGGTCGCCCGCCACCCCGCTGCCCAACGTGCCCGCCTATGTGCGCGGCGTCGTGAACCTGCGCGGCGTGGTGCTGCCCGTCCTCGACCTGCGCCATCGGCTGGGGTGGGGCGTCACCGATCCCAGCGCGCGCCACGTCATCATCGTGGTGCGGATCGGCGACCAGCTCCAGGGCCTGATCGTCGATGCGGTCAACGACATCGTCACCATCCCGCCCGAATCGATGCAGCCGCTGCCCGACATGGGCGACGCGACCGCGGCCCATTATCTGGAAGGGCTGGCGACGATCGAACAGCGCCTGATCCTCATCCTGGCGCTCGACCGGCTGACCGACAGCGTGGGCGTGACGGCCGAGGCGGCCTGATCCCCCTTGCCCTCTTCTTCTCTCCTGCCGCGAAGTCTCGCTCTGCGACGTGACGGCGTATCCGTCTTGGAAGGTAATGCGTAATGGCCGACGTAAAGGTTCTAGTGGTCGACGACTCGCTGACGATGCGGGTGCTCATCTCGGGCGCGCTGGAGCGGATCAAGGGCGTGACGGTGGTCGGCGCGGCGGACGGCGCGGCCGAGGCGCGCCAGATGGTCGATAAATATCGGCCCGAAGTCATGACGCTGGACGTCGAGATGCCGGGCATGAGCGGCCTGGAATATCTGGCCGAGATCATGGAATCGCGCCCCATGCCGGTCATCATGTTCTCGACCCGCACGGCGGCGGGCGCGGCGGAATCGATCGAGGCCCTGCGGCTGGGCGCGATCGACTGTTTCCCCAAGCCCAAGGTGGCGGTGCAGGCGGAACTCGACGCGATCATCGGCAAGCTGGGCAAGCGCATCAAGTCGGCGCGCAACGCCGATCTGAAGCGGACCACGGCAAGCACGCTGCGCCATGCGAAATCGGCACCGCCGTCGCCGATGAACTGGAACGGTCGCGTCCTGGCGATCGGCGCGGACGCCGCCAACACCCCGGCGCTGTTCGAGCTGTTCCAGAGCTTCCCCGACAACTGCCCGCCGACGCTGGTCGTGCAGCAGATGACCGCCGGGCTGCTGACCCCGATGGTCGAGAAGCTGCGCGAGCAGGTCGCCCCCAAGGTCGTCGAGGCGACCGACGGCATGAAGGTCGAGCAGGGCACCATCTATTTCGCGCCGCAGGGCGAGACGCATATGGTCATCGACCGCTGGCCCGAGGGCACGATCCGACTGCTCCCGCGCGAACCGGTATCGGGCGAGCGGCCGTCCATCTCGCTCCTGTTCGCCTCGGTCGCCAAGGCGGCGGGCAGCAACGCGCTGGGCGTGCTGGTCGCATTGGACGACGAGGACGGATCGGCGGGTCTGCGGGCGATGCTGGCGGGTGGCGCCTATGCCATCGGCCGTACCGGCACCGATTTCACCCTGTCCAAGGGCGCGGTGTCGCAGCCGGTAGCGCGCGACGCGATCGCCGCCAACGTCATGAAGCTGTGCAGCAAATGACCCCGGGCGCGGGCAATGATGCGCCGGAGACCGTCCTGGACGGCGCTCTGGCGCTGGCGCTGGCCGACGAGCTGGTCGAATTGACCCGCGCGCTGGCCGACATGGCCTTTGAACTGGGCAGCGATGCCGACACGCTGCGCCGCCATATGGTCAGCATCCAGTCGGTCGACCGGATCACCCAGACTCAGCTGGCGATCGCCGACATCCTGCGATCCGACGCGCCCGTCGCGCGGCGGATCGACGGGGTTACGCTGGAGACGCTGGCCCAGCGCCTGCGCCACCGCATCGCCCAGGCGGCCTGACCGCGCCCCTCTGACCCCTACCGCCTGACCCCTTGTCAAGCACTCAGTCCGTCGGCCCCGTCATGTCACGGGTCGTGATGCGTTCGATCATCGGGCGCATGGTGTTCAGCCATTGGCGGACATTGGCACGCGCCCCCTCGCTCAGGCTCAGCAGCGCTAGGCGACGATCGGTGGGATGCGGCGCGCTTTCGAACATACCATTGGCCACCAGCATGTTGATCCAGCGGACCGCGGTCGTGCGCGGCACCCCGGACGCGCGGTAGCAGGCACTGGTTTCCACCGTCCGCCCCGCTTCCTGTTCCAGGAACACGAACAGCAACATGTCGAAGGCCGGATCGGCGAACAGCTCGGCATCGAAGAAGCCGCCTATGCCCTCGCGTGCCGTGCGAATGATCCGACCGATATCGGCGGCGGTGATCCGCGCCTCGGTCTCGTTGCGGACCATCGATTCCACCACGGCCAGTTCGTCACGGATTCGGCGAAGGCGATCGTCGATCCCCGACGGCCCATGCCCTCCCAGTGCATCGTCGCGGTTATTCATGATCTCCGCACTCCGGCCCATATATGTTGTTCCCCCCACAGGCAGAGATTTGAGATGCTTGTAGCGTTGCCGTTTCCTATTCCGACTTTGGCACGTCGTCGCAATTCATCCGTGAAGGCGATGGCATTAAAATTAGGCTAGGTTAACCAGAAACTTCTCCGGTTGCCCCTTTATGCGATCCCGGATCGGAGTAATCTTGCGGAAACCGGGCCTTGCAATTCGCGCGATATGCCGGGCCGCATATGGAACATGCGGCCCGACGCCTCAGAAGAACAGCTTGCGGACCGACAGCCGCACCGTCCGGCCCAGCGGATCCAGATAGCCCGGCTGATAGCCGATCGGCACGGTGCCGGTCGAATCGGTGACCCGCTGCCGCTGGTTGAAGACGTTGTCGACCACCAGGCTGACCCGCGTACCGCGCAGCCAGGGATGCTTCTTCAGCAGTTCGAGGCGCTGTCCCAGATCGGCGAACAGTCGGAAATCGACCGTCGCCAGGCTGCCGAATTCCAGCGGATTGGGATTGCCCGGCGTGCCGCCGTTCACCCGCGTCGCGCTGCGCCAGTTGCCCGACAGCCGCAGGCCGAGGCCGTTATTGGCATAGCCCGCCTGCGCCTCGACCTGATGGCGCGAGGTGCCGCCGCTCGACCCGATCGCATCGCCGCGCAGCAGGTCCAGGTCCGGCCCGCCATCGGCGACGATGACCCGGTCGGCAAAGGTCCAGGTATGATAGAGCGCGAATTGCACCCGGCCGCCACCGCCGCCCCGGCCCCCGCCAAAGCCGCCGCCGCCACCACGGAACCCGCCACCCGGACCACCGGGGCCACCTGCCCCCGGCCCGCCTGCGCCCGGACCACCGGGACCGCCCGGGGGCGGGGCGTCGCCGGGGCCGCCCTGTGCGTCGCGTCGCGGACCTTCGCCGCCCGGACCACCTTCGCCCCCGCGCCGACCGGGGAAGTTCAACCCGGCAAAGGGATTGGGCCCGCTCCCGGCGCGAAACGCCTCGATCTCCTTCTGGATCTTCGACTTGATCGGCTTGGAGAAGTTCAGGCCCCAGCGCAGTTGCGACCGCTCGGTCCGTGCGAAGTTGATCGGGCGCGAATCCACGCGCAGCAAATTGCCGCCCGCATCGCGGGTGAAGCGATCGGGGAACGCCTCCTCGATCGCGGCGGTGGGCGTCGGGAAGGACGCGATCGGATCGTCGGTGTTGATGCGGTAGTAATTGGCGGTCAGGTTGATGTCGCGGGCTTTCCACGGCTTGACGTTCACGCCCAGCTTCATGACGTGGCGATTGTCGGCGACCAGCGCGGGGTTGCCGCCGGTCACCGCGGTGATCGTCGCGGTGGTGCCGCGCACATAGTCGAACAGGCGGACATTGGGCGTGGTGATCGTCGGATTGCCGAGCTGCTGCGCGGTGGGCGCATCCTCCTGATCGGTCCAGGAGGCCAGGAAGCGAACGCCCTCCAGCGGCGACCAGTTCGCGCCGTAACCGATCGTGGTCAGCGTGCCGAAGTCCGACAGGTGGTCGGCCCCGGCATTGACGTTCAGCGACAGGTCGCCGATCGCGCCCAGTACCTGACGGTCGCGATTGGCGATGGGGAAGTCCAGATTGACCTGGCCGTTGACGATGTCGCGCGACACCCCGCCCGTCTGGGTGATGCCGAACCGGGTCGACTGGCTGGAGAAATCGCTCGTCTCGCCGCCCAGCTTGACGCTGGCCTGCACGTCACCGGCAGGCAGCGCGAAGACCCGGCCGTTGAGCAGCGCATCCACCTCGCCGGTGGACGAGGTCGATCGGGCGAAGTTGCGCGCCGCCAGACCCAGCGCGTCGAGCGGGCCGTACGGATTGGCGGTCGGATCGCCCGCGTTCAACCGCGTCTGGAGGCCGGTGATGTCCAGCCCCGTATCGGTCGCCACGCGGCTTTCGGCGCGGTCGTACGATCCGGTCAGCGACCAGCGCCACTTGCCGATATCGCCGTTGAAGGCCGTACCCAGATGCGCGGTCAGCCCGGTATTGTCCTGGACCAGCGGACCATAGGCATTGGTCAGGTGGCTGATCGTCGCCGTCGTGGCGAAGGGCGAGTAGGGATTGCCGACCGGCAGGACCAGATTGGCCGAGGGCAGGCCGTTCCAGCTGTTGCTTTGCGTCGTCTGCACCTCGGCATTGAACGAGGCGGACACCTTGTCGAAGATGTTGCGCGCATAGACGACATTGGCGTCCCATTGCCGCTGCGCCGATTGCAGCGTGCGATAGGGGGTGACGTCGGTCGCGGTCGCGGGACTGCCCGCCAGCTGTGCCAGGGTCGGCGCGGCACTCAGCCCGCCGGGCACGCCGACGGTGCTGGGGTTGGTGCCGGTCAGCGCGGCGAGGCCGGGGTCGGCGGTGACGATGTTGCCGCCCAGCGAAGCGTTGGAGGACGGCGCGATGATGCCGCGTTCCGCCTCGGTCAGGCGCGAGGTTTCCGAATAGTCGGTGTGGATGCTCAGCCGCTTGTCCTTGCGGATCTGCAACCAGTCGAGCTTGCCCTGGCCGGTCGCCGAGCCCCCTTGCGTCGGCACCGTCCCGATCGCCTCGGCCGCCAGCGAGCGGAAGCGCGGGCGCAGGACGAAGTTCACCACCTTCTGATCGGCGCGATAGCCGTATTTCAGCGACACTTCTTCGGGCAGGATGTCGACGCGCAGGATCGCCTCGGTCGGCAGGTCGCGAATCTCCTGGAAGCCCGCGATACGGCGACCGTTGAGCAGGATCACCGGCGAGCCGCCACGCCCGCTGGTCGTCTGCGGTGCCAGTTCGGTCAGCAAGTCGGCGACGCTCGACACGCCGTAGGCGCGGACGTCGGCGGGGCTCAGCTGCTGTTCGGGCGGAATATCGCCGGGCACCTTGCCGGGCTCGCGGCGCGCGGTGACGACGACGTCACCCTCCTCGGCGCCTTCGTCCTCCGCCTCGGGCTGTGCCTGCGCCTGGGAGCCGCTGCGCGCGGCCTGTCCTTGCGTGGCGGGGGTCGCGGTGGCCGAACCGGCTGCATCCTGGGCCGTCGTCGCCGGACCCGAGGTAGCGGGCGGCGTGGTGGCCGGCTGGGCGGGGGGCGTCGCCACTTGCGCCTGCGCGATCGCGGGCATCGCGCTCGCCAGCATCAAACCCGCCCAAAACCGCATGTCCGTCCCTTTTCCCATTATGCCAGGGCTTGGGCGTTAGGACGCAAATGTCGCACAAATGTGCCGCCGAGAGGCACGAATGTCGCGAGAGGGCAGCGAACCGTGATTCCTCCCCCATAGGGAGAGGGGGACCATGCGAAGCATGGTGGAGGGGTGTCGACCTATCGAGAGCGGGACACCCCTCCGTCAGCGCTATGCGCTGCCACCTCCCCTTGCAGGGGAGGAAAAAGTTACCCCGCGAACGCCTTTTCGATCACATAGGCACCCGGCTGCGCGTTCGAGCCTTCGGGGAAGCCCATTTCCTCGAACTTGGCGCCCAGCGACTTGATCATCTCCATGCTGCCGCACATCATGATCCGGTCGGTTTCCGGGTTGAAACCGTGCGCGCTGGGCAGCCCGGCGAACAGCCGGCCATCCTCGATCAGCGCGTCGATGCGCCCCGACGTGTGGAACGGCTCGCGCGTGACGGTGGGGACATAGTGGAATTTCTCCGCCGCGACGTCGCCGACCAGGGGATCGTCGGCCAGCTTGGCCGCCAGTTCGTCATGGAACGCCAGGTCGCTGACCCGGCGGACCGAATGGACGATCACCACCTCGTCGAACATGTCGTAGATGTCCGGATCGCGCGCCACCGACAGGAAGGGCGCAAGACCGGTGCCGGTCGACAGCATGAACAGCCGCTTGCCCGGCAGCAGCGCATCGGCGACCAGCGTGCCGGTGGGCTTGCGGCCCAGATAGATATTGTCGCCCGGCTGGACCTTTTGCAGCTTGCTGGTCAGCGGGCCGTCCTCGACCTTGATCGACAGGAAATCGAGCTTCTCGTCATAGGACGGGCTGGCGACCGAATAGGCGCGCAGCAGCGGCTTGCCGTTGTCCCCCTGGAGCCCGATCATCACGAACTCGCCCGAGCGGAAACGGAAGCTGTCGGGGCGCGACACCGAGAAGGAGAACAGATGCTCGTTCCAGTGATGGACGTTCTGAACCGTCTCGACGCTCAGCGCCGCGGTCGGGGTCAGTTCGGGCAGGGCAGTATCGGTCGACAAACCTCAAAACTCCTTTGCGCCCCCACCCGCCGATCGTCCGGCGGGAGAGGCGAACATGGTCGTGTTCGAATGAATCGGATGCGCCCTTACCAAGAATAGCGCAGGCTGCCTACAAAGGTCCGCGATGCCCCGTAATAGCAGCCATTGTTGAAGAAACAGCTGGTGATGTGGCGCTTGTCGAACAGGTTGGCGATGTTGGCGGTCAGGTTCAGCCCCGCCATCGCCGGGCTGACCCGGCCGAGATCGTAACCCAGCATCAGGTCGGCCAGCCAGTAATCGGGTGAGGCGAACCGGCGGACGACCGTGCGGCCTGCCGATACCGTGGTCGCGGTGCCGTCCGATTCGCCGACATAACGCACGCCCGCCCCCAGGCTGAGGCCGCCCAGCGCGTGGCCGACGCCCGCCTTGCCCAGGTCGTAGGACAGGAAGCTCGACGCGCTCCATTGCGGCACGCCCAGCGGCCGGGTGCCGGTGACGCCGCTCAACTGGTCGCCGGTGCCGACCACGGGCGATCCTTGCGTCACGCGCGGGTCGTTATAGGTCGCGGCGACCACCACGTCGAAGCCGGGCGCGACCGTCCCGCGTCCGTCCAGTTCGATGCCCCGGATCGCGACCTCGCCGATCTGCACCTGCGCATTGGTGGGCACATTGCCGGTACCCGCGCGCGGATCGGCGACCGGCACGTTGCGGCGGCGCAGGTCGAAGGCGGACAGGGTGAACAGCGCGGTGGTGCCGCGCGGCTGGTATTTCAGCCCGGCCTCATATTGACGGCCGGTGACGGGGATGAAGTTGCTGCCATCGGCGGTCGCGCCCGCCTGCGGCTCGAAGCTCTCGGAATAGCTGACGAAGGGCGAGAGGCCGACCTTCGTCTCGTAGAGCGCGCCCAGCCGGGTGGTGAAGGCGGTCTGGTTCAGCCGTGTCGCGCGGTTTGTGACCAGATTCTGCGTCGTCTGGTTGTACGTGTCCCAGCGCCCGCTGGCGATCAGTTGCAGCCCGCCGATCGCGATCTGGTCCTGCAGGTACACCCCGACCTGATCACGCTTGGTGTAGTTGTGCGTCTGGTCGATCGGGAAGGTCGGCAGCGGCACGCCGTAAACCGGTGCGAACAGGTTCAGGTTCGGGATGTTGAACACCGGGTTCGCATTCTGCCCGGTATAGAATGCCTGATAATTCTCGCCGCGATTATGCTGCCAGTCGACACCGCCCAGAATGGTGTGACGGACGGGCCCGGTGTCGATCTTGCCGACCAGGTGATTGTCGACGGTGAAGGTCTGGAACGCCTCGTCCGACCCTCCCCCGCCGCGCTGTAGAGTCGAGAAGTCGCTATTGGCGTTCGTCCCCGTCCCGCGCGTGACATAGCCCGAGCCGTAGATCTGCCGGTAATGCAGCCCGATCGCCAGATAACGCGCATTGGTCGTCCAGCTCAGCCGGTCGTTCAGGTCATGGCGGAACAGGATCGTCGCCGATTTCTGGGTCCGGTCGAACGCTTCGTAGGACGGCTCGGACGTGTTGAAATCGACCGGCAACACCCCGAACGGATTGGGCAGCGCCGAGCCATAGACCGGCACGCCGCTATAGGAGCCCGATTCGGGATCGCGCTGATAATTGAGGATCAGGGTCACGCTGGTCGCCTTGTCGGGCGCGAAGGTCAGCATGGGCCGCGCATAATAGCGGCGATTGGCAGTGTTCTGGATGAAGCCGTCCGACTCCTCGGCACCCGCAATCATGCGGAACAGCCAGCGTTCGTCGGCGTCGAGCGGCTGGTTCACGTCGATGCTGGAGCGGAGCAGCGCGTAATTGCCCGCCGCCAGTTCGATCCGCCCGCCCGCGCCCGCATAGGGCAGCTTGCTGGTCAGGTTGATCAGGCCGCCCGGCGTGCCCGAGCCATAGGTGACGCCCGCCGGCCCCTTCACCACATCGACCGATTCGACCAGATGGAAGTCGACCTGCGGGCTGGCATAGACCCCGCCGAGCAGCCGCATCCCGTCCATGAAGATGCCGGGCGCGAAGCCGCGCAGGAACAGCTGGTCGTACCGGGTGGCGACGTTGCCGCGCTGGTTCGGCGCGACACCCGCGACATAGCCCAGCGCCTGGTTGATCGACTGCGCGTTGCGGCGGGTCAGTTCCTCTTGGTCGATGACCGCGATCGTCTGCGGCGTGGCGATCAGCGGGATGTCGGTCTTGGTTCCCGACGCCGCGCTGCGCTTCTCGCGTTCGCCCTCGACCACGATCTCCTCGTGGCGCAGCCGCTGCGGATCATCGTCGGCGGGGGCCGCCGCGATCCTGTCGGGCAGGTCCCTGGCCTGGGCCGGAAGCGCATGGCCCAGCATCGCACCCGTGGCACAGGCGGTCAGCAACGCTCCGCGAAAAGCTCGCATTAATTTTCTTCCGCTATTGATAGTGACTATCAACTGCTGCTAGGAGCATGTCATCAACATGACAAGGGGCAAACGTCGTTGCCATCGCGCCAAGCCATTGACGAACAAGCCGAACGCCACTGGCGGACGGGATTCGTCATGGCGTGGCGCTGGGTCACGGCGGTGGTCGGCGCTTATGGATTCGCCTGCGCCGCCGTGATGCTGACCGCGCGTATCCTGCCCGCCACCGATCCGCTGGCGCGCGTCGAGGTGACGGGCTGGCCGATGATCCTGTCCTTCCTGGTCTATGCGGGAATCGGGCTCTGGTCGCTGCACGAGGCGCGGCTGGCACGGGTGAGCGCGGTCGTCTGGGGCGGCGCGCTGGTCATGGCGGTCCTGCTGAAACTGCTGGGCGTGCGGCCGTGAGCGAGGCGCATACCGGGCCGCAGCGGGCGCTGCGCCAGACCATGGCCTGGGCGCATGGCTGGCTGGGGCTGATCGCCGGGTGGATCCTGTTCACCATGTTCCTGACCGGCACGGCGGCCTATTTCCGCCCCGAAATCACCCAGTGGATGCAGCCCGAGATCCGCGCGACCGCGGCGACGCCGGCGCAGGCGGCCAGCTCGGCGGTACGCTATCTGGCGCGAACCGGGGCGGACGACCTGCAATGGTATATCTACCTGCCCGACGCGCGCACGGTCGTGACCCGCGTCTTCCGCGTCCCCGCCAAGCCTGATCCCAGGGGGCGCGGCAGCGAGCTGGACCTCGATCCCGTCAGCGGTACGCCGCTGACCGCGCGCGAGACGCGCGGCGGCGAGCATTTCTATCGCTTCCATTTCCAGCTTCAGCTGCCGCATCCCTGGGGCCGCTGGCTGGCGGGGATATGCGCGATGGCGATGCTGGGCGCGATCATCTCGGGCGTGATCACCCATAAGCGCATCTTCGCCGACTTCTTCACGCTGCGCTGGAACAAGGGGCAGCGCAGCTGGCTCGACGCGCACAATGTCTCGGCGGTGCTCGGCCTGCCCTATCATGCGATGATCACCTATACCGGGCTGATCACCCTGGTGACCATGTACATGCCGTGGCCCGTGATGGTGAACTACGCCAAGCCCGCACAGTTCGCACAGGCCGCGTACGGCACGCCCGAAGACCTGCCCGCCACCGGCGTGCGCCGCCCGCTCGTCGCGATCGCACCGCTGGTCCGCGATGCCGAGCAGCGGCTGGGCGGCCCCGCCACCCGCGTCATCATTCAGAATCCGGGGGACAGCGCCGCGCGCGTCACGGTCGCGCTCACCACGCGCGGCGCGATCAGTGCGCGCACGCCGACCGTCACCTATGACGGTGCGACCGGCCGGTTCGTGGCGCGCAGCGGCGACCCCGCCTCCGCGATCCAGACCTCGGGCGTCATGCTGGGCCTGCATCTGGCGCAATATGCCTCGACGGGTCTGCGCTGGGCCTATTTCGTGCTGGGCCTGACCGGTGCGGCGATGGTGGGCACCGGCCTGCTGCTATGGACCGCCAAGCGGCGCAAGCCCGGCGCGACGCCGTTCTTCGGGCTGGTCCTGGCCGAACGGCTGAACATCGCGGTCATCGCCGCCTTTCCCAGTGGCATGGCCGCGTTCCTGCTGGCCAACCGGCTGATCCCCGCCGAGATGGCCGGGCGCGCCGATGCGGAAGTGTCGGCGATGTTCTGGACCTGGGGGCTGCTGGCCCTCGCGCAGCTCGGCCTGCCGGCGCGGCGCGCCTGGACGCTGTTGTTCGGCCTTGCCGCCACACTGTGGGCAGGAATCCCGGTCGTCAACGCGCTGACCACACCGCGCTGGTTCCTGCCCTCGCTGCTCGACGGCGACCGGTTGTTCCTCGCCTTCGATATCGCCTGCCTGGCCATCGGCATCGGCTTTGCCGCCGCCGCCCGGCTCAGCGCCCGCCCCGCCCCCAAAGCCCCCGGCCGGTCGCGCCGGTCCATGGAGCCCGCCCATGCTTGATACGATCGCCCTCTGCTTCGTCGGCTTCTGGCTGCTCGCCGCCGGTTCCTATCGTCATGCGCGCGAGGCGGGGACGTTGCACGATGCGCGGTTGCGCGGCGGGCTGAAGCTGCTCGGCGCGGCGGCGCTGCTGGTCGCGCTGTCGGCCTGCGGCACGGGGATCACCGGCGAACGGATCGTGCGGATGTTCGGGGCCGCCTCGATCGCGGGGGTCGCGCTGAACCTGCTGCTGTCGGTGCGCGCTGCGGCCGCGTTCGCGCCGCTTCGCGCGATCAACCGGCTTGCGGGTCGAACACGGACCAGCCCGTCCGCTGCACCAGCCGTTCGAGCGCCAGCGTACCAAGCTGTGAATTCCCGCGCGCGTTGAGGCCGGGCGACCAGACCGCGATCGAGGCACGGCCGGGCACGATCGCCAATATGCCGCCGCCCACCCCCGACTTGCCCGGCAGGCCGACACGAAACGCGAATTCGCCCGAGCCGTCATAATGGCCGCAGCTCATCATCAGCGCGTTGATCCGCCGCGCGCGCTGCGGTGACACGACCGAACGCCCCGTCCCCGGATTGACGCCCCGCGCCATCAGGTAACGCCCGGCCAGCGCCAGTTGCCGACAGCTCATGGCGAGCGCGCAGAAGTGGAAATAGACGCCCAGCACCCGCTCTACGGGGTGATGCAGATTGCCGAAGGCGCGCATGTAATGCGCCAGCGCCTGGTTGCGATGCCCCGTCTCCATCTCGGCTTGCGCCACGGCGGCATCGATCACGATGTCGTCCTCCCCCGCCAGCGCACGGACGAAGCGCAGCATCTCGCCGATCGCCTCGCGCGGTTCGTGATTGCCCAGCAGCATGTCGGCAACCACGATCGCGCCCGCATTGATGAACGGATTGCGCGGGATGCCCTGCTCCGTCTCCAGCTGCACGATCGAGTTGAACGCGGTCCCCGACGGCTCGCGCCCTACCCGCCGCCACAACTGGTCGCCGACCGCGCCCAGCGCCAGGGTCAGCGCAAAGACCTTGGAAATGCTCTGGATCGAAAAGCTCTGCTCGGCATCGCCCGCCAGATGGCACTGGCCGTCCGCCTCGACGATGGCGATGCCGAAACGGTGCGGGTCGATATCCGCCAGCGCCGGGATGTAATCGGCGGGTTTGCCCCGATCGGGGGCTTCCGCCATCTCGGCTGCGATCTCGGCGACGATGGCGGACAGGTCCATGGCCCCGTGGTGCCGTGCGGGCGCGGCTTTGTCGAGCGCCGCGAACCCGTCACAAACCCGCGCTAGGGCACGATCGCTTCCTCCCAAAGCACTGACGGACCGACATCAGCATCATGCGCGACAGGGACACGACCCCGCCCGCCCCCGGATTCTGGACGCTCGCCCGCGTCGAGGGGTGGGAGCGTTGTGCGATCCAGGGTGCGAAATCGCTGCTCACCCTGTTCCTCGTCACCGACCTGTTGGGGCGCGGCGGTCCGGTCATCGGGCTGGCCGCACTGCGCGCCGGTATCGAGGGGGTGACGGGCGCGCATGGCGACATTGCCTTCGCCTCGCAGCTTTACGGTCTGTACGGTGCGCTGACCTATCTGGTCCTGCCGCTGGGCGGATGGATCGCCGACCGGAGCGGGCGGCGGCGGCCCGCCATGTATGCGGGCGCGGTGCTGATGACGCTGGGGCTGCTGGCGCTCGCCAGCCGCACATGCGCGCTGCCGGGGCTGGCGCTGCTGATCGGCGGCATCGGCTTGCTCAAGGGCAATCTCGCCGCCGAGGTGGGGGCGCTGCGCGTGCGCTCGGCGGGTGAGCGGCTGTATGCGGCCTATCTGGCGTTCCTGAACGGCGGCGCGCTGCTGGGGCCGTTGATCGGCGGATGGTTGGCGCTGCGCTTCGGCTTCGCCGCCGCCTTTGCCGTGATGGCGGCCAGCATGATCGCGGCGATGCTGACGCTGCGCACCGCGCCGCCGGTCCGCCTGAGCGAGGCGCATGAGACGGACCGCCATCACACCGACTGGCCGCGCGTCATCCTGGCCATCACCGCCGTGACCCTGTGCTTCTGCGCCTATGAACAGCTGACCAACATGGTGCTGCTGTGGGCGGAGCAGCGGGTCGACCTGACGCTGGGCGGGCTGACCATCCCACCCAGCTGGCTGGCGGCGGCGGACGGATTGTTCACCATCGCACTGGCGCTGCTGGCCTATCGGCTCTGGCCCCGCCTCTCCCGAGAGCCGGACGCGGCGCACAAACTGGCGGCCGGGGGGATCGCGATGGCGCTGGCCTATGGGCTGCTGGCAGGACTGTCGGGGGGTGTGCAGATCGGGCTTCCCGGTCCGCTCTGCGCGGTGCTGCTGCTGTCGATCGGCGTCGTCCTGTCCTGGCCCTCCGCGCTGGCGATCGTCGCCGCCGCCGCAGCCCCGTCCCGGCGCGGGCTGATGACCGGGCTGTTCTATCTCCACGGCTTCGTCGCGCATCTGGTGGTAGGGCAGTTGGGCACGCTCTATCCGCGCATGGACCAGCCGCATTTCTGGTTGATCCATGCCGGTTTCGGGATCGCGGGCGCCGCCGTCGCGCTGCTGATCCCGCGGGCTCAGGCGACCACCACCTCCACCGCAGCCAGCGCCTCGGCATAAGCCGGCGACAAGGGCGCGTCGGTGACCAGCATCGCCACCGCGTCCAGCGCGGCGACCTGGATCGTGCCCGGCCGGTCGAACTTGCTCTGGTCGGCGGCGATCAGCGTGCGGCGCGACCGCGCGATCATCATCCGGCACACCGCCGCCTCACCCGCATGATAGTCGGCAAAGCCATGGTCGAGATTGACCGATTCCACCGACAATATGGCGAGCGCGGGCGTGAACATGCTCAGATACTCGCGCGCGGTGGCGTCGAAACAGGCGCGATATTCATAATCCATCTCGCCGCCCGCCAGCATGATGCGATTGTCGTTGCGCCCGCCCAGTTCGGCGGCGACGCCGACCGCATTGGTGATGACGGTCAGCCCCTGGTGATCGCGCAGCGCCCTGGCGACATAATGGCCCGTCGTGCTGGCATCGAGATAGACGGCCTGGCCGTCCGCGACGACTTCGGCGACGGCGGCGGCGATGCGCTGCTTGGCCTCGGCATGGCGTTGCAGGCGGGTGGCGAAGGAGCCCTCGTTCTCGACCTTGGCGATGCGCACCGCGCCATGCGCGCGCACGACCGTGCCCGATGCCTCCAGCACGCGCAGCTCGCGCCGCACCGTCTCCTCCGACACCGACAGCGCCTCGGCCAGTTCGCCGATGCCGTGGAACCCGCCTTCGGCAAGGTGCGCCACAATCTCATGCTGGCGGCGCTGGCGTTTCATCATGTCGGGCAGATCCTATCGTTCGGCTCATGCTAACGTGCGACCATGTGGTCAGGAACCCCGCACAAAACCGCCGACGACACACGGAGGTGCCGTCGGCGCAGGTGCGCTCCGGTGCCCACGGGGGGCGCGAACACCGGATCGGGGAGGGTATAAGTTCAGAAGGCGTAGGTCAGGTTGAGCATATAGATACGCCCCGTCTCGACATAGCCGCCCTTGCGGTCGTTCGAGAGGTACGCCTTGCGCTCGCTGGTCGTCGCCCAATAGCTGTGTTCGTTGAACAAATTCTGCACCGATGCGCCGACCGTCAGGCCCGAGGGCAGGACATAGTTGACGATCAGGTTCGAAATGGTCGTCGGCTGGATATACGTGTCGGGACGGCTGGAGCGCAAGTCGTACAGGCGGTCACCGGTATAGTTGTAGTTCCATTCCGCTGACAGCGGGCCATGGGCATAGAATAGCGCGGCATTGTACATGATCTTCGGCGCCTGGGTCATGCGCTGGTCGCGCATCTGGCCATTGACGAAGACCCGCGCATTGGCACGCTGCACCGTGACATTGGCCTGCAGACCCAGCCCGTCGAGCAGCCCCGGCAGACCTTTAAGCGAATAACGACCGAACAGCTCGACGCCGTAGATCTTGCCGGTGGCATTGGTGGTCAGGCTCGACACCTCGACCCCGCCCTGCTGTTCCGACTGGGGATTGCCCCAGATATTGTAATCGCCGCTGGCGTTGGTGGTGCCGGTCGCGAACAGGACGTGGTTCAGATCCTTGTAGAAGGGGCTGATCGAGAAGAAGTCGGTGCCCTGCCCCTTATATTCGACCGAGGCGTCGTAGTTCCACGAGGTCTGCGCATCCAGGTTCGGGTTGGGAATGAACACCCCCGTCACCTCGCCCAGATCGTTGCGCGACACGCTGGTCGGGCCGAGCAGCAGGTCGAAAGCGGGCCGCGAATAGCTCTTCCGGATCGACGCGCGGATGACCATCGCATCATTGGGCCGGTAATTGGCGATGATGCTGGGCAACCACTGGTCGTAATCACGCGCCGAGGTCGCAAAACCGGCCGTGTTGCCCCGGTCCTGCCAATAAGTGCCCTTGAACCGGTTATATTCGTAGCGGACGCCCGGCACGACCTGAAGGTCGCCGAACTGCATCGTCGCCATGACATAACCCGACAGTCGGTTCTCGCGCCCGTCGAGCCGGTTTTCCTTCAGCTTGACCGGGTCCAGCCCGGCGATCTTCGGGCTGGAAAGCTGGCGGACCTGGTTCTCGATGTAATTGGTGTCGATCAGGAAGATCGGCACCTGCGCGGCGTTGTTCATGAACCCGCCGAGCAGTTGGCCGGGCAGCGAGGTCAGGACCGGGCCGGTCGCGGCATAACGCGGCGAATTGCTGCCGTCCGCATTGGGGAAGGTATATTGCAGCGCGCCGTCGTCACCCAGCGCGTTGGCGTAGCGCTTGGCATCCTCGACCTTGGCACCCGCCGAGATCGACACCAGGCCCTGATCGGCATGATGCCAGGTGGTGTCCAACTGCCCCTCCAGGCGGCGTTCCCAGGTATTCTCGAACTGCTGGGTGACATACCACTGACGCAGCTTGCTCAGGTCGGTCAGGTAGGCGCGCGCCGCGTCGGTCAGGACGACCTGCGGGAAGGTGCGCTGGCCGATCGAGGTGACCATCCGGTATGCCGCCGTGCCCGTATTGTCGGCGGTGCCGATATAGGGACGGCCCGCAAAGCCCGACTGGATGCGTAAGGGGTAATCCTGCGACCCGCGCGAATAGGCGCCGTGATAGTCGAAGGTGAAGTCGCCCGAACGGGTCTGGCCGCCCAGCTTGGTCGTCACCAGCTCCTGGTTGCTGTGCTCGGTGCGGAAATAATGCGTCGCGGTCAGGCCGTAATCGGCGCGGTAGCCTGCGGCGTCGTACGAGCCGTTATTGGGGTTCGGGTTGATCTGGTCGGGAGCCAGGCTGGTCTGGCGCAGCGCGGTCTGGTCCATCCAGCTCTTGAGGTTGTACCGGCCATAGGTGGAGTGCAGGTACAGGTCGGTGCCTTCGCCCTTCCAGTCGAGGTTCAGCGTACCGCCCATCCGCTCGATACGATTGCGGAACGACTGCCACTGGGCACCGCGCGCGAACAGATTGTCGAGATTGTCGCGGATCATGCCGGGGATGTTGTTGTTATACTTTTCCCAGTCGTGCTGGACCGCGGTCGACTCGCCCAGCACATGCTTCAGGCCGTAATAGGCAGAGGCATAGATGCCGAAATCGCCGATACGCTGCGCCGTCTCGACCTGCACGGTGCCGCCCCAAGGATCCTGGCGACGCGCATCGGCGCGGCCCGCCAACTGGCCCTGCAGACGGATCTGGGTGCGATGATTGGGCAGGTCGAAGGCGGTGATCGGCACCATGTCGATGATGCCTGCGATCGCGTCGCCGTCATATTTGGCGGTCGGCGCCTTGTCGACGCGCACAGTCTGGAGCGAGAAGGGCGACAACAGGTTCATCGAGATGGCGCGGGTGCGCGCATCGGTCTGCGCCAGCCGCACGCCGTCGAACGAATAGGCGTTGTACGAGGTGTCGAGACCGCGGATCGAGACATATTGCGCCTCGCCCGTCGCCGCCGCGTTGCGCGACTGGTCGACCGACGAGCTGATGCCCGGCAGGCGGGTCAGCAGGTCGGCCAGGTTCTGCTGCGGCTGGAGGCGCAGTTCCTCGCCCGAGACGACGGTGGCCAGCGACTGGCTGCGCAGCTGTTCGTCCTGCGCATCGACGATGGCCTGGCGATGCCCCTTGACCACCACCTCTTCGCCGGTCTGCGGATCGGGTTCCGCCGTGACCGGCTCGGCGACGACGGGCGCGACGGGATCGGCGGCGAAGGCCGGTGCGGCGACAAGCAGCGTGGCGGCCGTGGTGCACAACAGGCGCACGACATGCGCCCGCTTGAACGAAGCGGTCATGGTATTTCCCCCTGGAACGATCATGCTGGCGGCGCCTCGGGGCGCCTTCGATGGCTCCGCTAGGGACCACCTGTGACAGCGCGATGACTTATTGACCGAATTTTGATGACTTCGGAACTTTATGCCGGAAGCACGGCTCGCCCGTCATCACCTGCCCGGCAATGTCACAGTCCTGACCCGGAAATGCGCCAGGGACATGGGCGATGACCGTCCTTTCCTCCACCGCCCGTTCGGTGCGCTGCGCACTCGCCCTCCTCCTCCTCGGTGGCGCGGCCACCGCCGATGCCCGGACCACGCCCCCCGCACCGGCGGATATGACGCTGGACCGCGTCGTGATCCTGATGCGCCACGGCGTCCGGGCACCGCTGGACGGCGAAGTACCCAAGGGCACGCGGACCGCCGCGCCATGGCCGCACTGGACGACTCCCGAAAGCCAGCTGACCCCGAACGGCGCCGCCGCGCTGGTCGTCGAGGCACGCGCCGACCGTGCCGATTGGGTCGCACGCGGCCTGCTCTCCGCCAGCGGCTGCCCGGCGATCCGCATCCGCACCAACAGTTCGTCGCGCACGATCGCGAGCGGTGAGGCCTATGCCAGGGGTTTCGCCCCCGACTGCGCCATCGCCGTCGCGCACAACCCGATAGACCAGGTCGATCCGCTGTTCGAACCGCTGCGTGCCCGCGCCACGCGCTTCGATGCGGCGGCGGCGGTGGCCGATATCAAGCGCTTTACCGGCGGCATGGACGCGCTCGTCGCGCGCCACCGCGACGGCCTGCGCCTGCTGGACCGGGTGCTGGGCTGCCGCGAGGCCAAGGGATGCGATCCGGCCGGCCCCGCCCGGCTGACCCCCTCGGCCGACGGGCATGGCATCGATCTGACAGGGCCGATCCGCACCGCCTCGGGCACCGCGCAGGTCCTGCTGCTGCAATATGCCGAAGGCCTGCCCCCCTTGGTCGGCGGCCTTCCGTTCGACGCGACGGTGCTGACGCAGTTGGGGGCGCTGCACGCCGCGCTGTTCGACGTCTATTCGCGTTCGCCCTATATGGCCGCGCACCAGTCGGCGGCGTTCGGGCGGCACATGATCGCCGCGCTGACCGCCCGCGACGATACCAGGGTCGACATGCTCGTCGGCCACGATACCAACGTCACCGCGCTGGCCGCGCTGCTCGGCTTCGATCTGGTCGCGCCGGGCTATGCGGCCAATGACGCGGCACCGGGCGGCGCGATCCTGCTCAACCGCTGGCACGACCGAGCGGGCAAGTCCTTCGTCACCGTCACCTATCGCACTCAGTCGCCCGCGCAGATCCGCGCCCATGCCGGTGCCGTCACGGTGACGCCGGTGCAGGTGCGCGGCTGCCCGGTCGCGGCCCCCTGCCCGCTCGACCGCTTCGTCACGCTGTTCGGGGAGCGGCTGGCTCCTTTGGCGGGGTAAGGCTTGCCAGCGCGCATTTGCCCGGTAGGGCGGATGCAGTCACGCTTTGGAACATGCCCATGAGTCTGCACCTGCTGTTGGTCGAGGACGACACCACCTATGCGCAGGGGCTGGCGGCCGAGCTGCGCGCGCTCGGCCACCGGATCGAGCATGTCGGCGACGGGCGGCTGGCGCTGGCCGCGATGGATCGCGAACAATATGACACGGTCATCCTCGACCGGATGATGCCGCGCCTCGACGGGCTGTCGGTGGTAGAGGCGCTGCGCGCACGCGGCATCACCGTGCCGGTCATCATGCTGACCGCGCTGTCCATGGCCTCGGACAAGGTCGACGGGCTGGAGGCGGGGGCGGACGATTACGTCGTCAAGCCGGTGGCCGCCGAAGAGCTGAACGCGCGCATCCATGCGGTGATGCGCGGCCGCCGCTGGACCACGAGCGAGAACGACACGATCCGGGCGGGCGACGTGGTGGTCAGCCCGGCCAGCTTTCGCGCCTGGCGCGGCGGCCAGCCGATCACGCTCGCCAATCTGGAACTGAAGCTGCTGGCCGAACTGGCCCGCCATGCGGGCGAGGTACTGACCCGTGCCATGCTGATCGAACGGGTCTGGGGCTATGATTTCGAGCCGGAGACGAACATCGTCGACGTCTATATCCGCCGCCTGCGCATCAAGCTGACCGAAGGCGGCGGCGCCGACCCGATCGAGACGATACGCGGGATCGGTTATTCGCTGAAACCATGACCGCGCGCGCGATCCGGCGAATCTCGCTGCCCGGCCTGACCATGGCCGTGCTGGCGCTGTTCCTGATCGCGACGGTCGCCACCGGCATTTCCGTCCTGGCGACCAATCGCATGACCGTGGCGCATCTGGTCGACCGCCGGGTCGATGCCATCGCCGACCTGGTGCTGGAACGCGATCCGGGCGAAGGCCTGCCCGGCACCGATATCCTGCTGGCGCGGATCGACGCGCTGTCGCGGCAGCGCGATACCGGCGATGTCGGCCTGGCGTTGACACGTGCCGACGGCCAGTGGCTGGGCGGCAATATCCGGCTGCGCCGCAGGCTGCCCTCGGGCCGGTCCGATCTGCGCACCGACGACGGCATCATCGGCCTGTCGCATGGCCGGGCGCTGGTGCGCGATGCGGGCGCGGGACGACGGCTGATCGTGGTGGCGGAAACCGAACCGTTCGACAGCTATCGGGAGATGCGCACCCGCATCTACCTGATCGGCTTCGGCTCGATCATCCTGGTCGTGCTGGGCGGGATGACCGCCTTTGCCCTGCTGGTGGCGCGCCGCATCGGCGATCAACGCGCCGCGGTCGACGCGATCATCGCGGGCAATATCCGCCACCGTGTGCCGGTGACCGGATCGGCCGACGAGTTCGATCGCCAGGCCGCCGCCTTCAACCGAATGCTCGACCGTATCGCAGAACTGATGGAGGCGATGCGCGGCCAGTCCAACGATATCGCCCATGACCTGCGCACCCCGCTGGCCCGATTGCGCGGGCAACTGTCCGCCATGGTGGCCGATGCGCGCGACGACGACCAGGCGACCCGCGCCGCCGCCGCGCTGGCACAGTGCGACACGCTGCTCGCCATGTTCGCCGCGCTGCTGCGCATCGCCGAGATCGAGGGCGGCGTGCGGCGTGCGGGCTTTGCCCCCTTCGACCTGTCGGCGCTGGTCGAGGAGATCGCGACGATGATGATCCCGGTCGCCGAGGATGCCGGGCACCGGTTGAGCGTGGCGGTGGACGTCGCGATGCCGGATTTCGTCGGCGACCGGCAATTGCTGACCCAGGCGCTGGTCAACCTGATCGGCAATGCGATCAAATATGGCGTGGCGGGCGGTGCGATCCGCGTGTCGCTGGACGCTTGCGAAGACGGTGTCGCCCTGCGTGTCGCCGATGACGGTCCCGGCATCCCGCCCGAGGATCGCGCCCGGGCGCTGCGCCGCTTCGGACGGCTCGATTCATCGCGTGCGCAGGCGGGGCATGGCCTGGGCCTGCCGCTGGTCGCGGCGATCGCGCGGCTGCACGGGGGGCGACTGGTGCTGGACGATGCGAAGCCGGGACTGGTCGTTTCGCTGATCCTGCCGGGACGCTGACCTTCCTCCCTCTCCTGCAAGGGGAGGAAGGATCAACAAAAAAAGGGCCGCCCCGAAGGGCGGCCCGAAAGTCGGGAAGGGAACCCGATCAGGCTCAGAAGCGGACCGTACCCTCCAGGCCGATGGTGCGCGGCGGGTTGAAGTTCGCATAGTCGCCCAGCGTCGCGGCATTGGCGGCCGAGCGGCGATAGATGAAGGTGTTGTTGAGCAGGTTGCGGCTCCACAACGAGATGGTCATCTTCGTGCCGTTCTCGGTGAGCGGCAGGTCGGCCAGCGCGATGCGGCCGTTCATCACGAACGTCTTGTCGGTCCGCGTCGTCTCGTTCTGGAAGCTGTAGACCGGGTCGGCATAGTTGCCGTCCAGATGGAAGCGGACCTTGGCCTCCGAACCCGCCAGCGGCACTTCATAGTCGACATAGGCCGAGGCGGCGTTGCGCGGCGTATAGACCACGAACACCTGGGTCAGCGCGCCGCCCAGGAAGGGGTTCGGCGTCGCGGGCACGTTGGTATAGGTATAGGCATAGGACGCACCGACCGTCATGCCCTCGATCGGGTTGGTGGTCAGGTCGGCCTCGACACCGCGGATCTTGGAGGTGCCCGGCGCATTGCGGGTTTCCTCGGTGTGCAGGTTGTAGGTCGGGCTGGCCGGATTGGTGTCGACATTGTCGAAGTCGATCTGCGTGCCCGTGCGGTCCATGATGTACCCGGCCAGGTTCAGGCGGACGCGCTTGTCGAACAGGTCCATCTTCGACCCGATCTCATAGGCCTTGACCGCCTCGGCACCGAACGCCGCGAAGGTCTGCGACCGGTCGTTGGCACCGCCCGCGCGGTAGCCGGTCGAATATTTCGCATAGAGATGGACGGTGTCGCTGGCGTCGAACGCCGCCGTCACCATCGGATCGAAGCGGCTGTTGTCAAAGGTGAAGGGGAAGTTGGTCGACTTGCCCTGCACCAGGTACAGCGTACCGTTGCGCTTGTCCTTCGTGTAGCGGCCACCGACCGTCAGGTGGAAGGCGTCGAAGCTTTCCGGCGTGTAGGTCGCCTGCGCGAAGGCGGCATAGCTATAGGCGCGGGCGAAGCTGCCGCGCTGCAGGAACAGCGAGCCCGGCGCCCAGCCCTGGTTGCCCGAGGTGACGGTGCCGGTCACGATCGGCGACAGGACGGTATAGCCGGTGCCGTCGGCATTCCACTGGTTGCTCGACGGGGTCGCCGCCGTCTCGCGCGCGTTTTCGGTGAAGTAGAACAGGCCCGCGACGTAATCGAGCTGCGGCAGGCTGCCCACCGCCTGGAATTCCTGGCTGAACTGATGCTGCTGCATGAACGACAGGCTGTAGCGGCTGAACTTGCTGTTCGGCAGGAACACGGTGCGGTGCGCGCCGCCCGAATTGTCCCACTGATCGGTCGAGACGCCGCGCCATGCGGTGATCGAGCGCAGCTCGAGGCCCGGTGCGACGTCATAGTTCAGCTTGGCCGAGAAGCCGTGGGTGCGGTCCAGGCTGTACTGCTGCGGCACGCCGATATCGGCGGTCTTCATGCGGTTGTCGCCCGACACCACGACCAGCGGCGACAGCGGCGCGATGGTCCCTGCGGGCAGCTTGCCGCCATTGGCGTTGATCTGCGCCAGCGTCGCGACGGGCAGGCCGCGCGGGTTGTAGTTGACGAGCTGGCTGTAGAAGGGCGTGTTCTCGTCCTTGGCCTGGTCGTAAGACAGCTCGGCCGAGAAGCCGTCTACCGGCTTCCAGACGGCGGCGACATGGCCGCCGACGCGGTTAAACGCGCCCCAGCCCACGCTGCCCGGCAGCGGGTTCTTCACGAACGGGTTCTGGTGCTGGATCACGCCGTCCAGCTTGATCGAGATATTGTTGAACTCGGGCAGGTTGACGTGCGCGGCGGTGTTGTACGCGCCGTAATTGCCGAAGCCTGCGGTCAGCGAGCCGCCGAACTTGCCGGTCGGCTTGGCGGTGACGATCGACAGCGCGCCGCCCTCGGTATTGCGGCCGAACAGCGTGCCCTGCGGACCGCGCAGCACTTCGACGCGCTCGATGTCGAACAGCGCGGCGTTCAGGCCCTGTGAGCGGCCGACATAGACGCCGTCGAAATAGACGCCGACGCCGGTGTCGCGCGCGGTCTGGTTCTGGTCGAAGGGTACGATGCCGCGGATACCGACGGTCAGCGCCGACTGGCGCGCCTCGAAGGTGGCGACGCGCAGCGACGGCACCGTGCCGTCGGCCAGGTCGAGCAGGCTCTGGACGTGGCGGTCCTTCAGGACGGTCGGATCGATGACCGAGATCGCGATCGGCGTCTTCTGCAGGCTGGTCTCACGCTTGGTCGCGGTGACCACGATTTCCTTCAGCTGGCCGCCATCGGCGGGGTCGGCGACCGTCGGATCGGCGGCGGGCGCGTTGGTCGCGGTCGGATCGGCCGGCTTGGCATCGGCGGCGAAAGCGGGTGTGCCCGCCACGGCCAGAAGCGCGGTGCCGCCGAGCAGCGCAGCGCGAATGAAGTTGCTGTTCATGGTCTTGTTGTTCCTATCCCCCGATCGACCTGTCGGTCGTCGCTAGCCGCGCGGATAGGAGGGCTCGAAGAAGCTGGTGTTACCTTTCTATGACCAATCCCAACTTGTTCATTTCATCTTGGTTTCATCTTACCCGGCCTGGGCCGGGCTGCCATGGGCGGCCGTCCCGCTATGGCGCACCAGCTCCATCTTCTGCGGCAGGGTGCCGATCTCGATGCCCTTGTCGCGCAGCGCGGCGAGCAGCGCGAACAGGACCGCGCTGCGCGTGCCATAGGCGGCGCGCGGGCTTTCGACATGTGCCAGGCAGTTGAAGTGGATGCGCCCGTCGATGATCGAGTCGATGAACGCCTTGGGCATCGGATCGGTCAGCACCGCGGCCTCGGCCGAGAAACAGTCGAGCACGATGCCACGCACCAGGTCGGCATCCGTCTCGATCGGCACCGAGAACTGGATCTGGATGCGCCCCAGCGGCCCGGCCAGCGTCTTGTTGAGGACCGACTTGGTGATCAGCTCGGAATTGGGGACGATCAGCGTCGAATGGTCCGCCAGCTCGATCTCGGTCGACCGTACGCTGATCCGCTTGACGTCGCCCTCGTCGGTGCCGACGCGGATCAGGTCGCCGATCTTGATCGGCCGCTCGGCCAGCAGGATCAGGCCGGAGACGAAATTCTGGGTGATCGCCTGAAGACCGAAACCGATGCCGACCGACAGGGCGGACAGCAGCAGGGCGATCCGCTCCACCCCGATGCCGAGCGAGGCGAGCGCCCAGATGACCGCCAGCGCGATGCCGATATAACGCGCGACCAAGCTGACCGAGTTGCGCCCCGATCCGTCCAGATCGGTGGCGGGCAGGTAACGCTGCTCCAGCCAGCGCATGAACGCGCGCACCAGCCCCAGCCCGACGAGCAGCACCGCCAGCCCGCGCAGGATCGCGCCCGGCGAGATCCAGACATTGCCGACCTTGATCCCGTCGGCGACCGCCGCGAGCTGGTCGAAGATCGCGCCCGGATTGCCGCTCGCCCCGAACGGGCGCAGGAACATGCCGAGGGCGAGCAGGACCAGCGCCAGCCGGACGATACCCGACAGGACCAGGCCGAACTGGTCGACCATCGCGCCGCGAATGCCCAGCGCACGGGTCAGGGTGACGCCGATCCGGCTGTCGCGCACGAAGACGGTGGTCGCGATATCGTCGGCCGCGACCAGCATCAGGTAGAGCGCCGAGCCGAGCAGCACGGTCCAGCCGATCATCAGGGCGACGAAATAGCTGAACCAGATATAGCCGATGACCAGCGCCAGTCCGGCGATCACCACCGCGACCCAGGCCAGCAACGCCGCGACGCTCAACCCCGCGCTGACGCCCGCACTGGTCGTGTCGTTCTGCGCGGCGCGGCGGGCGCGGATACGGCCCAGCACGACCAGCGTCGCGACGATCAGCAGCAGGTGGAGCAGCGCCATCGTCGCCTGCGTCGCGACCGTGGCGCTGCGGCTGCTGCCGATCGCCAGTTCGAACGCGCCGATGACGGCGGTGGCGAAGGTCAGGACCGTCAGGCCCCAGGATAGCGGCCGCAGGCGCGCCGCGGTCTCGTCGTCGATTGGCGCGATCCGCCAGGACGGCTGGCTGCGCATCAGCACCGCACCGGTCACGGCGGCGGTGAACCCCGCGATCCCGGTGGCGAAGACGAATCCGTTGAGGAAACCGGTCCAGCGTTGCGGCAGCAACCCCGACCAGCGCAGTCCCTGGACCAGCACGAAGGCGGCGACGAGCGGACACAGCGTGCCCACCGCCACCCGCCAGAAGGTATAGGCTGAACGGCGCACCCGGCTGGGCGGCGCCTCGGCGATCAGGCGGCGCTGCGCCAGCCGGTGCGCGGCCAGCCGGACCGGGCCGAGCAGCAGGATCGCCACCGCAAAGCCCAGCAGCGCGTGCCACGGCACGCCGCCGCGCCATTGCCGCGAAATCTGCTCGTGCCCCTGTTGCAGGAACAGGCCGACCCGGCGCAGGTCGCGCGGCGCCTGGTCCAGCACGACGATCCAGAAACCGGGGCTGAGCGGCGACGGTGCCTTGGTCGACAGCTTTTCGCTGAACTGTTCCGCCTGGCTCTGGTCGATCTCGTCAACCAGCTGCCCCGCCTCCACCCCGGCCAGCCGCCCGCGCTTGATCGCGGCGTCCAGCGTGGTGCGCAGGCTGCCCAGGCTCTTGCGCTGGGCACTCAGCTCGGGGGCCTCGACCTCGCCGGGGGTGACGGGACCCAGCCCGGTGATCCGCGCATTCACGAGCGCCAGCTGCTCGGACAGGTCGGAAACCGCCTGGGTCGTCACGTCCTTCGCCCCCTGCGCCCGGTCGCGCAGCGCGCGGCGATCCGCATCGTCGACCTGCTGGTCGAGCGCGTGGTCGACCGACCGCACCTCGATCTCCGCCTCGGCGATCTTGGCGGCCGAAGCGGTCGCCGGATTGGCCGGCGTTTGCGCCTGCACCCGCCCCGCCACCGCCAGCACCGCCGCCAGCGCCAGCAGCAGCATGACGATCGGCAACAGAGTGCGCCGGAGACGGAAGGAAGACGGAAGCGATATGGACATGGATCGGCCCGGAATTGCGGAGCCCCGGCTCATAGCCCGACGCGCCGCGACAGGCGAGAGGCAGCCGGTTTGCCCTTTCCGCATCCCGCGCTAGAGCCGTTTGTCCAGGCCCGTGCGATTGCCACCTGATCCGATTTCGGGTGTATCAAGGAGCCCGCACCCGTCGGGATCGTTGGGAGTGTTCGGGAATTTTTGGCGCATGACTGATCTCGCTTCGCTCCACGGGCACACGACCCTGACCATTCCGCCGACCGGACCGGGATCGCATGACGCGCATGTGCTGGCGGGCATCAATCGCATCCTCCAGGAAGCCCTGCGCGCCTCGACCGAGGAGGAACTGGGCCGATTGTGCCTGGAGGTCGCCGAGGACCTGACCGGCGCGGCGTTCAGCTTCTTCGGCGAACGGCGCGAGTCGCATGACCGGCTGGACCACATCGCGATCAGCGAGCGCGGCTGGGCGGCCTATGAAGGCGCGGACCCCGTATTCCGCCAGCGCCAGTTGCCCAACGGGCTGAACATCCACGGCATTTTCGGCCAGGTCATCCTTCAGGACCGCAGCCTGATCGTGAACGACCCGGCCAGCCACCCCAACCGGGTCGGCACGCCCGAGGGGCATCCGCCGCTGCACAATTTCCTGGGCGTACCACTGCGCCGCGACGGCGAGACCTTTGCGATGTTCGCGCTCGGCAATCATCCGACTGGCTTTACCGAGCGTGAGCGGGCGATCGCCGAGGAACTGGCCCCCGCCATCGTCCAGGCGCTGTTGCGCAAGCGGGCCGAGGTCGCCTCGCGGGACAGCCAGCGCCGCCTGCTGACCCTGATCGAGGGGATTCCGCAACTCGTCTGGACGGCGACACGCGACGGGCAATGGACCTGGGTCAGCCCGCAATGGGTCGCGATGACCGGCCTCAGCGTCGAGGAGAGCCTGGGCCATGGCTGGCTGGCGGCGGTCCATCCCGACGATCGCGACGCCGCGCGCCGCTATTGGGAAGGCGCTGGCGAACATGGCGATCTGGCGATGGAGGGGCGGCTGCGCCACGGCCAGACCGGACGGTATCGCTGGTTCAAGACGCGCGCGACGCCGGTGCGCGACGATCATGGCCGGATCGTCGAATGGTTCGGCACTTCGACCGATATCGACACGCTGCGCCGCCTGCGCGAACGGCAGGAAACGCTGGTCGCCGAGCTTCAGCACCGGGTGCGCAACATCCTGACCATCGTGCGGTCGATCTTCACCCGCACGGTCGAGAATGGCGGCCCCATCGACGAGATCGCCGACCATTTCCGCGGACGGCTCGATTCGCTCGCGCGGACGCAGGTGGTCGCGACCCAGACACGGTCGGGCCGGGTGGACCTGGAAAACCTGATCCGCGACGAGCTGCTGGGCGTCGGCGCGATTGAGGATGACCGGCTGATGATCGAGGGCCCCGATGTGGCGCTGCCCGCCGATACGGCGGAATCCCTGGGGTTGGCGGTTCACGAACTGACCACGAACGCCCTGAAATACGGGGCGCTGCGCCATTCCGCCGGGCGGCTCACCGTCACATGGGATATTGAACCTAAATCAAATGGCGAATGCGAACTGATTGTAAAATGGGATGAAACGGGTGTACCAGCGATGCCGGTCCCGCCGGTACGCCAGGGATTCGGGACCGAACTGATCCGCGAAGCCTTGCCCTATGGGCTGGGTGCGCGGACCAGACTGGACTTTCGCGGTGGTGGCGTGTCGTGCCTGATAACGCTACCATGGATAAGTGACGACGCCGACGCGTCGAACCGGAGCCTAGAGGGATGAACCGCCAATCGCCGCTGGCCGACAAACGGATTCTCGTCGTCGAGGACGAGTATTTCATTGCGCGCGATCTGGAGCGGGCCCTTCGCGCCGCCGATGCGATCGTGATCGGGCCGGTCGCGACACTGGAACAGGGCCTGACCCTGGCCGAGACCCAGCCGCTCGACGCCGCGGTGCTCGACGTCAATTTGGCGGGCGAGCGGGCGTTCGAGATCGCCGACCGGCTGTCGGCGCGCGATGTGCCCTGGACCTTCCTCACCGGCTATGACGAATGGGCCCTGCCCGCCGCCTATCGATCCGCCCCGATCGTTGCCAAGCCCTTTCAGGCCGATCGCGTCATCCGCGCGATCGGCGCGCTGATGCCCGACAAAGGACGCGCATGACCCGCCCCCTCTCGATCGGCATGACCGCCGCCGCCACCTCCGACGACCTGTTCGCGCCCGGCCTGCGCCGGCTGTCCGCCCTCGCCACGCTGGAGGCGTCCGACCTGGCATTGTTGCGCACCGCGATGGAGACGCCGCGCACCTATCCTGTGCGCCATAGCTTCCTGACCGTGGGGCGGCCGGTCGCCGAGCCGCTGATCGTGCTTCAGGGCTGGGCCGCGCGGGTGCGCATCCTGCCCGATGGGCGGCGTCAGTTCATGAGCTTCTTCCTGCCCGGCGACGTGATCGGCGCGACATATCAGGCGATGCCGATCGCCACGGCCACCGTCGTCGCACTGACCGAGTGCACCGTCTGCACCGCGCCGCGTGCCCCCGCCGGATCGGGCCTGGCACAGGCCTATTCCGTCGCGCGGGCGCTCGACGAGGCTTACCTGCTGGGCCATGTCGTCCAGTTGGGCCGCCTGAACGCGCAGGAGCGGATCAGCGATTTCCTGCTGGAAATCTACGAGCGGCTGTCGCTGGCGGGGCTGACCGTGGGCGGCAGCTTCGAAATGCCGCTGACCCAGGAAATGCTGGCCGACGCACTGGGCCTGACCCCGGTGCACGTCAACCGCATGATCCAGCAGGCACGGCGCGACGGCGAGCTGATGTGGAAATCGGGCCGCGTCCTGCTGCGCGATCCCGAGCGCACCGCACGGACCATCGGGCGTCAGAGCCCGCAGGTCACCGGCGCAGGGCGCTGAGCCGAAACCACCTGCACCGCCGCATCCGGTCATGGCCCCGCCTCGCCCCTGTCGGCGCGGGAGGAACATCGCTTCATGGCCATTCACCGCATAATGATGATTTGGTGCACGAACCGCACCAATTTCATACCAATGTCATCAAAATTTCGCCAAGCTGACACCGACTAACCCTAACGCCCCCACAGAACCGGCAGAAGCGCCGATGGGGGACCACGATCATGCTTACGTTTCGCAGCCTGCTGAAGGCTTCGGTTTCGCTCATCCTCGCAACGGGCCCGCTCGCCGCGCAGGCGCAGGACACCAGCGCCACGGCCGCCGCCGCGCCGCAGGCCGCCGAGGCGACCGATGGCCAGAATGACGAGATCGTCGTCAACGGCACCTATGCGCGCAGCCTGGCGGCGGGCATCGAGACGAAGCGCCGCGCCGCTTACGGCGTCGACTCGATCAGCTCGACCGATATCGGCAAGTTCCCGACCCAGAACGTGGCCGAGGCGCTGCAGCTTGTCCCCGGTGTCGCCATCACCCGCCCGCGCGGCGAAGGCCTGTATGTCAGCGTGCGCGGCCTGGGTCCGCAGTTCCAGAACACGCTGATGAACGGCCGCACCATCGCGCTGAACGACCTGATCGAGAATGGCGGCGCGGCCGGGCGTCAGTTCCGCTTCGAGATGCTGCCCGCCGAATTCACCTCCAGCATCGACGTGGTGAAGACCCCGACCGCCGATATGAGCGAAGGCGCGCTGGGCGGCAATATCGACGTCAAGACCTTCCGCCCGCTGGAAGTCGGCAACAAGACGACCGTCAACATCCGCGGCACCTATACGACCCAGACCAAGGACGTGCGCCCCAACGTCACCGTGCTGACCAGCGCGAAGAACAGCGACGGCACCTTCGGCATCCTGGCGGGCGCGCAATATTGGGGCAAGACGGTCCGCAACGACCGCTTCATGAATTTCGGCTGGCTGCTGAACCGCTACACCGATGCGGCGCGCGGCGGCGCGCCTACGGGCCTCTATTCTCCGACCCGCACCCGCCCCACCGTCGAGACCGAGGACCGCAAGCGCATCTCGGGTATCGTCTCGGCCCAGTGGCAGCCGACGCCGGAATTGCAGACGACGCTGGACGTGGTCGCCACCCGCCTGGACGTCGCCTATGACGAGTTCGGCCTCGACATCTATCCGGACGACGTCAACGTCACGATCGGCGGTGTCAAGCAGCTGCCGACCGTGCTCCAGCCCGGCTATACCGTGGTCGGCGACACGATCACCAAGGCGACGATCGCCAATGCCCGCTTCATGGCGACGCGCGAGTACAGCCTGAACCGCCACGACCTGCTGACCATCGGCCTGAAGCAGGCTTGGAATCCCGATCGCTGGCATGTCACCGCCAACGTCAACTGGTCGGCCGCGCACAGCTATCACCCCGACTACCGCACCGGCACGGTGCGCAGCCGCGCCTATTTCATCGCGCCGCTGACCTATGACGCCAGCGCCGGCTATCAGAACATGCCGACCCTCTCGACGCCGGTCGACGTCACCAATCCGGCCAATTACAAGCTGTTCCAGTTCAACATCGCGCCCAAGGACAGCAAGGACTGGGATTTCTATTCGCGCCTGGACGTCGCGCGGGACTTTGACGGCTTCCTGTCCAAGTTGCAGGCGGGCAGCGAATATCACTGGCGCAAGCGCGACTATTTCCGCCGCGATTACCTGATCGACACCGGCACCAACCAGCCGCTGACCAATTACGGCGCGGGCGCGTATCAGCAGATGCCTTATGACGATTTCCTGAAGGGCGTCGACGGCAACGGCATCCGCAACTGGCTGGTGCCCGTCACCCAGGCCTATGTCGGCAATTTCTTCACCCCCGCGATTGCCGCACAGCCGCTGACCAACGGCGATCTGCGTTCGTCCTTCGTCGTGTCGGAAAAGATCGCCGCCGCCTATCTCCGCGCCGATTACCAGTTCGATGCGGGCGCCGTGCCCGTCACCGGCAATGTCGGGGTCCGCTATGTCCATACCGACCAGGTCGCGAGCGGCACCCTGACCCTGGGCAGCGCCTTCACCCCGGTCAGCTATCCCAAGACGTTCAACAACGTCCTGCCCAGCTTCAACCTGCGCGCCGACCTGTCCCAGTCACTGGTCGGTCGCCTGGCCGCCAGCCGGGTGCTGACCCGCCCCAACGTCACCGACACCGCGCCGCGCATCACCGTGTCGACCGACGCACCGACCGCCAGCGGCGGCAACCCGCAGCTCGTGCCGTTCCTCGCCACCCAGTTCGACGGGTCGCTGGAATGGTATTTCGCGCCGTCGGGGATGCTGTCGGGTGCCGTCTTCTACAAGGCGATGGACAACTACATCACCCAGGACAATACCGAGATCACCATTCCGGGGCGCGGCATCGTCCGCCTGTCGACCTCGGTCAACGGCGGCAATGCCAAGGTGTATGGCGCGGAAGCCGCGTACAGCCAGGTCTTCACCTTCCTGCCCGCGCCGTTCGACGGCTTCGGCGTGCAGGGCTCCTATACCCATACCGAGGTGAATGCCGACTACACGGCGGGTTCGCGCAGCATCAAGGACCAGCTGATCGGCCTGTCGAAGAACAGCTTCAACCTGGTCGGCTTCTACGACAAGGGCCCGCTGTCGGCGCGGCTCTCCTATGTCTGGCGCGACAAATATCTGTCGAGCACGGGCAGCACGGTGCAGGCCCCCACCTATGTCGCCGCCTTTGGTTCGCTCGACGGCCAGCTGTCGGTGCGCGCCGCCGAAAATCTGACGCTCAGCCTGGAGGGCATCAACATCGCGGGCGCGCATCAGAACACCTATAACGACAGCAATCTGCGCTTCGGCGAGATCAACTATTACGGCCGGACGATCCTGTTCGGCGTGCGGGCGGAGTTCTGATGACCAAGGTCTTCCTCACTTTGGCGGCGGTCCTCGCGACCGCCGCCGCCCCGGCCCCGCAGAAACCCCTGCGGATGAACGACATCCAGGTCGTCGGCTCGCACAACAGCTACAAGAAGCGGATCGCGCCTGCGGTCTTCGCCGAGCTGGAGCGCCGCGACCCGAAACTCGCCGCCGCGCTGGATTATGATCACCTGACGCTTGCGCAGCAGCTCGACCGGGGCGTGCGCCAGTTGGAGATCGACATCTTCGCCGATCCCGAAGGGGGTCGCTTCGCGCATCCGATGGGCGAAAAGCTGGCCCGTGCGGCGGGCGAACAGACCGGCTTCGACGGAGCGGCGATGATGAAGCCGGGCTTCAAAGTCTTCCACATCCCGGAAGTCGACTATCGCTCCTGCGGCACCTTCAAGCAGTGCATCGGCCAGATCGACGCCTGGTCGCGCGCACATCCGCGCCACCTGCCGATCATGGTGACGATCAACGCCGCCGACCGGCCGATCAACAAGCCCGGCGTCACCGATCCCCTGCCGCTGACCGCGCCGCTGCTCGACGCGCTTGATGCCGAGATCCGCGACGTGCTGACGCCGAACCGGATCATCACCCCCGACGACGTGCGTGGGAACGCGAAGAGCTTGCGTGAAGCCGTCACGACCAAGGGCTGGCCGACGCTGGAGAGCGCGCGCGGGAAAATCTACTTCGTGCTGGATACCCCATCGGATGTGTCCGATCGCTACCGCGCCGGGCACCCCTCACTGAAGGGCCGTCCGATCTTCGGCTGGTACGACACCGACCAGCCCGAGGCGTCGGTCGAGATCGTCGGCGATCCGCGCACCGAGAGCGCCAGGATCAAGGCGTGGGTGAAACAGGGCTTCATCGTCCGCACTCGCACCGATGCCGACACGGTCGAGGCGCGCGCGAACGACCACACCCGCCAGCAGGCCGCGATCGACAGCGGCGCGCAGGCGGTGTCGACCGATTACTATCCCGGTGCGCCGACGCGGGGCTGGAACAAGGGGTTCACCGTGACCCTGCCCGGCGGGGTGATGGAGCGGTGCAACCCGGTGACGCGGGCAACGGGCTGCAAACTGCCAAAGTGAGCAAATCCTCCCCGGCACGGGGAGGTGGCAGGCCGAAGGCCTGACGGAGGGGGGCTTCCTCATAGGACAGCCTGTGTGGCGATCCCCCTCCACCATGCTTTGCATGGTTCCTCTCCCCGCACCGGGGAGGATCAAGTTACCACCTGCTGACGCCCTTTTCATCTCCGGGCAAGCCGGGGTTCAGCCTGTTTGCATCACATTGGTCTCCGACGAAGCCTGCGCCCATTCGATCGGTGCCGGGCAGGAACGGAGAGCGGTGCATGGTGCGAACCGCGAGCCTTTGGATGTTGGTCCCGGCGCTGGTGACAGCCATGCCCGCTTACGCCGCCGATCCGGCGCGCGACGCCGCCTGGGCGGAACGGCTGGGCTGGGGTCCGTCCGCCGCGCCCGTCACCGGCCCCGCGCCGGGTAGCGACGCCTGGCTGCGTGACCAGCTCGACGGCCACATCGATCCCCTGCCGCCGGCGGTCCAGGCGCAGATCGACGCCATGCGCATCTCGCGCGAACGGGTGGCCGCGCTCGTCGTCGAGACCGACGCGATGCAGCGCGACCTGAAGGCGATCACCGACCCGGACCAGAAAAAGGCCGCGCGTGAAGCATATCAGAAGGCGATGAACGGGCTCGCCGACGAGGCGCGACAACGCTTCGTGCTGCGCGCGCTCTATTCGCCCGACCAGTTGCGCGAGCGGATGACCTGGTTCTGGTTCAACCATTTCAACGTGCAGGCGGGCAAGCGCGACATTCGCGCGATGGTCGGCGATTATGAAGAGACGATCCGCGCCCATGCGCTGGGCCGTTTCCGCGACCTGCTGGAGGCCACGCTGCGCCACCCGGCCATGCTGCGCTATCTGGACAATGACCAGAATGCGCGAGGAAAGATCAACGAGAATTACGCGCGCGAGATCATGGAGCTGCACTCCATGGGCGTCGGCTCGGGCTATAGCCAGCAGGACGTGCAGGAGCTGGCGCGCATCCTGACCGGGGTCGGCGTCGACCAGAAGCCCGATGCGCCCAAGCTGAAGCCCGAGCTCCAACCGCTCTACATCCGCGCCGGATTGTTCGAGTTCAATCCGGCGCGCCACGACTTCGGCACCAAGCATTTCCTGGGTCACACCATCCAGGGCTCCGGCTTCCACGAGGTCGAGCAGGCGCTGGACCTGATCGCGGAGAGCCCGGCGACGGCGCATCATGTCTCGCTGAAACTGGCGACCTATTTCATGGGCGATAATCCACCGCCCGCCCTGGTCGACCGAATGGCGGCGACCTTCCGCAAGACCCATGGCGACATCGCCGAGGTGCTGAAGACCATGATCCGTTCGCGCGAGGTGTCGGGCTCGCTGGGCAGCGGGTTCAAGGACCCGGTCGGCTATACGCTGTCGGCGGTGCGGCTGGCCTATGGCGACCGGACGATCACCAATCCGCAGCCGGTGGTCGGCTGGATCCGCCAGATGGGCGAAGGGCTGTACGACCACGAGACGCCCGACGGCTATGACCTGTCGAGCGCCGCTTGGTCCGCGCCGGGGCAGATGGCGACGCGGTTCGATATCGCGCGACAACTCGGCAACGGCGCGGCGCGGCTGTTCCAGGCCCCTGACGCCGCGCCCGGAACCCCGCCGCCGCCCGCCACCGTGCCGGTGCTGAAGGATTCCCCCATACTCGCCGCGCGGATGCCGATGCTGGGCAAGCCGACGCTGGCCGCGCTGGCCCAGGCGCGGTCGCCCGCCGAGTGGAACGCGCTGTATTTCTCCTCGCCCGAATTCATGCACCGATAGGAGGATGTCATGATGATCCCCCATTTGCACCGCCGCGACCTGTTGAAGGGTGCCGCCGCGCTCGCCCCCATGGTGATGGCGGGCCGCGCCTTTGCCGCGCCGCAGGCGGGCAGCCGCTTGCTGGTCGTGTTCCTGCGCGGTGCCTATGACGCGGTGAACATCGTGGTTCCCAGCACCAGCGACTTCTACCGCCAGTCGCGCCCGACCATCGCGCTGCCCAAACCCGATCCGGCGAACCCCAACGCGCCGCTGCCGCTCGATGCCGACTGGGCGCTGCATCCCGCGCTGAAGGACTCGATCCTGCCGTTATGGCAGGCGAAGCAGATCGCCTTCGTCCCCTTCGCGGGCACCGACGACATGAGCCGCAGCCATTTCGAAACGCAGGACACGATCGAGCTGGGCCAGCCGGTCGGTGGCCACCGCGATTACGGCTCGGGCTTCATGGCGCGGCTGGCGGGGATCCTGGGCACGGCCGAGAAGCCGATCGCCTTCACCGATCAGTTGCCTTTGTGCTTCCGGGGCGGCGATGACCCGATCCCCAACCTCGCGCTCGCCAATGTCGGCAAGCCGATCGACCAGCGCCAGGCCGCGCTGATCCAGAGCATGTATGCCGGGCACCCGGACCTTGCCCGTTCGGTCAGTGAAGGCTTCACTGTCCGCGACACCGTGTACAAGACGCTGGACCAGGAGATGAAGGCAGCAAGCCGGGGTGCCGTCTCGGCCAAGGGCTTTGCGCTATCGGCGCAGCGGATCGGCACGTTGATGCGCGACCGGTTCAATCTGGCCTTCGTCGATGTCGGCGGCTGGGACACGCATGTGAACCAGGGCGGCGCGACCGGCTATCTGGCCGATCGAATGGGCGACCTGGGCCGCGGCCTTGCCAGCTTTGCGCAGGCGATCGGCCCCGAGGCGTGGCGCACCACCAATGTCGTCGTCGTGTCGGAGTTCGGTCGCACCTTCCGCGAGAATGGCGATCGCGGGACCGACCATGGCCATGGCAGCATCTATTGGGTGATGGGCGGCGGTGTGTCAGGCGGACGTATGGCGGGCGAGCAGGTCACACTGTCCGCCGCCACGCTGAACCAGAATCGCGACCTGCCCGTGCTGACCGACTATCGCGCGCTTATCGGCGGGTTGGTGTCACGCCAGTTCGGCCTGTCAGCCGACCGCCTGGCGACGCTCTTTCCCGATGTGCGTCCGGCGGATCTGAATCTGGTCTGATCCGCTCGCAGCCCCGTTCCCGGCACGGCCATGGATGTCGTCCAGCACGTCGTCCAGGGTCAGCCCGGCCAGCTTGTCCTCCAGCGCCTCGCGCACCGGGGTCAGCATCGACTCCAGGCTGGCGGTGATGTGCCGGTCGATCAGCCCCTCACCCTGTGGCGGCTGCCGGTGGAAGGCGAAGAAATTCCGGTCCTCGACCGCCTGGTACACATCGACCAGACGGATATCGGCGGACGGCCTGGCCAGCATCGCGCCACCGCGATTGCCAAGTTGCGAGCGCGTCAGTCCCGCCGCCGCCAGCCGCAGCAGCAAGGCACGCACCACCGCCGCGTTGGAATTGACGCTGACGGCGATATCTTCGGACCGCAGGGGTGTCTCGCCATGCTCGGCCATCAGGGCCAGCATATGGAGCGACACGACGAATCGGGTACTGGTCGGCAAGTAACGGCGCTCCTCAACAGACGCAATTCCGACTGGATTTCCCGAATGATCGGGCCCTGATCGTGATCGTCATGTTTCATCATGACGACTGGCGAACCTATAATCCATGTTATTTTATGCTGTTCCACGACGGTAACGTCCGAGGCGGCCCAGATATCCGCGCATTTTTTGAACGGGATGGCCGGGACGGTCGGTGGCGCCGTGACAGCAGACAGGTCGGAACATCGCTACCAACTTGGAACGGTCAGCTGCGGATGTTCGAATTACGCCTTATGTCGGCCTGAAACGCAGTGCACGAACGGCGTCAGAGCCAAGTCCGCCGCGACAGAGCGGAATCTGTCCCCTTCATTCCTTCCCTGCAAGGGGAGGTATAAAACCGAGGCCCCTGCCTCAGGGCTTGGGCAGGCGGATCTCGAACAGTTCGGGCCAGTTCTTGCCGGTCACCAAGATGCGATGCTTCACCCGATCATAGGCGATGCCGTTGGCGACCGAGTCGCGATCGGTCAGCCCGACCCGCGCGATCAGGTCGCCCAGGTCGATCACGCCGACCACCGCTCCGCTGCGCGGGTCGATCCGCACGATATAGCGGGTCATCCAGACATTGGCCCAAATCTCGCCGTCGATATATTCCAGCTCGTTCAGGTTGCGTAAGGGGCGCCCATCGACCGTCACGTCCAGCGTGCGCGCGACCGCCATCGTGGCGGGGTCCAGGAAGCGCAGGCGCGGGCTACCGTCCGACAGGATGATCTGCCGCCCGTCATCGGTCATGGCCCAGCCTTCGCCGTCATAGCGCCATTCGCCGGTCCGCTTGAGCGCCGGGCGGCTCCAGCGGAAACCGCGCCCGCCATGCCAGGTGACGCTGCGCAGTTCGCGGCCCCAGGCGACGATCCCCTCGCCGAACAGCCCGTCGGGCACCGTCGCGCTCTTCAGCGTCCGGCCGGTCGCCAGATCGACCTGGCGGATGACGCTCTGCCCCTCGCGCCCCGTGCTTTCGTACATCGCGCCGTCGGCGATCAGCAGCCCTTCGGTAAAGGCGGTGGTGTCGTGGGGATAGGCACGGACCAGCTCGGGCTTGACCACCGGGGGTGGTGTCGGTGTGGCGGGCGCGGTCTGGACCGCCTGTTGCGCGGCGGCGGGCAGGGCCAGCGCAAGCACCAGCGGGAGAAAGGCGCGGATCACAGCGTACGCACCAGCCGCGCGACCCGTGCGATCCAGGCGGGGGCGGGCACCGCCACGCCCGCCGCCCCCGGTTCCAGCGGCAACAGGTGCAACGCGTCCGGCAGCAAACCCGCCAGCCGGGCAAAGACATAGCCACCGGCGGGGCGGGGCACGAGGATATCGCGATTCATGGCATCGGCGAACCTATCGGGGCCGAGCGGCTCGCACCAGAGCTCATCGCCCGCGCGATAATCGCCGACCGCCCCCGTCACCGTCACCGCCAGCATCCCCGGCGTCGCGCACGGGGGCGAGATGGCGCGGGCGCTGCGCGGTGCCACCGCCCCGCGCGGGCCCAGCAGGGCGGCGACGGGCAGGGTCTCACGCACCGGCATGGTGACCAGGTCGGCGGTGGTACAGCCCAGCGCGGCGGCGATCCGGTTGAGCCAGGGCAGCGAGACGGTTCGCGTTCCCATCTCCAGCCGACCGATCGTCTGCGGCGTGGTGGGCGGGCAACAGGCGCGCGCGACATCGTCCAGCGTCATGCCCTTGGCGCGGCGCACCTCGCGGATCGCGGTAATCATCGCCTCTTCCCCTCCATCGCCCCTTCCGCGCCCACCCGTCCCGCTTCTGCCCGTCTGGCGAAGCTGCGCCGGCTGGGCTAAGCGCCGAACCCTGTCCTGTCGGAGTTATCGCCATGCGGTTCGAGATCGTCAAATGCCATGGATCGGGCAATGATTTTCCGATGATCGACGCCCGCGCCCTGACGCTGAGCGATGCCGAATGGGCCGGTGTCGCGCGCGCGCTGGCGGATCGGCGCGGGCCGGTGGGCGGCGACGGCCTGCTCCTGCTGGTGCCGGGCGACGAGCGTGCGGCGTTCGGCATGGTGATGCGCAACAGCGACGGCAGCGAGGCGGAAACCTGCCTCAACGGCGTGCGCTGCGTCGCGCGCGCGGGCTTCGAGGCGCTGGGAATCGAAGCGGCGACGGTGCGGCTGAAGACCTCACACGCCGATGCCGTTCACGACGCCGATCTGGCGCCGGGCGTCTATACGGTACGCGAGACGGCCGGGCCCGCCGGGCTGTCCACCGCCGCCTGGCCGATCGTCGGTGCGCCCGACACGTTGATCGACGCGGTGCTGCCGATGCTCGACCCCGAACGGCGCTTCACCGCCGTCACCATGCCCAACCCGCATCTCGTCCATTTCACCGGGACGGTGGATGAAGCCGAACTGGTCCGGCTGGGCATGCTTTGCGAGGCCGCCCCCGACTGGCTGCCCAACCGGGCGAACGTGTCGTTCGTCGAGGTGCGCGGCGATGCGCTATTCGTGCGCACCTTCGAGCGCGGGGTCGGGCTGACCGACAGCTGCGGCAGCGCGATGGCCGCGTCGACCTATGCGGCCTGCCTGACCGGACGGATCGCTTGGGACGTGCCGACCGTGGTGTTCAACCGCGGCGGCTTGGTGCGGGCCTTTGCGCGAGAAGACGGGATGGTCACCCTGTCGGGCAACGCGACCTATGAATGGGCGGGCTCGGTTGAGGTCGACCTGGCCAGCGAGACGGCCAGCGACCTGACCGTCGACCAGCGCTTTCCCCATGAAATCGCCGCATGGGAGGCCGCCAGGCGCGGGTAATGCGCATTCTTTCCGCCATGCGCATCGACGGGGCCAGGCGTTAAAGACGGGTGGGAACAGCGCCACCCCGCTTACGCAACACCCCGCCCTCCGGCGCGTTCTTCACATATGCTCCCAGTACGCCGCCAGATCGCCGACCAGATACGCGACGTCGTCGGGTCGCGCGAACTCGACCTGACGCGACCGCCGGGCGACGACGGGCTGTTCGGGCCGGGTTCGGCGACCTGGGTGGTGCACGGCGACTTCACCGCGATGATGGCGGGCGGCATCGCCTCGCTGCTCGTCCAGATGCTGCACCCTGCCGCGCTGGCGGGGGTATGGGATCATAGCGGCTTTCGCCATGACATGGCCGGACGGTTGCGCCGCACGGCCGGGTTCATCACCGTCACCACTTACGGCGCGACTGACGCCGCCGAGGGGATGATCGCGCGGGTGCGGGCGGTGCATGACCGGGTCGGCGGCACCCTGCCTGACGGCACGCCCTATTCGGCCAACGATCCGCATCTGCTCACCTTCGTCCACGCCGCCGAAGTGGACAGTTTCCTGCGCGCGCATCGCACCTATCGCGATCCGGATTTCCCGGATGCCGAGGCGGACCGGTATCTCGCCGAGATGGCGTCGATCGCCCGGCGGCTGGGGGCCGAGAACGTGCCGGAGGATCGCCACCAGCTGGCGAAGTTCCTCGACTCGATCCGGCCGGAACTGCGCGTCGATGCACGGACACGGGCGGTGGCGCGCACGCTGCTCAACCAGCCCGCGCCCAGCCCCGCACTGGCCCCGGTCGGCGCCTGGCTGACCCAGGCGGGCATCGCGCTGTTGCCCGACTGGGCGGCGCGGCTGCACGGGCTGGACGGTTACGGCGCGGTACGCCCGGCAATCCGGGCGGGTACGCGGCGGCTGGGCGGTGCGATCCGCTGGGCACTGGCGGGATAACAAGCGGCCGGGCCGATCACCGGGGCAGGACCAGGCCTCCGGCGGTATCTGCCAAAGCGCGCACATCCGCCAGCGCTACAACGCCCCCAACCGCCGCAATGCGACCAGATAGGCGCGCATCCCCTCCAGCGCGCGGTCCGTCAGCACCATGAAGGCGCGGCGGCGGTCGGCCGCATCGGGTTGGCGCGCGAACAATCCCGCCTCGGTCATCCGGCCGATCCAGCGCAGCGCGGTCGTCGGCGCCACGGCGGCGGCGATGCACAGGCTCGACACCGACACGCGATTATCCTCCAGATGCGCGGCATACAGGTCGAGCAGCATGTCCCATGCGGGCTCCTCGAAGAGGCCGCTGCCGAACAACCCGTCGCGCAGGCGGCGCCCCCGGATCATCCGACGGACCAGTTCGGCGTCGCCCGGCTGCGCCTTGGCGGGGGCGGCGTGAAAGCTCTGATGCCGGTCGCCGACACCGCCGCGCCGATCCTCATCCTCCTGCACCGACAGGCGGGCCAGCGCCTCGGCGATCCGCGCCACCTCGGCGTTCAGCCGCCGGAGCCGTTCGGTTTCCCCCTCGCGGAAATGCGCATGCACCATGGTCGCGCCGCCGTTGCTCGCGCCCGCAATCGCCAGCGCCGCGACCAGTTCGAGCTGGCTGGCATCGCACAAATGGGACACGCGCGGGCCGATCAGCGTCGCGGCGACCAGATCGATGTCCTTGGTCGCCAGGCTGACCACGACCGGCAGGTCGAGCGCGGTCGCCACCGCGTCGATCCGGGTGAGCGCGAAGTCCATGGCCGAAGCCTCCGCGCCATGCGTATCGACCAGCAGCAGCGGTCGCCCGGCCTGCTGCCCGATTTCGTCGGCCACGTCGGGCCAGGCGATGTGGCGCAGCACTCGCCCGCCCGCCTGCCGCACGAGATCGCTCGTCGCGCCGGCCAGCGCGGACACGCCGATCGCCACGACCGCAAAGCCGCCGCCATATAGATCCTGTTCGTCCATGCCGCTCCCCCGCACGCCCGCAAGACGGGCGCGTCCTTGCTTCCCGTCGCGAAGATGGGACGGGCGCGCCGCATCGGCACGCCCCCCTTCCTCGCGACCGAAACCGACGTCCGGGAGTCGACGTCGGCTTCGAATCAGTCCCTCAACCGAGGGCCTTGACGATCTCTTCGACCATCTTCTTGGCGTCCGCCAGCAGCATCATGGTGTTGTCGCGATAAAAGAGTTCGTTATCGACCCCGGCATAGCCGACGCCGCCCATCGAACGCTTGATGAACAGCACCGTCTTGGCCTTTTCCACGTCGAGCACCGGCATGCCGTAGATGGGCGAGGACTTGTCGGTCTTGGCCGCCGGGTTGGTCACGTCGTTCGCGCCGATGACGAAGGCGACATCGGTCTGCGCGAACTCGGCGTTGATGTCCTCCAGCTCGAACACCTCGTCATAGGGCACGTTCGCCTCGGCCAGCAGGACGTTCATATGGCCGGGCATCCGCCCCGCGACCGGGTGGATGGCGTATTTGACGCGCACGCCTTCCTTCTTCAGCAGGTCGCCCATCTCGCGCAGGACATGCTGCGCCTGCGCCACCGCCATACCGTAACCGGGGACGATGACGACCTGTTCGGCCTGGGACATCAGGAAGGCCGCATCCTCGGCGCTGCCACGCTTCCACGGCCGGTCGACCGCCGCACCGCCGCTAGACCCGCCCGCATCGCTCGCACCGAAGCCGCCCGCGATCACGCTGATGAAGCTGCGGTTCATCGCCCGGCACATGATGTAGGACAGGATCGCGCCCGAGCTGCCGACCAGCGCCCCGGTGATGATCATGGCGCCGTTGTGGAGCGTAAAGCCCATCGCGGCGGCGGCCCAGCCCGAATAGCTGTTCAGCATCGACACCACGACCGGCATGTCCGCGCCGCCGATGGGCACGATCAGCAGGAAGCCGATGGCGAAGGACAGGATGGTGATCGTCCAGAAGATCCACGGCGCCTGATCCCGCGTGAACATCGCGACCAGGATGACGATCGCCCCGAGAATGCCGAGGTTCAGCGCATGGCGACCGGGCAGCAGGATCGGCTTGCCGCCCATATTGCCGTTAAGCTTCAGGAAGGCGATCACCGAGCCCGAAAAGGTGATCGCGCCGATCGCCACGCCCAGCGCCATTTCCACCCGGCTGACGACATGGATGCTGGCAAAGGGCTGTCCGATCATCGGCACCACCATGTCGGCGATGTCGAAGGCGACCGGGTTCAGGAAGGCGGCACAGGCGACCGCGACGGCGGCGAGGCCGACAAGCGAGTGGAAGGCGGCGACCAGCTGCGGCATCGCGGTCATCGCGATGCGCCGCGCGGTGGTGATGCCGATCAAAGCGCCCAGGGCGATGGCGGCGAGGATTTCGAAAGCGGCCGTCCAATCGATCAACAGATCATGCGGATTGCCCGGTGGCCAGGCTTCGGACCGCATCGGCACATGCGTCACCAGCGTCGTGACCACCGCGATGGTCATGCCGATCATGCCGAAGCGGTTACCCCGCTGGCTGGTCGTCGGGCTCGACAGCCCGCGCAGCGCCAGGATGAAGCACACCCCCGCCACCAGATAGGCGAGCGAAACCCAGGGGTTCGCGGCAACGGCCTCGACCGCAGGGGTGAGCGGCGCGGGCGGCACGGGGGCGATCACGAGCGCTTCTCCTTCTTGCGATACATGGCGAGCATCCGCTGCGTCACCGCAAAGCCGCCGAAGATATTGATGCTGGCCAGCACCACCGCGCCCAGCCCCAGCCACTTGGCCACGCCCGATCCGGTCGCCCCGGAGGACGCCGCGGCGGCGATCAACGCGCCGACGATGATCACCGAGGAAATCGCGTTAGTCACCGCCATCAAGGGCGTGTGCAGCGCGGGCGTCACCGACCAGACGACATAATAGCCGACGAAACACGCCAGCACGAAGATCGACAGGATCGATACGAAGTCCATCTTATTCCTCCCCGGAACGGGGAGGGGGACCGCTCGCCGCAGGCGAGTGGTGGAGGGGGGCCGCCGCCAGCGAGAGGATCGAAGCGGCAACCGCCTCGGCATCGCGCAGGATGTCGGCGGCTCCGATCCGCATGACCCTGTACCCGTTATCATTCAAATATCGGTCGCGCCCCGCGTCGCGGACCAGGCGTTTTTCGACGCCGTGAATGGCACCGTCGACTTCGACGATCAGGCGCGCTTTCGAACAATAGAAATCGGCGACGTAGCATCCAATCGGATGTTGTCGTCGGAAGCGCAAACCGCCGGGCGAACCGCGAAGCTGTTGCCAGAGCATGACCTCCGGCAACGTCATCACCCGCCGCAACTTGCGGGCCAGTGATACTTCGGGACGACGTATTTGCCGCACGCCCCCTCCACCGGCTTCGCCGGTCCCCCTCCCCGTTCCGGGGAGGATCACTGCGAAAGCCTCGGGTTCACCACCTGGCCACCCCTGGTCAGCCGGATCGCATCGCCGATCTCGGCGTCCAGCACGGGCCGTCCGGCATCCTTGTCCCAGAAGGCCGCCAGGAAATTGTGCAGGTTGCGCGCGAACAGAGCCGAGGCGTCCGCCGCCAGGCGACCGGCCATGTTGCGGTGGCCGACGATCGTCACGCCGTGGCGCTGGACGACCTCGCCCGGCACCGCGCCCTCGACATTGCCGCCCGCTTCCACTGCCAGGTCGATAATGACGCTGCCCGGCCGCATCGTCGCGACCTGCGCATCGGTCACCAGGCGCGGCGCGGGGCGGCCGGGGATCAGCGCGGTGGTGATGACGATATCCTGCCTGGCGATATGCCCGGCGACCAGTTCCGCTTGCGCGCGGCGATAGTCCTCGCTCGTCTCGCCCGCATAGCCGCCGGTGCCCTCCCCCTCGATGCCCGCGACACCCTCGACGAAAATCGGCTTGGCGCCCAGCGACTGGATCTGCTCGCGCGTGGCCGATCGCACGTCGGTCGCCGACACCTGCGCGCCCAGCCGCCGTGCGGTCGCGATCGCCTGGAGCCCCGCCACGCCCACCCCCATCACGAAGACCCGCGCCGCCGGGATCGTGCCCGCCGCCGTCATCATCATCGGGAAAGCGCGGCCATAGGCGCTCGCCGCCTCCAGCACCGCCTTGTAACCCGCCAGATTGGACTGGGACGACAATATGTCCATCGACTGGGCGCGGGTGATGCGCGGCATCCAATCCATCGCCAACGCCTCCAGCCCCGCCGCCGCATAGGCCGCCACCGTCTCCGTCCGACGAAACGGGTCGAAAGCTCCGACCACCCAGGCCCCCGGTGCCAGGCCGCCCAGCGTCGCGGGATCGGGCGCCTGCACCACCAGCACGATATCCGCGCCCGCCAGCACCGCCGCCCGATCGGCCAGCATCGCCCCCGCCTGCTCGTAATCACCATCGGCGATCCCGGCGGCGATCCCTGCGCCCTGCTCGACCGCCAGGGTCGCGCCGAGTGCGATCAGCTTCTTCACCGTCTCCGGCGTGGCGGCGACGCGGGTTTCCCCCGCTACGGTCTCATGGAGGACCGCGATCCGTAAGCCCACGGGATCAGGCGATCAGCCAGAGGACGATCGCCACCAGAATGGCGACCGCGACCGCGCCCCATTTCAGCATCCCGATCATCAGGCCGTAGGTGGCGACATGCGCCTTCATTTCGCCGGTGCCTCCCGGAATGCCGGTGTCGTTGCCCGCCATGATCCTCACCTCCGCTTGTCGTTCGTGCGAAACCGTTACCCGCCCGCCTGTCCTGTATGGAGCTTATTCACCGCCCCGGACGGATCAACCCCGAAACGTGCCGATCCGCCCCCGCGCGGCCCGCACCGCGAAAAGAAAATGCCGCCGGCCCGGTCCTGCGCCGCGAAAAGAGATTGTCCCGAATTAACGCAGATTTTAACAAAGTTGCGGTATACCGCCCTGAATTGGGACCACAGGACATATTATGACGCGCAACGGCCAACGTCTGCTGCTGCTGATCGATGACGAACCGGCCCAGCGTCGGCTGATCACCGCGCTGGCGCAGCGTGGCGGCTGGCGCACCCTGTTCGCCACCGATGCCGATATGGCCGCCTCCGCCCTGGAATCCGCCCAGGGGCGCGAACTCGATGCCGTCCTGATCGATCACTGGGCCCCCGGCACCGATGCGACGCAGATGATCGCCGATGTGCACGCGCTGCGCGCCGACCTGCCCATCCTGATGCTGACCGCCAACGACTCGGTGGCGCAGGCGGTGGCGGCGATGCGCGCGGGCGCGACCGACTTCCTGGTCAAGCCGCTGGCCCCCGAACGCCTGCTCGCCGCGCTGGAGGCGTGTGTCGCGGGCCAGACCAGCGGCGAGCTTCGCCCGCTGACCGAGAAGATTCCCGCACTCCTCGCCTTTGACGAGATCGTCGGCGACACGCCCGAATTCCGCGCCGCGCTCGGCGTCGCGGCCAAGGCGGCGCGCGCCCGCGTCGCGGTCCTGATCGAGGGCGAGGGCGGCGTCGGCAAGGAATCGCTGGCCGAGGCGATCCACGCCGCCTCCCCCCGTGCCGAACGGCCGATGATCCGCGTCAACTGCGCCGCGACCGCCGCCAACCTGCTCGACAGCATCATCTTCGGCCATGAGGAAGGCGCCTTTGCCGGGGCGTTCGAACGCCGCATCGGCAAGATGGTCGAGGCGGACGGATCGACCCTGTTCCTGGACGAGGTGTCGGGCATGCCGCTCGAAACCCAGGCGCGGCTGTTCGACATGCTGCAATCCGCGACGATCGTGCCGCTGGGCGCGCGCCACGCCCGCGAGGTCGATGTGCGCATCATCGCCGCCACCGATGGTCGCCTGCTCGAGGCGGTCGAGGCCGGGCGGTTCCGCGAGGACCTGTATTACAAGCTGAACACCGTCCATGTCGCGGTGCCGCCCTTGCGCGACCGCGCCGCCGACGTCCCCGCGCTGACCCGCCACCTGCTCGGCCGGATCGCGCAGCAGCCCGGCCTGCGCCATCTCGACATCACCGACGACGCGCTCGACCTGCTGCGCCGTTACGACTGGCCCGGCAACGTCCGCCAGTTGCAGAACGCCCTCTTCCGCGCCGCCGTGCTGTGCGAGGGCGACGAACTGACGCCCGCCGACTTCCCGCAGATCGCCTCGCTCGGCGACCGCCCCTCGGTCAGCGCGAGCAGCGGCCAGGCCGCGCATAATGGCGGCATCAACCTGTTCCGCCCCGACGGCAATCTGCGCCCGCTCGAGGATATCGAGGCCGATGTCATCCGCCTGGCGATCGGCCATTATCGCGGCCGCATGACCGAGGTCGCCCGACGGCTGGGGATCGGCCGTTCGACGCTTTATCGCAAGCTGGGCGAACTGGGCATCGACAACGCTGCGTGAAGAAATCCTCCCCGGCACGGGGAGGTGGCAGCACGAAGCCCTGACGGAGGGGGGCTTCCACCCAGGACTGGCCCAGCGGCACACCCCCTCCACCAGCTTCGCTGGTCCCCCTCCCCGTACCGGGGAGGATTTAACGGCTTACCACAACACCCCGTCGACCGGCTTCATCGGCTCGGGCGCCGGATCGCCGATCGACTGGAGCAGGTCGATCTCGATCGTCCGGCACATCGCGCTCAGCGGCAGGTCGTGGACCGTGTCGCTGAACGGATCGACCAAGTCGTCGCCGATCTGAAGCGCGGCCAGGAACATCAGCCCCGCGATCGACGAGCCCACCGGCGTCGCAAAGCCCAGCGTCTCGACCAGACCGATCGGCAGCAGCACACAGAACAGCCGGGTGAAGAAGGCCGGGATAAAGCGATACTGGTTGGGCAACGGCGTGTTCTTCAACCGCTCCATGCCGCCTTGCGAGTTGGCGATGTCGACCAGCACCGATTCCATCTGCGTCTGCTGGATGGTGTCGAGCCAGCCGCGACGCTGCGCATCGGCAATGCGGCGGCCGGTGCCGTCGAGCAGGCCGTTGGCGGTGTTCGTCCGCTCGAGCGCGGGCTCGGCCTCGCCCTGCGACAGGAAACGCAACACCTCGCCGTCGACCGGCTGCTTGCGCAGCTGACAGCGCAGTGCGTTCACATAGGCGATCTGACGCAGCACGATCGAACGCTTCAGGTCATGCGCCTCGGGCTCGGGCAGGAAGTTGCGCGCGCTACGGGCGATATTGCGCGACGCGTTGATCATCAGGCCCCAGAGCTGCCGCCCCTCCCACCAGCGCTGATAGGCCGAGTTGGTCCGGAAACCTAGGAACAGCGCAAGCGCGGTGCCGAACAGCGTCAGCGGCAGCGAGGGCGCCTTGAACGGCAGGACATAATAGGCAACCGTGACGATCACGTCCCAGATGAACAGCCCCAGCAGCGGCCGCCAGACTTCGGCAATGATGATGCGGGTACGTGGTACGGCGTCGACGATCAAATCCGGTCTCCCTTATGCAACCGTCCGGTCAGGCGTCCAATCGGGTCTCAGGTCGCAGCAACGCGACAAAGTCGGGTTGGATGCGTCATCGAAATAATACTGCACCGCAACATGGAAAGGTGCCGGGGGCACCGGAAACGAAACGTTACGAAAGTGCCGGCACCTGCAGCCCAGCCGGTGCGATGGGCCGCCGCATAAGTGCTTCGCCTGGCTCGCTTTCCGCTGGGAGGGCCGATCACCGCGCCTCGATGGGGCCGTTGCGCGACTTGCCCCTGGGGGTTCGAAAAGGCATGGCGAAATTCTTATGTCCGTGCCGTCCCCCGCCCGCATCCTGATCGTCGCCGGTTCCGATTCCGGGGGCGGGGCGGGCATACAGGCGGATATCAAGACGGTCGCGATGCTGGGCGGTCACCCCATGACCGCGATCACCGCGATCACCGCACAGAACACGCTGGGCGTCCAGGCGGTGCACCCCGTCCCCACCGCCATGGTCATGGCGCAGATCGACAGCGTGCTGGCCGATATCGGCGCGGATGCGGTCAAGATCGGCATGATCGGATCGGCGGAAACCGCCCATGCGCTGGCCGACCGGCTGGAAACGCTGGCGCTGCCCGTGGTGTTCGATCCGGTCATGATCGCCACCAGCGGATCGGTGCTGGCCGATGCCGACGTGATCGCCGCGTTCCGCCGCTTCCTGGGCCTCGCCGCGCTGACCACGCCCAACCTGCCCGAACTGGCCGCGCTGGGCGGCGAGGCCGTGGTCCGGCACCAGACCGCCGCGCTGCTGGTCAAGGGCGGGCATGGCAAAGGCCCGGTGATCGAGGACCGGCTGGTCCAGCCCGAAGGCGAGCAACGCTGGCAGCATCCCCGGCGCGAAACGACATCGACCCACGGCACCGGCTGTACGCTGGCCAGTGCGATCGCGACCGGACTGGGCCAGGGCCTGCCGCTGGCCGATGCGGTCGACCGCGCCGTCGCCTTCGTCCAGGCCGCGCTCGCCGCCGCGCCCGGGCTGGGCCAGGGCCACGGGCCGATGGGCCATGGGCTGGGCATGGTGCCCTTCTACCACCTGCTCGCCGCGATCAGCCGCGAAGGCTGGGACGCCGCCGCCTTCGCCGCGCGCTGGGGGTGATGATGCTTGCTCCCTGTGAGGGGAGGAATGGGCAGCTTCCCATCCCTAGCGCACGGCGATAGAGCCGCCGCCATGGTCGATCACAGTTTTCCCGCGCCCCTGTGCGGCGTGGACGAGGCGGGGCGTGGGCCGCTGGCGGGCCCGGTCGTCGCGGCCGCCGTCATCCTGCCCGCCAGGGATGTTCCCACCGGCATCAACGATTCCAAGAAGCTGACCGAAAAGACCCGCGCGCGCCTGTATGCCGAAATCCGCGCCTGCGCCGTGGTCGGCGTCGGGGTGGTCCATCCGGAAGAGATCGATCGGCTCAACATCTATTGGGCGACGATGAAGGCGATGACGCTGGCGGTCGATGCGGTGGTCGAGACGCTGGGATGCCACCCCGCGCATGTGCTGGTCGACGGCAACAAGCTGCCCAAATGGGAGTATGCCGCCACCGCGATCGTCGGCGGGGATGCCAAGTCGCTGGCGATCGGTGCCGCGTCGATCGTCGCCAAGCATCTCCGGGACCAGATGATGATCGAAGCGGCGGCGGAGTGGCCCGCTTATGGCTGGCATTCCAACAAGGGTTACGGCTCGGCCGTGCATCTGGCGGCATTGCGCGAACACGGGCCGACGCCGCTCCACCGCCGCAGCTTCGCGCCCGTGGCGCAATGTTACCTCGACCTCTAGGTGTTTGATCCAGCTAAGCTGAAACACCACCCCGGCGGAGGCCGGGGTCCAGTTGGGGGTCCGGTTGTGACGATCCAGTGCGCTTCATCGCCGAAGCCTTCGCAACTGGACCCCGGCCTTCGCCGGGGTGGTAGGGCAATGGTTCAGGGCAGGTGGATCAAACTCTAATTCCTCCCCGTCGGACGAGGGGAAGGATTTTAAGGCCAAGGCGAGTCGCCATCGCCACACCCCCACTCCCTTGGGGGCGAAGTTATCCACAGCCCCTATATCTGCCACACGCCCGCAGGATTTCCCCGAATCTGGCGGAATCCCGCGAGTCGCGCTTGCGAATCGCCTCTTGACGACCGACTCGTTCCGGGTGGATGCGAGGGTTCGAGGGTAGAAGGAACGGCAAACCATGGGGGTCATCCAGACGGTGGGACGACCAATTGGGGGACGACCGATCGCGGCACGGCCGATCGCGGCGGAGCGCGAGGATGTCTTGCCGCTCGACCAGATCCTGATGGGCGACTGTATCGCGGCACTCCGCTCGCTGCCCGACAAGTCGGTCGACATGGTCTTCGCCGATCCCCCCTATAACCTCCAGCTCGGCGGTGAGCTGTTCCGCCCCGATGGCAGCCATGTCGATGCCGTCACCGACGCCTGGGACAAGTTCGACACCTTCGCCGCCTATGACGCCTTCACCCGCGCCTGGCTCGCCGAATGCTACCGCGTCCTGAAGGATAATGGCTCGCTCTGGGTCATCGGCAGCTATCACAACATCTTCCGCGTCGGGACCGCGGTGCAGGATCTGGGCTTCTGGATCCTCAACGACATCATCTGGCGCAAGTCGAACCCCATGCCCAATTTCAAGGGCACCCGCTTCACCAACGCACATGAAACGCTGATCTGGGCGTCGAAGGGCGAGAAGGCGAAATACACCTTCAACTATCGTTCGATGAAGACGCTGAACGACGAGATCCAGATGCGCTCGGACTGGGAATTCCCGATCTGCGGCGGCCAGGAACGGTTGAAGAAGGACGGGCACAAGGTCCATCCGACCCAGAAGCCCGAGGCGTTGCTGTACCGCATCCTGCTGGCCTGCACCCGGCCGGGCGACGTGATCGCCGACCCGTTCTTCGGCACCGGCACGACCGGCGCGGTCGCCAAGCGGCTGGGCCGCCGCTGGATCGGGATCGAGCGCGAGCCGACCTATTGCGCCGCCGCCATCGAGCGGATCGAGGCGGCCCTGCCGCTGGACGAAAGCGCGCTGGCCACGATGCAGAGCCCCAAGGCACAGCCCAAGGTCGCCTTCGGCACGCTGGTCGAGAACGGCTATCTCCTGCCCGGCCTGCCGCTGATGGATGCCAAGCGCAAATGGCGCGCAACGGTGCGGGCCGACGGATCGCTGCTGTCCGAATGCGGCCAGGCGGGGTCGATCCACCGGCTGGGCTCGCTGCTCCAGAACCGGCCGACCTGCAATGGCTGGACCTTCTGGCATTTCGAGCGCGAAGGCGCGCTGAAGCCGATCGACGCCATGCGCCAGACCTGGCTGCTAGCGACGCAGCCGTAAAAACATCCTCCCCGGCACGGGGAGGTGGCAGGGCGTAGCCCTGACGGAGGGGGCGTGCCGCACGGGACGTCCTTTGCGGCACGCCCCCTCCACCACCGCTTCGCGGCGGTCCCCCTCCCCGTGCCGGGGAGGATTTCAGGAACAACCCCATGCACCTGCGCCCCGTCCAATTCGTCGACACCCCCATCGGGCTGGAGGATGGCAGCGTCGCCCGGCTGGCGGGCGGGATGCAATGGTTCGCCGCCTATGAAATCCGCGAGGGTGCCAGCCGCCGCATCGTCCCCGTCGCCCACTTCGCGCGGGACCTCGGCGGCTCGCCCCGTGCCGAGGCGCTGCACGCCGCCTTCACCGCCCCCCGTGCGCCTTGGGTCGTCGGCGAGCGCACACTGCGTTTCGACCAGCCGCAGGTCGCCGCGATCCTGAACGTCACCCCCGACAGCTTTTCCGACGGCGGCAAGCATGTCGGCGATCCGGCCGCGGCGGCGGACAGCGGCATGGCGATGGCGGCACAGGGCGCGGCGGTCATCGACCTGGGTGGCGAGTCCACCCGCCCCGGTGCCGCCCCTGTCTGGGAAGGCGACGAGATCGCCCGCACCGCTCCGGTCATCGAGCGGCTGGCCAGGGGCGGCGCGCTGATGTCGATCGACACGCGCAAGGCCGCCGTCATGGAGGCGGCGCTGGCGGCGGGCGCGGGCATCGTCAACGACGTCTCGGCATTGCTGTGGGACGACCGCGCGCTGGAGGTGGTGGCCGGGGCGGGCTGCCCGGTCGTCCTGATGCACTCCCCCGACCCGGCCAAGGGGGGCCATGGCCGGGTCGGTTACGGCGATGTCCTGACCGAGGTGTTCGACTGGCTGGAGGCGCGCATCGCGGCGGTCGAGGCGGCGGGAATCCCCCGTTCGCACGTGATGGTCGATCCCGGCATCGGCTTCGGCAAGTCGCTGGCCGACAATCTGGCGCTGATCAACGGGCTTGCCATCTTTCACGGGCTGGGCTGCCCGATCATGCTCGGGGCCAGTCGCAAGCGGATGATCGGTGCGCTGTCGAACGAGGCGCCGGTCGATGCCCGGCTCGGCGGATCGCTGGCGCTGGCGTTGAAGGGCGCGGAGGCAGGCGTGCAGTTGGTCCGCGTGCATGACGTAGCGGAAACGGTGCAGGCGCTGCACGTCTGGCGCGGGCTGCGCGACCGTGCCCTGATGGGATAGCGGCGGGACAATCCCCTCGCTTTTCGGGGCCCAAACGCCCACATAGGCGCGATGCAACGTCCCCAGCCCCAGATTATCCGAGTCATCGACCTGGAGACGACCGGACAGGCACCACCTACTCACGGCGTATGCGAGATCGGGTGGCAGGACGTGGCGCTGGGCAAGGATGGCCGCTGGGAACTGGAGGGCGAAGGTGGCAGCATCCTCGTCAATCCGGGCCGCCCCATCCCACCCATCACTCAGGCAATCCACCATATCCTGGACGAACAGGTCGCCGATGCGCCCTGGTGGCACGACGTCGCGCGCCGCGTGCTCGATCCCTGGCCACGCCGCCTGGCATTGGCCGCGCACCGTGCCGATTTCGAGCAGCAATATTGCACCCCCGCCATGACCCAGTCCGCCGACTGGATCTGCACCTGGAAATGCGCGCTGCGCCTCTGGCCCGACAGCCCCAGCTTTTCCAACCAGGTGCTGCGATACTGGCGCAAGCCCGCCGGGCTGGTCCATGAGCGCGGCCTGCCCATCCACCGCGCCTTTCCCGACGCCTATGTCACCGCCCACCACCTGCGCGACCAGTTGAACGAGGCGAGCCTGGCGCAGCTTCTCGAATGGTCGCGCATTCCCGGCCTGTTGCCGCGCGTCCGCTACGGCCCCGATCGCGGCAAGGACTGGCGCGAGATCGACGAGGACTCGCTGATCGGCTTCCTGTCCGACCGCGACCCCGATGTCCGCTTCACCGCCGAGACCGAGATGGCGCGGCGGCGCGGCGGTGGTCATGTCGGGCGGCCGAGCCCCCAGGAACTCCTGCTGTAATCGCTGCGAGAATTGTGGTCGTAATGCTGACGTAACGGCTCTGGCTTCCTTGCCTGTCCTCCGATAAGGCATGGCGCCATGAAGGGGTCTTCTTCCGACGCATCGGCCGAGAATCCTATCGGCCGTATCCTGATCGCCGCCATGGCGATCGGTTTCCTTGCGCTGCTCGTGGCGGCGGGCGCGGCGGGCTATGTCGTGCGCCAGACGAACCGGCACAGCGACTGGGTCGTCCACACATACCGCGTCGAAAGCGTGCTGATCGAAGTCCGCCGCCTGGCCGAACAGCAGGAGACCGCCCGGCGCGGCTATATGCTGGCCGGAAGCCCCGCTTTCCTCGAAAGTTTCGAACGCGCCCATGACGAACTGATACCGCAGGTCGCCGAACTGCGCCGCCTGACCGCCGACAATCCGCGCCAGCGCGTGCCGATGGCGATGGTCACGCGGCGTCTGGCCGAGATCGACGCGGCGCAGCGCCGGACCAACGCGCTGGTCCAGCAGGGGCGCGGCGCCGAGGCGCTCGCCCGGTTCCGCGCCGACAGCGGCCTGCAGCGGATGATGAAGCTGCGCGGCGTGTTCGACACCATGGCGGGCGAGGAACGCCGCCTGCTCGCGATCCGCGACGCCGAACAGATCGCCAGCCGCCAGACCTTCTCCACCGTGATGGCGATCGCCGCGCTGCTGTTCCTGGCCGTCGTGATCGTCACCTTCCTGACCATGCGCCGCTACACCCGCGACCTTCATCGATCGCGCAGCGCGCTCGCCTCGCTCAACGCCACGCTGGAGGAGCAGGTCAAGGAACGCACCGCCGACCTGGCGCTGGCGAACGAGGAGATTCAGCGCTTCGCCTATATCGTCAGCCACGACCTGCGCTCGCCCCTGGTCAACGTCATGGGCTTCACCGCCGAACTGTCGGCCGCGACCCAGCCGCTGTCTGCGCTGATCGACCGCGCCGAGGTGGAGGCGCCGCACATCGTGACCGAGGAGGCGCGGCTGGCCGCGCGCGAGGACCTGCCCGAGGCGATCGGCTTCATCCGCACCTCAACCGCGAAGATGGACCGGCTGATCAACGCCATCCTGAAACTCAGCCGCGAAGGCCGCCGGGTGCTGGCGCCCGAGATGATCGCGCTCGACCAGCTGGTCGAACAGATCGGCGATTCGATCCGCCACGTCATCGACGATCGCGGCGTCACCCTGACCGTCGAACGGCCCATGCCGGTCGTCGTCAGCGACCGGATCGCGCTGGAGCAGATCCTGTCCAACCTTATCGAGAATGCGACGAAATACCGCCACCCTGCCCGCGCCGCCGAGGTGCATGTCTCCGCACACGAGACGCCCGGCCGGGTGATCGTGGCGGTGCGCGACAATGGCCGTGGTATCGACCCGCGCGACCATCAGCGCATTTTCGACCTGTTCCGCCGCTCGGGGCAGCAGGACCAGCCGGGCGAAGGCATCGGCCTGGCCCATGTTCGCGCGCTTGCCTATCGCCTGGGCGGCACGATTTCCGTCGAATCCCAACTGGGAGAAGGGGCGACCTTCTTCCTGTCGCTTCCCCCCTCCCTATCCATCGAAGGTGCCTGAATGAACGACCATCGCTCCGTGGGCATCGTCATGATCGAGGACGATGAGGGCCATGCCCGCCTGATCGAAAAGAATATCCGGCGCGCCGGAATCCTGAACGACATCCGCCACTTCACCGACGGCACCACCGCGCTGGAATATCTGTTCCACGCCCCCGACGGCCCGGCCAAGAGCGGCCCGGCGCTGGTCCTGCTCGACCTGAACCTGCCGGACATGAGCGGCACCGACATCCTGGCGAAGATCAAGGACGAGAGCAGTCCACTCCGCCGCGCGCCCGTCGTCGTGCTGACCACTACCGACGACAAGGTCGAGATCCAGCGCTGCTACGACCTGGGCTGCAACGTCTATATCACCAAGCCGGTGAATTATGAGAATTTCGCCCAGGCGATCCGGCAGCTGGGCCTGTTCCTGTCGGTGATCCAGGTGCCGGGGGTGGAGGGCTGACGCCCGCCCCGCCCATGACGGATGGTCCGGCACCCCATATCCTCTATATCGACGATGACGACGCGCTGCGGCGGCTGGTGTCGCGGGCGCTGGGGCGGCTGGGATATGACGTGGCCTCCGCCGCCTCGGGCGAGGATGGCATCGCGATGGTGGCGGCGCAGGCGGCCAGCGGTGGCTTCGATCTGGTCGCGGTCGACCATTACATGCCCGGCATGGACGGGCTGGAAACGCTGGCCGCGATCACCGCGCTGCCCGATCCGCCCCCCGTCGTCTATGTCACCGGATCGGACGAGGGGCGCATCGCCGTCGCCGCGCTGAAGGCCGGGGCGGCCGATTATGTGGTGAAGACGGTCGGCGAGGATTTCTTCGACCTGCTGTCCGCCAGCTTCACCCAGGTGCTCGACCGCGCACGGCTGGAACGCGCCAAGGCCGCCGCCGAGACCGAACTGCGCGCGACCAACGCCCGGCTGGAGGCGATGCTCAGCGAGGTGAACCACCGGGTGGCCAACTCGCTGCAGCTCGTCTCGGCGATGATCGGGTTGCAGAAGGGCGTGCTGGCCGACGACCGCGCGCGCGAGGCGCTGGAGGATACGCAACGCCGCATCCGCGCGATCGCGCAGGTCCACCGGCGGCTCTATACCGCCAACGACGTCGAGCAGGTCGACCTACGCGACTATCTGGGCGCGCTGGTCGAGGAACTGGGCGAAAGCTGGTCGAGCGACATGCTGCCCCGCACGCTGACCCTGACCGCCGACCCGATCCGGGTGAAGACCGACCGCGCGGTGTCGATCGGGGTGATCGTCACCGAACTCGTCACCAATGCCTGCAAATATGCCTATCCGGACGGCACGGGCGAGGTCCGCATCCGCCTGACCCAGGGGGACGGCCACTGCCTGCTGGTGGTCGAGGATGACGGCTGCGGCATTGCAGAGGGACAGAAACCGCAGGGCACCGGCCTGGGCGCCAAGCTGATCCGTGCGATGGCGAAAAGCCTGCAGACCGAGCTGGAATATGATCCGGCGTATCGCGGCGTGCGGGCGATGTTGCGACTGCCGCTATAGGATTTGCGGTTTCGTGGGGGCTGGGGCCTTGGGCTTTGCCAAGGCCGAACGGAGCGACGGAGCGGATCTTCCACACCAGCCGTTCAGCCTGGGCACCGCCGGAGGCCAGACCCCTCCTTCACCTCTGGCCGCTCCCCTCCCGCAAGCGGGAGGGGCTGGGGGAGGGCATGGAGTCTCACCGAGACCAGCATTTATGGCCCTTGCCCCTCCCCAACCCCTCCCCCTGCCGGGAGAGGGGCTTTTGAGTTTGGCATCACGCCTCTTCGACGAACTGGAGGGGCTTTTAGGTCGGATCGGCTCCCGCAGGCCGGAGGGGGCTTTTACGCCAGTCCTGCTCCCCTCCCGCAGGCGGGAGGGGCTGGGGGAGGGCAAGGGGTCTCACCGAGACCGACCTCCCCGCCCTGCTGGCCTCAGGGCTTGCGGAACTTGTAGACGAACTGGTCGGTCCGCCCGCGAATGGCCGGGTCGAAGACGTTCTTGGAATGGTCGTCCGCCGGATTGCGCAGCACCTTGCTCTCCCCAACGAAGCGGAAGCCGACCGACTGGACCTGCCGCTTGACGTAGTCGGGGTCGATCCGGTGGGTGGTATTGGTGTTGGCCAGCCCCTTGCCCACCGCATCGGCGTGGTCGATGATGACATAGGTGCCACCGGGCTTCAGCGCCTTGAACACCGCCTGGTCGAACGCGCGCAGTGCGGGCTCGCCGGCATTCTTGTTGGCGACGTCGTGATAGTTCTGCACGGTCCAGAACAGGTCGACGGGCTGTTCGGCGGCGGGCAGGTTGACCCCCTGCACCTGCGCGGTGACGTTGGCGAGGTTACGGCCCTGGAGCGCGCCCAGCGTTCCTTCCGCATATTTCTGCGCAGCGGCGGGCCAATAGGCAAAGACGCGACCCTTCTGCCCCACCACGCCCGAGAAGATGCGCGTCCAATAGCCCTTGCCCGGCAGGTAATCGATCACCGTGTCGCCGGGCTTCACGCCGGAAAAGGCGATGACCGCCGCCGCCTGGCGCCGCTCGTCGTCCCCCGCCTGGTCCGCACGCGCCGGAGCGGCGAGGGCGGCGGAGACATAGGCCGGAACGACGGCGGGCTTGGCCGGCGTGGCAGGCTTTTGCTGCGCCACCGCGACGGTCCCGCCCGCCACCAGCATCAGTCCCAGTGCGATCGCCTTCATGCCTGCTCTCTCCTTGACCTGTTCCACCCCGCCGCCCCGCCCGAACGGGGGGCGGGGCATTTGGCTTACACGTCCAGGTTCGCCACGTTCAGCGCATTGTCTTGGATGAACTCGCGGCGCGGTTCGACCACTTCGCCCATCAAGCGGCTGAACACCTCGTCCGCCGCGGCGACATCGTCCGAGGTCACGCGCAGCATCGAGCGGACGGCCGGATCGAGCGTGGTTTCCCACAGCTGCTCGGCATTCATCTCGCCCAGACCCTTGTAGCGCTGGATCGCCAGGCCCTTGCGGCCTGCGGTCAGGATTGCCTCGAGCAGCTGGCTCGGCCGCGCCACGCGGGTTTCGCCGCGCGCCAGCGTCGTGGCGTTGCCGTCCTCGTCGGTCGGCACGACATCGGCCGACGGCTCAGCTGCGGCACTGCGCAGCGGGACCAGCTTGGCGGCGTGGGTGAAGCTCTCGGCCTGTTCGGCGGCCAGGCTGTGCAGCTTGCGCGCCTCGGCCGAGGCGATGAAGCTGGCCTCGACGATGTGGTGATCGGTCACGCCGCGCCACAGCCGCTCGAAATGGACGCCGCCATCCTCGGTCAGCCGCGCCGACCAGCGCGCCTCGTGATCGCCCGATTCCAGACGGCGCGTGGTTTCGACCACCGTCGCCATGCGCTGCTCGCGGGTCAGCACCGGATCGAGCGCGCCGGCCAGCGCCAGCACCTCGATGATCGAGGCGTCATAGCGACGCGGCACATAGCGCATCAGCGTGCGCATCCGCCGCGCATGGTCGACCAGCGCCTTCAGGTCGTTGCCCGAACGTCCACCGCCCGGCCCTTCCAGCACCATCGTCGCGACGCCGCCCTCAACCAGATATTCGTCGAGCGCGGTATCGTCCTTGAGATAAACCTCCGACCGCCCCTTGGTCGCCTTATAGAGCGGCGGCTGGGCGATATAGAGGTGCCCGCGCGAGATCAGCTCGGGCATCTGGCGATAGAAGAAGGTCAGCAGCAGCGTGCGGATATGCGCGCCGTCGACGTCTGCGTCGGTCATGATGACGATCTTGTGGTAACGCAGCTTGTCCGCGTTGAAATCGTCGCGGCCGATGCCGGTGCCCATCGCCTGGATCAGCGTGCCGATTTCCTTGGACGAGATCATCCGGTCGAACCGCGCGCGCTCGGTGTTCAGGATCTTGCCGCGAAGGGGCAGGATCGCCTGGAAATGGCGGTTGCGCCCCTGCTTGGCCGAGCCACCGGCCGAGTCACCCTCGACCAGGAACAGTTCGGACTTGGCGGGATCGCGCTCCTGGCAGTCGGCCAGCTTGCCGGGCAGCGAGGCGATGTCCATCACGCCCTTGCGTCGGGTCAGCTCGCGGGCGCGCTTGGCGGCCTCGCGCGCGGCGGCGGCGTCGATCACCTTCATGATGATCGCCCGCGCGTTCTGCGGATTTTCCTCCAGCCAGTCGGCCAGCTTGTCGGCGATCAGCGATTCCAGCGGCTGGCGCACCTCGGACGACACAAGCTTGTCCTTGGTCTGGCTGCTGAACTTCGGGTCGGGCAGCTTGACCGAGACGATCGCGGTAAGCCCCTCGCGCATGTCGTCGCCGGTGAGCGTGACCTTCTCCTTCTTCAGGAGGCCCGACTTGTCGGCATAATTGTTGAGCGTGCGGGTCAGTGCGGCGCGGAAGGCCGCGATATGCGTGCCGCCGTCGCGCTGCGGGATGTTGTTGGTGAACGCCAGGACGTTCTCATAATAGCTGTCGTTCCACTCCAGCGCGACGTCCATGCCGATCGCATCGCGCTGGCCGTGGATGGCGATGGGTTCGGGAAACAGCGGCGACTTGGAGCGGTCCAACCACTTCACGAAGGCGGCGATCCCGCCCTCGTAATACAGCTCGATCGTCTTGGCCTCTTCATGCCGCGCATCGGTCAGGAACAGGCGCACGCCCGAGTTCAGGAACGCCAGTTCGCGGTAGCGATGCTCCAGCTTGGCGAAGTCGAACTCGGTGATCTTGAAGGTCGACGGGCTGGGCAGGAAGGTGACGCGGGTGCCCTTCTGCCCCGGCTCGGACTTGCCGACCACCTTCAGCGGCGCAACCGCGTCGCCGTGGGCGAAGCGCATGTAATGCTCCTCGCCGTCACGCCAGATGGTCAGGTCCAGGAACTCGGACAGCGCGTTGACCACCGACACGCCGACGCCGTGCAGGCCGCCCGACACCTTATAGGCGTTATCGTCGCTGGTATTCTCGAACTTTCCGCCCGCATGGAGCTGGGTCATGATGACCTCGGCCGCCGACACGCCCTCTTCGGGGTGGATGCCGGTCGGGATGCCGCGACCGTTATCGGTGACGCTGACCGACCCGTCGGCGTTCAGCTGGATGTCGATGCGGTCGCAATGCCCCGCCAGCGCCTCGTCGATCGCATTGTCCGACACCTCGAACACCATGTGGTGGAGGCCCGAACCGTCGTCGGTGTCGCCGATATACATGCCCGGCCGCTTGCGCACCGCGTCGAGGCCCTTCAGCACCTTGATCGAGGAGGCGCCGTATTCGTTCGTCTGGGGGGTATCTGCCATAGCAAGTATATAGGAATTACCGCCCCCCAAAGAAAGCGAAATGGGAAGGCGGGCGGCCCTTTCACCGGGCGCGTTGCGACAGGTGACGGAGCTGCGCCGCTGACGGTGTTTTCATCGCGTGGAAAGGCGTGCACGAGGGGTGCGTGCCTATCGTTCGAGACCTGATCGGCATGGGAGATTCGTGATGACGTCCAAGGCCCCGACCCTCGCGATCCTGGCGGCGGCCTGCACCGCCGCGCCGCTCTGCGCCCAACTGCCCAAGCGCGATTATCCGAGCTGCAACCTGACCCAGCAGCGCCGCCTGCGCGCACCGACCGGCGGAGCGATCCGCGACAGCCGCCAGGCGCATATCGCGATGCGCGCCAATATCCTGCAGGCCGATATCGGCAACGCCCGCAAGGCGCGTCGCCTGAACCAGCCACAGGCGCAGATGCTGTGGAAGGAGGTCGAGCGCATTCGCCGCGACGCGGATCGCTTCGTGACGAAACAGGGGTTTCTGAGTGGGGGCGAGACCGCGAGCTATGACCGGGCGCTGGATGCGGTGGCGATGAAGATGTGTCGGTAGGCCTCGTGGCGGTCGCCCCGGTAACGCCCCCCTCCCGCAGGCGGGAGGGGATGGGGGAGGGCCAGGTGCCTCGCAGAGCCTGAGGTTCGAATTTCAGAACTCCACCCGTGTCGCCACCCCCGGCACATCGGTGAACAATGCGGGCTCGGTCCCGGTCATCCACACCTGCCCCCGTCCCGCCAGCCGCGCGAACAAGGCGGCGCGCCGCGACGGGTCGAGATGCGCCGCCACCTCGTCCAGCAGCAATACCGGCGGCACCCCGCGCTGTTCGGTGACGAGGTCGGCATGGGCCAGCACGATACCCAGCAGCAGCGCCTTCTGCTCGCCGGTCGAGCACAGGGCCGCCGCCTGCCCCTTGGCGACATGGGTGACCAGCAGGTCGGCACGGTGCGGGCCCACCAAGGTCCGGCCCGCCGCTGCGTCGCGTCGTCGCCCCATCGCCAGCGCATGGGCGAACACCGCCGGATCGACCGCCTCCCCTTCCAATGCGAGCGAGGCACGCGCGAACACGCTGTCCGGTGCTGCGGCCAGCCGTTCGTCGAGCGCCGCCACCGCCTCGACCCGCGCGGCATCGATGGCCGCGCCATGCTCCACCATCCGTGCCTCCAGCGCGGTCAGCCAGTCGGGATCGACCGCCTCCTCCCCCGCCAACAGCCGGTTGCGTTCGCGCATCGCCGCGTCATAGCGGGTCGCGTGCATCCCATGCGCAGGCTCCAGCGCCATGACCAGCCGGTCTAAAAAGCGCCGCCGCTCCGACGCGGGCTCGACGAACAGCCGGTCCATCGCCGGGGTCAACCATAGGACCGACAGCCACTCGGCCAGCGCATTGGCGCTCGTACCCGCGCCCTGCACCCGCACCACCCGCCGCTCGGGGGAAGAGGCCAGCGCGCCGGTCGCCAGCTCGACATCGCCCTCCAGCGTCGTGGCAACGCCGAAGCCGCCCTTGCCCCCCTGCCGCGCCATCGCCGACAGCGCGGCGCGGCGCAGCCCCCGGCCGGGCGCGAGTAGCGACACCGCCTCCAGCACATTGGTTTTCCCCGCGCCATTCTCGCCGGTCAGCACGACGAACCCCGCGCTTGGAAAGAGCGCAAGGTCGGCGTGATTGCGGAAATCGGTCAGGACGAGGCGGGTGAGCATTGTCACCGCCTTAGAACATCCTCCCCAGCATGGGGAGGTGGCAGGCCGCAGGCCTGACGGAGGGGGGCTGCCTCACAGGTCGCCCGTTGCGGCGATCCCCCTTCACCACCCTTCGGGTGGTCCCCCTCCCCGTGCCGGGGAGAATGACATCAGACCCGCATCGGCATCAGCACGTAGAGCGCAGGCGCCTTGTCATTCTCGCGGATCAGGGTCGGCGCGGCGGCGTCGGCCAGGTGGACTTCCACCAAGTCGCTGTCGATCTGCGCCAGGATGTCGAGCAGATAGCGGCTGTTGAAGCCGATCTCGAAGCCCAGCGCGGTGTATTCGCCCGGTACTTCCTCGGATGCGGTGCCGTTTTCGGGGCTGGTCACCGACAGGGTGATCCGGTCGCGGTCCAGCGCCATCTTCACCGCGCGGGTCTTCTCGGTCGCGATGGTCGACACGCGGTCGACGCCCTGCATGAACGCCTTGGGGTCCAGCTTCAGGATCTTGTCGTTCGCGGTCGGGATGACGCGACTGTAATCGGGGAAGGTGCCGTCGATCAGCTTGGAGGTCAGGATCGCCTGGCCCAGGTCAAAACGGATCTTGGTGCCCGACAGCGACACGCCGACCGAACCGTCCACCTCGTCGAGCAGCTTGCGCAGCTCAGCCACGCACTTACGCGGCACGATCACGTCGGGCATCTCTTCGGCGCCGCTCGGACGCTCGATGGTGACGCGCGCCAGACGGTGGCCGTCGGTGGCGGCGGCCTTCAGTACGGGCGCGCCGTTATCCTCGGCGACGTGCAGGAAGATGCCGTTCAGATAATAGCGCGTCTCTTCGGTCGAGATGGCGAAGCGCGTCTTGTCGATGATCTGCTTGAGCAGTTCGACCGGCAGTTCGAACTGGGTCGGCAGCTCGCCCTCGGCGATCACCGGGAAGTCGTCGCGCGGCAGGGTGCCGAGCGAGAAGCGTGCGCGGCCCGCCACGATGGCCATGCGGCCCTCGGCGGCGGTCAGCTGGACCTGTGCGCCCTCGGGCAGCTTGCGGGCGATGTCGAACAGCGTGTGCGCCGACACGGTGGTCGAACCCGGCTGGTCGACCGCGGCCGCCACGCTGTCGTTGATCTGCAGGTCCAGATCGGTCGCCATCATGCGCAGCTGGCCCTCGGCCGTCGCCTCCAGCAGTACGTTGGAGAGGATCGGAATCGTGTTCCGCCGCTCCACCACCGACTGGACATGGCTCAAACCCTTGAGCAGCGTTGCGCGTTCGATCGTCGCCTTCATCTCGAAATCCCCCGCCGGAACGACCGCATGGTCCGATACCGATAGTGATAAATGGCCTTGGTTCCTACCCGCGAAGAAGGGGCCGGAGCAAGGCTCCGACCCCTCCAACATTGGGGTAAAACCACCGTTAATGTGGAAAACCCATGTTCGTCAGAAGCGCAGGCCCAGACCGGCCATCAACTGGTGGCGGTTCGGGTTGATGCCGACGCCGTCCAGTTCGTCATAATGCGAGTAGCGATATTCGCCCTTCACGAAGGTGTTCGGGCTGATCGCATATTCCAGACCCGCACCCAGGCGATAGCCGCCGACTTCCTGCGAATTGACGGTGGTGACGCCCGCCGTCGTATAACGCGCATCGAACTTGGCGTTGGTGTAACCGGCCTTCACATAGCCCATCGCGACCGGCGAGATGACATAGCCGACGCGCGCACCGGCATAGAGGTCACGGCCCGCACCCAGGCGGAATTCGTCACCGGGAACGCGGATGCCGTTGCTGCGCGTGTCCGAGCTGCTGCCCGAAATCTCGCCCTCGGCGCCCAGCACCACGGGACCTGCCGGAAGGTCGTAGCCGATCGCCGCGCCATAGAGCACGCCGTCGCTCGAACTCTTGTCCTGACCCTGACGATCGTTGAGGCTGTCATAGCCGATCAGGCCCTCGACGCGCAGGCCGGTGAAGGGCTGTGCGGTCTGCGCGGCGGCGGGGGCCGCCGCAGCGACGGCCGCCGAGGTCGCCAGGGCGGCGAGCATGAGCTTACGCATACACTATACTCCATTACTGTACCGGCCGCCGTTACATTCGGCGGTCGCTGCACCAATGGCGGGAAAGCGCCGACGTTGCATGAACCTCAGCTAAACAGGAAAAACCGTTGCATGACGGCAACAGCCGGGACAGGTACGACGGGCCATGACCACCCGCCCCGCCCCGCCCGCACGCCCGACAGCCCGCAGGGGCCGCGACTATATCGCCCGGCATGGCGAGACGGTGTTCAACCGGATCGGACGCATCCAGGGCGACCGGGTCGAGCTTCACACGCCGCTGACCCGCAAGGGATTCGCGCAAGGAGAGGTGATCGGCAAAGTCCTGCACGACCGGCTGGGCGATGCGCCTGCGCTGACCTTATGGTCCTCGCCCGCGGGCCGCGCGCTTCAGACGCTGGCGGTGATCGCCGAGCATCTGACGCTCGACTGGCACGATACCATCCATGACGTCCGGCTGATCGAGCTGGGCTTCGGCAGCTGGGGCGGACAGCGTTTCGCCGATCTGGTCGCGACCCATGGCCCCATCGTCCATCAGCACGGCATGGCGGTGGCAGCACCGGACGGCGAAAGCTATGCGGCGATGGCGGCGCGGCTGTCCGACTGGCTGGCGGACACCGCCGAACATGACGGCGACCGGCTGATCCTGATGCACGGCCTGTCCAGCCGGGTGCTGCGCGGGCTGATGCTGGGGCTGCCCGACGATTCGCTGTGCGGCGTGCCGGTGGCCGAGCGCCTGCCGCAGGGGTCGATCGTGATGATCGAGGGCGGCGTGGAGATGGTGATCCACCGGGCCGCACCATGAAGCGGCTGGCGCTGTGCCTGGCACTGGTCGCCGCACCCGTCTTCGCGCGCCAGACGATCGGCATCTACAAGGGCTGGGGCGCGTTTCGCGATCCCGATCGCTGCTATGCCATTGCCAAGCCGGTGCTGGCGAATGGCCGGCCCGACGGATTCGCCAGTGTCGGCACCTGGCCCGCCAGGCGGTTGCGCGAATCCTTCCACGCCCATCTGAGCAGCCCGCGCGACCGCGCCGCGAGCGTGACGCTGGCGATCGGCGAGCGGCGCTTTCCACTGGTCGGCTCGGAGCGCGACGTCTGGGCCCCCGACGCCGCCACCGACCATGCGCTGGTCACCGCGATGCGCTCGGGCCGCAGCATGAGCGTCTCGGCGGTCGACCCACGCCGCCGCCCCTTCGCCGACACCTATGCGCTGGCGGGCGCGGCGGCGGCGATCGATGCGGCGACACTGGCGTGCGTGGGGTGAACTTCAATCCTCCCCGGCACGGGGAGGGGGACCATGCGCAGCATGATGGAGGGGGGATCGCCCCACGGGACACCCTGTGTGGAAGGCCCCCTCCGTCAGCGCTCCGCGCTGCCACCTGCCCTTGCAGGGGAGGATGGAAATCGCCGCGATTTTGCGCTATGGCTGCGAGATGCAGACAGTTTCGGCCGCCCTCATGCCCATTCCGGGGCACATCGATCCCGTGCCCGTCCCGCGCGGCGTGCAACCGCGTCCCGATGGTCGCGTCGACCTGATCGGCCTGACCAAGGACCAGTTGCGCGAGGCGTTGCTGTCGGGCGGCATGGAGTTGAAGCAGGCCAAGCTGCGCTCGAAGCAGATCTGGCACTGGCTCTATAATCGCGGGGCGGTCCGCTTCGCCGACATGACCGACATCGCCAAGGCGCAGCATCCCTGGCTGGAGGAACGCTTCGTCATCGGCCGTCCCGAGGTGGTCGAGGCGCAGGTGTCGAACGACGGCACGCGCAAGTGGCTGCTCCGCTCCGCCGACGGGCAGGATTACGAGATGGTGTTCATCCCCGACGCCGATCGGGGAACGCTGTGCGTGTCGAGCCAGGTCGGCTGCACGCTGAACTGCCGCTTCTGCCACACCGGCACGATGCGGCTGGTGCGCAACCTGACCGCGGGCGAGATCGTCGGCCAGGTCATGCTGGCACGCGACTCGCTTGGCGAATGGCCCAGCCAGCCCGAGGGGCGGATGCTGACCAACATCGTCATGATGGGCATGGGCGAGCCGCTGTACAATTTCGATGCGGTGCGCGATGCGCTGAAGCTGGTCATGGACGGCGATGGCCTGGCGCTGTCCAAGCGTCGCATCACCCTGTCGACCAGCGGCGTCGTCCCGATGATGGCGCGGGCGGGGGCGGAGATCGGCGTGAACCTGGCCGTGTCGCTGCACGCCGTGACCAAGGACGTGCGCGACGAACTGGTGCCGCTGAACAAGAAATACGGCATCGAGGAACTGTTGCAGGCGTGCGCCGACTATCCGGGCGCCAACAATGCCCGGCGCATCACCTTCGAATATGTGATGCTGAAGGACAAGAACGACTCGGACGCCGATGCGCACGAGCTGGTCCGTCTGCTGCGCCATTACGACCTGCCCGCCAAGGTGAACCTGATCCCGTTCAACCCCTGGCCCGGCGCCGATTACGAATGTTCGACGCCCGAGCGTATCCGTCGCTTCTCGGACATCGTGTTCGAGGGCGGCATCTCCGCACCGGTGCGCACTCCGCGCGGGCGTGACATCGATGCGGCGTGCGGCCAGCTCAAGACCGCCGCCGAGAAGAAGAGCCGCGCGCAGCTCGACCGCGAAGCGGAAGAGAAGTTCGCCGCGCTGGGTTAGGCATTGTCCTCCCCTGTAAGGGGAGGGGAACCAGCGAAGCTGGTGGAGGGGTGTCGCCGTTGGCGAGGAAACGGCCCCTCACGACCGGTGACACCCCTTCGTCAGGCCTTCGGCCTGCCACCTCCCCTTGCAGGGGTGGAATGTCTTCATGCGCTTGAACCATGGCCAGCCATGAGGCATTGCTGCCCAGCACCATGCGTTACGCCCTCCGATGATCGACTGGACCTTTTTCGCGCTCGCCGCCGCCGGGGGCTTTGTCGGCGGCGCGATGAACGCGCTGGCGGGGGGCGGGAGCTTCTCGACCATGCCGACGCTGATCGCGCTCGGCCTGCCCTCCACCATCGCCAACGCCACCTCCAACGTCGCTCTGCAACCCGCCGCGATGGCCAGCGTCTGGGCGTATCGCCAGGGACTGGAGCCGGTCATGGGGGTGACCATGCGCCGGATGGCGGCGCTGACCTTCGTCTTTGCCTTGGTGGGCAGCATCCTGTTGTTCCTGACGCCGCCGCGCGCGTTCGACCTGATCGTGCCCTGGCTGCTGCTGACCGCCACGCTGGCTATCGCGGGCGGGCGCCATGCCTCGGACTGGCTGGCACGGGTCGCCAGGCCGGGCCCACGCGCACTGATGGGCGCGCAGGCGGTGCTGGGCGTCTATGGCGGCTATTTCGGGGGCGGCATCGGCATGATGCTGACCGCCGCCTGGGGGTTGTTGTCGGGGCGTAACCCGGCGCAGCTGGCCGCGCCGCGCACGCTGATGCTGGCGACGGCCAACGCGGCCGCGACACTCGTCTTCGTCCTGACCGGCATGGTGGCCTGGGGTCCGTGCCTGCCGATGCTGGCGGGCGGCATCGTCGGCGGCTGGAGCGGCGCGCTGATCGGGCGCAAGCTGCCCGCCGGGCTGATCCGTGGCTGGACGCTGTTGCTGACCACGGTGACCACGGCGGTGTTCTTCTACCGGGGCTATATCACCTGACGAATGGGGGGCAGCACCCGGGCCAGCGGTGCGTCCCGTTCGGCGGCTAGCGCGCGGATAGCGATCTCTTCGGTGCGCAGCCGTGGCCGGATCATCTTGCCCAACTCGGCGGCACTCTGACGATAGCCGGACCAGTCGCGGATGATCGCATCGTTCGGCCAACGCGACACGAAGGCCGATATCTGTTGGCGATAGGCGGGCGTCGTCGCCTGCACCGCCAGCCATGCCGCGCCGCCGGAGGTATGGGCCAGCCGCTCGGCGGTCGGGTTGACGACATTCAGCATCCATGCCGTCCGCTCACGGCTGATCTTGGAAATCTGCCAGCGGACCTGGCTGATTGCGACCGGATCGGCCTCGATCGCGCCGCACAAGGTACGGTGATCGTCCATGGCGCGGGTGAGAGCATTGTGCAGTTCGAGCCATTGGTGGAGCATGGGCAAGGCCTTGGACAGTGGGAACCGCGTCCGGCCAACGGCGGGACAGGCGGTCCGTTTACAATGGCGGCGGAATCGGCCCACTCCCGGCCGTTCAACCTCGTCATCACGCCCCCGGAGCCCCCCTCGGCAACGGCGTGCGGCATCCTGCTATCCGATCATCGATTGCCTCCTGAGTTCATCGGTCGGTCTGACCGATGAACCTCAAGCAACCTTTAACGGCGGAGGATCACTTGCACCTTTCGTACCCTTAAGCCGCGTCGCGTGGATTAGGCCCTGAGCCCAGCCAGGTTGGACCGGCGTTCGAATGCCTCCAGCGCCCTGAAGAGTCATAGGCCGGCGCAGCGGTGAAGCGGTCATTAGCGGCGGCGATTGGCCGGGGTCGGAACGGCGGTCCCGACCCCGGCGCAGCAGCTTATCGGGCGGCGTCGCACTCGCCGATGCGGCGGCCTTCGGTGTGCACCTTCTGCGACATCGCATGGGCGCCCGACATCTCCATCTCCTGATCGGTGGTGAAGCTGGTTTCGGTAAAGGTGCCCTTCGTCTTACTGTGCATCGTCATGTCGCCGGGCATCTTGCAGGTCAGCTCGCTCTCCACCTTGCCGCCCGCAAAGGTCGAGCTGGTGACGGTGCAGTCCGACTGCGCACCCTTCAGCAGTTCGGCGGGGCCCTTGGCGGCCTGTTCGGCGGTCAGGCAGATACTGTTGGTCTGCGCCGGAGGCGTCGAGCTGACGCCCTTGGGCATGTCCTTCATCTTCAGGTCGCTGACCTGGGTCTTGACCTCCCACTTGCCGGGCTGGAGCTTGGCGACGGCCGAGCCCGCGCCGGTTTCGGTCTGCTTGACCTCGCCGGTCGCGGCGTTCGACGTGACCGTGGTCGAACCGGTCTTCTGGTCGCACGCCGCCAGCGTCAGGGCCGCGGTCGCCATCAGGGGAATGAACAATTTCATGCGTGTCTCTCCTCCATCGCCGGGCCTCATGCGTCATCGCGTACCCGACAGATGGAGAAGGATCGCCCTGGCGGGAAATTCGTTCCATCCCCGCATCGTATCGCTCAATCGGGTCGTCGCATCTCGAACCGGGCCGCCTCGGTCACCTCGAAATAATCGGCCGGGCCGCCACCGCGCAGGATCGGGCGCGCCCGTGCCGTCTGATAGACGCCATTGTCGATCAGGTCGGCCGCGATGTGGATGCCCACCGCCTCGCCGATCACCAGCCACTGGTCGAGTTCACGCCCCTCCTTCGTCTCCAGCCGGATCAGCTGGGTCAGGCGACATTCGAAGGAGACCGGGCTTTCCGCGACACGGGGTGCCGCCACCAGCTGCCCGTCCACGGCCGTCACGCCCGCCAGACCGAATTCGTCCACCTGTGCATCGACCGCCGCCGCGCTGGCGTTCATCGCGTCGGCCAGCGTCATGGTGGCGAGGTTCCAGGTGAACATCCGGGTCTCGGCGATGTTGGCCACCGAATCCTTCCACCCCTGCGACGAAAAGCCGATCAGCGGCGGGCGATAGTTGAAGACGTTGAAAAAGCTGTAAGGTGCCAGATTGTTGACGCCCGCGCCCGACCGGCTGCCGATCCAGCCGATCGGGCGCGGCGCGACGATCGCGTTCAGGGGATCATGCGCCAGCCCATGACCGTTGACGGGTTCGTAGAAATGCCAGTTGTCGATCATGGATGGTCACCGAAAGGGAGTTGGAATGGAAGCGGGAACGCCGACCGAGCCGGAAAGGGCCCCGCCAGGCTCACAGGAAACGCCGGGCACGGTCATCCGTCGCCATGGATGGGGGACACGAATCTGGCACTGGGTCAATGCGGTGGCGGTGCTGATCCTGCTGGGCTCGGGGCTGGGCATCTCCAACGCGCATCCCCGGCTCTATTGGGGGCGGTACGGTGCCAATTTCGATCCGGCCTGGCTGACGCTGCCGCATTTTCCAGCCTGGCTGACCATCCCGGCGCGGTACAATCTGGCGATCTCGCGGCGCTGGCACCTGTTCTTCGCGCTGGTGCTGGGCTTCGGTCTGCTCGCCTATATGATCGGCGGCCTCGTCAGCCGGCATTTCCAGCGCGACTTGCGCATCCGGGGCCACGAGCTGCGCCCGGCGGCGATCTGGGCGGATTTTCGGCGACATCTGGCCTTTCGCTTCCACGATCCGCGGGACCCGCGCGCCTATAACCTGTTCCAGAAGCTGAGCTATGCCGGGGTCCTGTTCGTCGCCCTGCCGCTGGCCATCCTGACCGGCATCGCGCTGTCGCCGGGCATGAATGCGGCCTGGCCCTGGGTACTGGAGGTGCTGGGCGGGCGGCAGTCGGCGCGCTCGATCCACTTCATCACCGCGACCGCGCTGGCGCTGTTCCTGATCGTCCACCTGGTCCTCGTCATCCTGGCGGGGCCGCTCAACGAATTGCGTTCCATGACAACCGGCCGCTGGAGGGTGCCCGAATGATCCGGCGTCGTACGATTCTGACCGGCGGAGCGGGGCTGCTCCTGGCGGGTTGTGACAAGATCATCGAGCAGCCGACCGCGCGCAAGATCCTGTTCGCGGGCGAGGACATGCACAAGGGCCTGCAACGCGCGCTGATGGATCGTGGCGCGCTGGCCCCCGAATATCGCCGCGACCAGATGTCGCCCTATTTCCGCACCAACGGCACCCGCAATCCCGGCACGCCGCAATATGCCGCCATGCTCGCCGACCGGTTCGAGGATTGGCGGCTGGCGGTCGGCGGGCTGGTCGGCAAGCCGCTGTCCCTGTCGCTGAAACAGATCGGCGAGTTTCCCGCGCGTCGCCAGATCACCCGCCATGACTGCGTCGAGGGATGGAGCGCGATCGGCGAATGGATGGGGCCGATGCTGGGCAATATCCTGAAGGCCGCCGATATCAGCACCCGCGCACGCTATGTCGTGTTCACCTGCGCCGACCTGTACGGCGGACAGCCCTATTACGAATCGCTCGACCTGATCGATGCCTTCCATCCCCAGACGATCCTGGCCTGGGGCATGAACGGACGCATGCTGGACGTCGGCCACGGCGCGCCGCTTCGCCTGCGGGTCGAGCGGCAGCTGGGGTACAAGCACGCCAAATACCTGATGCGGATCGATGCGGTCGAGAGTCTGACCAACATAGGTTTGGGCAAGGGCGGCTATTGGGAAGACCATGTCGATTATGACTGGTATGCGGGGATTTAAGACACTAGTCGGTGCCATATGGCGCTGATCGATCTCTTTCTGTCGCGCGCGGTCCGCAAGGGCCGCCTGTCCCTCACCCATCATGACGGCACCGTCCGCGAGTTCGGCACGCCCGAACCGGACTATCCCGATGTCGCGATCCGCTTCACTGACGCGCGCGTCGCCGGACAGATCGTCCGCAATCCCGCGTTGGCGGCGGGCGAATCCTTCATGGACGGCCGCCTGGTCGTCGAGAAGGGCGATGTCCGCGACCTCGTCGAACTACTGACCGCCAACGACAAATGGGAGGCGGGCCGCGCGAACCTGAATCCCTCGCGGTTCGTCCGGGCGGCGGGCGCGATCAAGCACCGGATCGACCGAATCAACATGGAGCGGCGGTCGAAGAAGAACGTCGCGCACCATTACGACCTTTCGGCCACGCTCTACGAACTCTTCCTCGACACCGACAAGCAATATAGCTGCGCGTACTTCACCGATCCGCAGAACGATCTGGAGCGGGCGCAACGCGACAAGAAGGCGCATATCGCGGCCAAGCTGGCGATCGAGCCGGGGATGCGGGTGCTCGACATCGGTTGTGGCTGGGGCGGCATGGCGCTGTACCTGCACCAGAAATGCGGTGCCGAGGTGCTGGGCGTCACCCTGTCCGAGGAACAGCTGAAGGTCGCGCGGGCGCGGGCCGAGGCATTGGGCGTGGCGGACAAGGTGAAGTTCGAGCTGATCGACTATCGCCGCGTCACCCCCGAGGCGTTCGGCGGGCGGTTCGACCGCATCGTGTCGGTCGGCATGTTCGAGCATGTCGGGCCGCCGCAATATCGCACCTTCTTCCGCAAGTGCCGCGACCTCCTCACCGAGGACGGCGTCATGCTGCTCCACACGATCGGGCGGCTGAACGGGCCGGGCGTCACCGACGACTGGACGACCAAGTATATCTTCCCCGGCGGCTACAACCCGGCCCTGTCCGAGATCGTCCGTGCGCAAGAGGGCCTGCGCATGTTCCTGACCGATGTCGAGGTGCTGCGCTGCCATTATGGCTGGACGCTCGACATCTGGTACGACCGGACGGTGGCGGCCAGGGACCGCATCGTCGAGCTGTACGACGAACGCTTCTATCGCATGTGGCTGTTCTATCTGGCGGGCGCAGGCGCGGCGTTCCGCAATGGCGGACTATGCAACTATCAGGTGCAGCTGACGCGTGGACGCCTGTCGGTGCCGGTCACGCGCGATTACATGTACGAGGGCGAACGCGCGCTGCGGGACGGCTGATCCTATTCCTCCCCTGCCAAGGGGAGGGGGACCAGCGAAGCTGGTGAAGGGGTATCCCGCAATCTAGGGGGGACACCCCTCCGTCAGGCTGACGCCTGCCACCTCCCCTGCCAAGGGGAGGAAAGATTTAGCGCGGTGCCAGTCGCCTTATATCCAGCACATCCACCCCGGCCAGCGTCACCGGGCCCAGGCGACCGCCCGTCTCGGCGATGATGCCCTCGGCGGTCGCGCGGACGCGGGTCCAGGGCAGTTCCTGCACCACCAGCCGCCGTCCGTGCAGCTTGACCGCCGCGACGCGCCCGTCCTGCGCCACCGCCAGCGCACCCTGCCCGTCCGCGCCGACCACGGCACCGGTCACGGCAAAGCCCGCCAGCGCAGCCTCGGCCGCCGCCGCCACATCCTCGGGCGAGCCGACGCGCCGGTCGCGACCACGGCGGAACAGCCACATGATGCCGCCCCCACAAAGGGCGACACCAATGCCCAGCCCGGCCAGTGCCCAGCCCGCCGTGGTGCCCGACAACAAGCCGCCGAGGGGCAAGGTCATCCGGCCGCGTCCGCCAGCGTTTCCAGCGTGGGGCGCAGGCCGGACAGGTCGTATCCCGCCGCTTCGGCCTGCATGACGATCAGTGTCGGGTTGCGCCCGGCCTTCGCCGCCGCCAGCGCCCAAAGGTTGCAGCTGCGCGTGCCCGACCGGCAATAGGCGAGCACCGGCCCCTTGGCCTCGACCAGCGCCTGGGTCATCTGGTCGACCATCTCGTGGCTGAACCCGCCCGGCGTCACCGGGATCGCGGTATAGGCCAAACCATGGTCCTCGGCGGCGGCGCGAATCGCATCGCCCGTCGGCTGGCCCGGCTCTTCGCCATCGGGACGGTTGTTGACGATCGCGGTATATCCCGCCGCCTTGATCGCAGCGACATCCTCGGGGAGGATCTGGGGAGCGACGGCGACGCTTTCGTTGAGTGGGCGGATCATGCAGCTCACCTATTCAATGGGCCGTTTCACCGCAACGGGTGGCGCAACCGGTTCTTCACAAAAGACGCATCAACCCGCGCATGGCTCCGCCCCCGGACGGAACATCCGGGCCCTCCCCTCGTCTGGCTTGCGAAGCATCGTTGAAAGGAGCCGCCCCATGTCGCTGATCGACCGCCGTCAGGGTCTTTGGGGCTTGGCCGTCCTCGGGCTTGCCTCGACACTGCCGCTTGCCTGGCGGCGTGCACAGGCCGCGACACCCGCCCGCGAACTGGCCGTGGTGGAAAAGGGTGCGGGGCGCGTCGCCTTCTACAGCGTGCCCGACGGGCGTCTGCTCGGCAGTGTTCCGCTGGGGTCCCAGCCGCACGAGATGGTCGCCGACTCGGCTGGCCGCTTCGCCTATGTCGGCGGCTATGGGGTCAAGGGCTGGCAGTTCGGCGGCGATGGCGGGCATCAGCTCTGGGTCATCGACCTAGCGACGCGCAAGCTGGCGCGCACCATCGACCTGTCGCCGCATCGCCGCTGGCACGGGATGCGACTGGACGCGAAGGGCCGCCTGTATGCGCTGTCCGAGAGCGACAGCCGCCTCGCCCGCTTCGACACCCCCGCCACCGCCCAGGGGCCGGACCGGATGATCCCGGTCGGCGGCGCACGCAGCCATTATTTCGTGGTGAAGGCGGACGGCAGTCGCGCCTTCGTCGCCGACACGATGAGCGGCCTGGTCATCATGATCGATCCCGACGACGCCAGCTTCGCCCCCGTCAAGCAGCATATCGGCACCGCGCCCGAAGGGCTGGCGCTGAGCCCCGACGAGCGCACCCTGTATGTCATCGACCGACCGGCGGGGGTTCTCCACGCGCTCGACGCGGCGACACTGCGCCCCCGCGCACGCACCACGCTGCGTGGCGAAGCGGTGCGGGTGGTGGTGCAGGCCGATGGTCGCCTGATCGTGTCCAACACCGCCGACAAGAGCCTGACCCGCCATTCGCCGACCACCCTGGCCGAGGAAGCACGCCTGCCGCTGCCCGCCGCCGCACCGGGGCTGAACCTGCCCGCCGGAGGGTCGATCCTCTATGCCGCGCTGGAGACCAACCGGATCGCCATCATCGACCTGGCGGCGTGGAAGATCACGGGCGGTTTCGCGACGGGCGACGCGCCCGACACCGCGGTCCTTCTGTAATGGCACCGGGCCTTTGCCTTGGCCCCGCTTTCCGGTAGCGGTGGACCGATGGCTGCCAAAATCTCCTGCGACGTCGCGATCATTGGCGCGGGCCTTGCCGGTGGCCTGATCGCGCTTGCGCTGAAGGCGCGCCACCCCTCGCTCGACGTGCGTCTGGTCGATGGGGCCGAGACGATCGGCGGCAACCACCTCTGGTCCTTTTTCGGCAGCGACGTCGCCAAGCGTGATCGCTGGATCGTCGAGCGGCTGGTCGCCCATGCCTGGCGCGACTACGACGTCGCCTTTCCGGCGCATTCGCGCACGTTGAACCAGACCTATTACTCGATCGAGAGCCATCGCCTCGACACCGAGGTCCGGCGCGCCCTGCCCCCGGAGGCGCTGATCCTGGGTCGCAAGGTGCTGGCCGTGTCGGCGACCGCCGCCGTCTTCGCCGATGGCGACCGGGTCGAGGCGACCGGCGTGATCGACGCGCGCGGGGCTGGCGACCTGTCCTTCCTGTCGTGCGGCTGGCAGAAGTTCGTCGGGCAGGAACTGCGCCTCGAACGGCCGCACGGCACGCCGCGCCCGGTGGTGATGGACGCCACCGTCAAGCAGCTGGACGGCTATCGCTTCGTCTATACCCTGCCTTTTACCGACGACCGGATCTTCGTCGAGGATACCTATTACTCGACCTCCGCCGAGCTGAACCGCCGCGCCATCGTCCAGCGGATCGAGCGTTATGCCGACAGCCGCGGCTGGACCACCGCCCAGGTGCTGCGCGAGGAAGCGGGCGTCCTGCCGGTCGCGATGGGCGGCGATTTCGACGGTTACTGGCGGAGCGGAGGCGCGCGGACACCCAAGGCCGGGATGCGCGCGGGGCTGTTCCATCCGACCACCGGCTATTCGCTGCCCGACGCGATCCGGATGGCCGCGATGCTGGCCGAGCGACGCGATTTCGCAGGCGTCGACCTGCACGACGCGACCTATCGCATGGCGCGCGACGCCTGGGACGCACGCGGCTTTTACCGTATGCTCGACACGATGTTGTTCAAGGCGGCAGAGCCCGATGAGCGATACCGCGTTCTCGAGCGTTTCTATCGTCTGTCGCCCGACCTGATCGGGCGTTTCTATGCGGGGCAATCGACCATGGCCGACAAGGCACGAGTTTTGACCGGACGGCCACCGGTGCCGATCCTTCGCGCCATCGCGGCGCTGCGAAGCCAGTCGGGAGGCCGCGCATGAAGAGCGCGGTCGTCATCGGATCGGGTTTCGGCGGGCTGGCGCTGGCCATCCGCCTGCAATCGGCGGGCGTGCAGACGACCATCGTCGAAGCGCGGGAGAAGCCGGGCGGGCGCGCCTATTATTGGGAACGCGACGGTTTCACCTTCGATGCCGGACCCACCGTCATCACCGATCCGGCCTGCCTGGAGGAACTCTGGGCGCTGACCGGCCGGTCGATGTCGGAGGACGTGCAGCTCGACCCGGTCCACCCCTTCTACCGGTTGAACTGGGTCGACGGCACCAATTTCGACTATAGCAACGACGACACCCAGCTGCGCGCCGAGATCGCCAAGCTGAACCCCGACGATATCGCCGGGTACGGCAAGTTCCTGGACTATGCCGAGGGCGTGTACCGCGAAGGTTATGAGAAGCTGGGCCATGTCGCGTTTCTCGACTTCGCCTCGATGATAAAGGCGGCGCCGGCGCTGGCGAAATACCAGGCGTGGAATTCGGTCTACGCCATGGTGTCGAAATTCGTGAAGTCGGAGAAGCTGCGCGAGGCGCTGTCCTTCCACACGCTGCTCGTCGGCGGCAATCCGATGACGACCAGCGCGATCTACGCCCTGATCCACAAGCTGGAGCGTGACGGCGGCGTCTGGTTCGCGCGCGGCGGCACCAACCGTCTGGTGGCAGGGCTCGTCGCGCAGTTCGAGCGGATCGGCGGCGTGATCCGCCTGGGCGATCCGGTGACTCGCATCGAGACGCTGGGCGACCGTGCGACCGGCGTCGTCACCAAGAGCGGCCTGACCATCCAGGCGGATGCGGTCGCGACCAATGCCGACATCATGCACAGCTATCGCGACCTGCTGTCCGACAACCGCTCGGCCCGGCGGACGGTCAACCGGCTGGAGCGCAAGCGGTATTCGCCGTCGCTGTTCGTCGTGCACTTCGGCATCAAGGGCGCATGGCCGGGCATCCCGCACCACATGATCCTGTTCGGCCCGCGCTATAAGGGCCTGTTGAGCGACATCTACGACACCGGCGTGCTGTCGGAGGACTTCTCGCTCTATCTCCACCACCCGACCGTCACCGATCCGAGCCTTGCGCCCGAGGGGCACTCGACCTTCTATGCGCTGGCCCCGGTGCCGCACATGGGGAAGTTCCCGATGAACTGGGACGAGGTCGGCCCGATCCTGGAAAAGCGCATCCTGGACGAGGTGGGTCGTCGCCTGATCCCGGATATCCACGAGCGGATCGTGACCAAGTTCCATTACGCGCCGTCGGACTTCGCGACGGACTTGAACGCACATATGGGCTCGGCCTTCTCTCTGGAACCGATCCTGACCCAGAGCGCCTATTTCCGGGTCCACAACCGCGACGATTCGATCCCGAACCTGTATTTCGTCGGGGCTGGCACGCATCCCGGCGCGGGTATTCCGGGCGTGGTCGGTAGCGCCAAGGCGACCGCCGGGTTGATGCTGGAGCGGCGTTAAGGCCAAGGGTGTCGTGTTTTGCGAGGGTGGATTGTCCTCGCGGATGGGGACACCCCTCCGTCAGGCCTGCAGCCTGCCACCTCCCCTTACAGGGGAGGAATAACCGACCTCTTGGTTCACGGCATCGAGCGGATCAATACTCCCACCATCCGTTCCGCCTGAGCGAAGTCGAAGGCCAAGGGATGACTTCTCCTCACGCCTAGTGGTGATCGGGGGGCGTGGCCTTCGACTTCGCTCAGGCTGAACGGATGTGGACAGATAGGCATCGAATTTAGTCTTTCTACTAATTAGCCAATCTGCTAAACACCATCCATGGACCCGGTGTTCGAAGCCCTCGCCCATCCCACGCGCCGCGCCATCCTGGAGATGTTGCGCGGCGGGGGCCTGTCGGCGGGGGTCATTGCGGATGCCTTCGACGTGTCACGCCCCACCATGTCCGCGCATTTCGCCAAGCTGAAGGCCGCCGGGCTGATCCAGGCCGAGCCGCAGGGTACGACGATCATCTACACACTCAACCTGTCGATGCTGGAACAGGTGGTCATGGGATTCATGACCCGGCTCGGCGTCGGCGAGGAGAAGGAGGGCATGTCATGTCGTTCCGTCCGCTGATCGTCGCCTCCGCCCTGGTGTCGGGCGGCATGGCACTGGTCTCCGCCATCGCGCTAGGCAAGCTGCCGCCGGGGACGATGCTGCCGATCCATTGGAACGCCGCCGGTCAGGCGGACCGGTTCGGCGAAGCGGGCTATGCGCTGTTCCTTCCCGTCGCCCTGACCATCGGCGTCTCCGCGATCCTGGCGGCGACACCCCGGATCGAGCCGTTGCAGGAAAATCTGGCAGGCAGTGCGCCGTTGCTGCGTACCGTCTGGGCCGGGTGCCTGGCGCTGTTCGTCGGGGTGGAGGCGATGGTCGCGGGCCCCGCCCTCGGCTGGACGCCCTCCGCCACCCTGATTCCGGTCGCGATGGGGCTGTTCCTGATCGCGATCGGCAATACGCTTCCCAAGTCGCGACCGGGCTTCTTCATCGGCATCCGCACGCCCTGGGCGATCATGGATACCGACAACTGGATCGCGACGCATCGGCTGGGCGGATGGCTGTTCGTCGGCGCGGGGCTTGTCGTGATCCTCGGCACGCTGCTGCCCATCGGCGACGATGCGAAGACCGGCATGGTGCTGTCCGCGATCCTGACGGCGGCGGTCGTGCCGTTCCTGTTTTCCTACATGCACTGGCGGGCCAGGCATCCACGCTGAACCGGGTTCGAAGGGGGATTTCCATGCCGTTGATGACGCTGTTCGCCGCCCTGCTCGCCGCCGCCACGCCGATGGCCGACCGCGATATATCCGCGCCCGGCCCCCAGGGCCTGCTGAAGGGAAGTTGGACCGGACCCGAAGGAGCACAGGTGCCGGTCGTGCTGATGATCCCCGGATCCGGCCCGACCGACCGCGACGGCAACAATCCACGCGGCCTGAAGGCGGCCTCGCTCCGGTTGCTGGCCGAAGGACTGGCCGCCAGGGGCATCGCCAGCGTGCGGATCGACAAGCGCGGCATGTTCGCCAGCGCCGGGGCCGTGCCCGATCCCAACAAGGTGACGATCGACGATTATGCCGCCGATGCGCGCAGTTGGATCACCGCGATCCGCGCCAAGACCGGCGCGCGCTGCGTGTGGTTGCTGGGCCATAGCGAGGGCGGGACGGTCGCACTGAGCACCGCCGCCGCCAGCGCCGATGGGTTGTGCGGCGTCATCACCGTCTCCGCCCCCGGCCGTCCGCTGGGCGAGGTGATCCGCGCGCAGATCCACGCCAACCCCGCCAACGCACCGCTGCTGGCCGAGGCCGACCGCGCGATCGACTCGCTGGAGGCCGGGCGCACCTTTCCGGGCACCGGGCTGACCCCGCCGCTGCCGATGCTGTTCGCCGATCCGATCCAGCCCTTCCTCATCAACGCCTTTGCCAAGAACCCGGCCAGGCTGGCCGCCGCCGTCATCAAGCCGATGCTGATCGTGCAGGGCGAGGCCGACCTGCAGGTGACGGTCGAGGATGCGCAAAAGCTGAAGGCCGGTCAGCCCAGCGCAACGCTCGTCCTGCTGCCCGGGGTCAGCCATGTGCTGAAGGTCGTGGAGGGTGACAGCCGGGGTGCCAATCTGGCGACCTATGCCGACCCCAACCTGCCGATCGCGCCGGGCGTCGTCAGCGCGGTGGCGGAATTCGTCGAGAAACATCCGAATCGGTAATAGACCGGATCGGTCATGATCCCGACATGATTGCCGATGATTGTTACCCGGTCGTCACGACACCGGGAGAGATCATGATGCGCCGTTCCTTCGCCTGCCTGTTGCTGGCCACGCTCACGGCCGCGACGACGCCCCCGGCCGAGCGGGAGATCGCGCCGGACGGCAAGGCGACGCTGTCGATCAACGGCACGGCGCGCACGGTTCGGATCGATCCGGCCGCGCCGGGGATTCCCATCATCACCAAGGACTTTGCCGAGGCGGCAGGCATGAAACCGGGCATGATCGAGGTCGAGTTCAGGGTCGGCCCCACCCGGATCGACGGCAAGACGGCCGTGGCGCAGATCCAGACAGGCACCGGCGCGCCCTATAAGCGGCGCATCGCCTTTGCCGACCGTCCCTTCGCGCCGGGTTTCGACGGTGTCTTCGGCCCGGCCAGCCTTCCCGATCCGGTCGTTCGCTTCCACCTGCGCGACCCCCAGCCGGGCGAGCGCATCACCACCCTGCCGATGGTCGGCGGCGGCGGCCTGTTCGGCGACTGGGGTTCACGCTATGTCGTCGTTCCGATCGAGGGCGAGCCCATGCGGGTGATGCTCGATCCCCATGACGCGCAGAGCAGCACCAATGCGGGCGGCGCGGTACGGCTGGCGCGCGCCTATCGCGGCCAGTTGACCGGCGCGACGACCCAGCAGGAGGTGGCCTTCGGCATCGCGCGCCCGCTGCGCAAACTGGTGTTGCAGACGCCGGTCGCGATCGGTCCGTTCGTGATGACCGAACTCAACGTGCGCACCGTCGACTTCGGCAGCACCGCGACCATCGCCGATGCGGACGCGCCGGGCGACCCGGACGAGGTGGTGGTGACCGGCAAGGGCAAGCATGATCCGAAGAAGGACTGGCTGTCGATCGGCGCGGACCAGCTTCGCCGCTGCTCGTCGATCACCTTCGACAAGCCCGCCAGGCAGGTGCGGTTGAGCTGCCTGTAACGGCGTTCCTCCCCTCCCAGGGGAAGAGCGCATCACGCCAGCACCGCATCCTCGTCAGCGGCTTCGACCTCGGCGGCCTGGCGCGCCCACATCTCGGCGTACAGGCCGCCCTTCGCCAGCAATTCGCCATGCGTGCCGCGCTCAGCCACCTGGCCATCGTCGAGCACCACGATCTGGTCGGCATGGACGATCGTCGACAAGCGGTGCGCGATGACCAGCGTGGTGCGGCCCCGCTCGATCGCCTGCAGCGTCGCCAGGATATCCGCCTCGGTCCGGCTGTCGAGCGCGCTGGTCGCTTCGTCCAGGATCAGGATCGGCGGGTTCTTCAGCAGGGTGCGGGCGATCGCCACCCGCTGCTTCTCGCCACCCGACAGCTTCAGCCCGCGCTCGCCGACCCGCGTCGCATAACCCTGCGGCTGGCGTTCGATGAAATCGGCGATCGCCGCGCCCTTCGCGGCGCGCTCGACATCGGCCTGGTCGGCGCCCTCGCGACCATAGGCGATGTTGTAGCCGATCGTCTCGTTGAACAGCACCGTGTCCTGCGGCACGATACCGATCGCCGCGCGCAAGCTGTCCTGGGTAACGGCCGCGATCGGCTGTCCGTCGATGGTGATCGCGCCCTCCTTCGCCTCGTAGAAGCGGTAGAGCAGCCGCGCGAGCGTGGACTTGCCCGCACCCGAAGGGCCCACCACCGCGCAGGTCGTGCCCGCCGGAATGTCGAGGCTCAGCCCCTTCAGGATGGTCCGATCGGGGTCGTAGCCGAACACGACATGGTCGAACCGGACATTCCCGCCGGTCACGCGCAATGGTGGGGCCCCAGGCGCGTCGACGACCTCCGCGGGCGTGTCGATCAGGTCGAACATCGCCCCCATGTCGATCACCCCCTGACGGATGGTGCGGTACACCATGCCAAGCAGGTCGAGCGGCCGGAACAACTGCGACAACAGCGTCGACACCAGCACCACGTCACCCGCCGATGCCGCACCCTTGCTCCATTCGCGCACGACCCAGGCCATGGCGAAACCCAGCATCAGGCTGGTGATCAGCGCCTGCCCGACGTTCAGCCAGGCGAGCGAATTCTCCGACTTGGTGGCGGCCCGTGCATAGGCGGCGACGCCGTTCTCGTAGCGCCGGGCCTCACGCTCCTCGGCATTGAAATATTTCACCGTCTCGAAATTCAGCAGCGAGTCGACCGCATGGGCGACCGCGCCGGTATCCAGGTCGTTCATCTGCGTGCGCAGCGCATTGCGCCAGTCGGTCACCTTGCGGGTGAAGCCGATATACAGGACGACCATCACCATCGTCGTGACGACCAGGACGGGCCCGAAACTGCGCCCGAAGATGGTCAGCACCAGCGCCAGCTCCAGCACCGTCGGCGCGATGTTGAACAGGAGGAAATACAGCATCGTGTCGATGCTCTTGGTCCCGCGCTCGACCACCTTGGTGACCGCGCCCGTCCGCCGCTCGAGATGGAAGCGCAGCGACAGGCGGTGCAGGTGACGGAACACGTCCGCCGACAGCCGCCGGGTCGCGTCCTGCCCGACCATCTCGAACACCGCGTTGCGCAGGTTGTCGAACAGCGTCGTCGCGAACCGCGCGCCCGCATAACCGACGACCAGCAGGATCACGAGGGTCAGCGCGCCCCGGTCTCCCCCCGCCATCCGGTCGACCGCATATTTGAACGTATAGGCCGCCCCCAGCACCTGGACGAGCTTGGACAGGACGACCAGCGCCATCGCGCCGACGATCCGCACCCGCAGCACGGGCTCCCCAGCGGGCCAGAGATAGGGAAGAAAGCGCCGGAGCGTCGGGATCAGCGGCCGATCGGGCGAACCGGCGGTGGGGTCGATAGGGGGCATGTTTCCCCCATGTCGGACGAAGCGCCGTCAACTTCAATGGGAACTTGACCGACGCAAAAGGCAAGAGGCCCTGCGGACGGCCATCCGAAGCCCGGAACAACCTGGCGCATGGCCACGTTTCACCTTCAACTGGAGGCGGTTAGATGGAACCGATTTTCTACGTGATGGCGATCCTGGGCTGCGGCGACGGCAGCATCGATTGCACCGAGGCGCGCATGGTCCCCGCCCGTTACCAGACGATGGCACAATGCCGCGCCGACCTTGCCAACCGCATCGCCGCGAACACCGACGTGCCCTATCCGGTAATCGGTGCCGACTGCCGCCGGATGGGCGCGCAGATGGCCAAGGCAGAGCGCAAGCCGCTCAAGGGTTGAGGGGCAATCTTCGGGTGTGCACTTCGACTTCGCTCAGGCTGGACAGAGGCCCGAGCTTACCGCGGCCGGGTCCATAGCGTCGGATCACGCGGTTCGATCCGCATCTTCCCCCGCCGCGCCGCCTGGATGCTCGCCCGCGTCATGAAGCCCAGTTTTTCCAGCTTGCCGGTCCCCACCCGCACGTCCCAGGCCCCTCGCCCGCGCCGTGCGACCTTGCGCCCGATCGCGCCGTAGATCGCCGCCGCCGACAGCACCGCCCAGGCCGAGCGATAGGACAGAGCGGGCGTCCCCATCCGCGCGCTCGCCTCGAACGTCGCCGCGCGGTCGGTCAATCGCCGCGCCAGCGCGCTCAGCCCCGGCCGATGCGAGGGCGCCATGATCGCATCGGGCGCGATGCTCTTATAGGCCAGCCACTGGCGCGGCAGATAATGCCGCCCCGCGCCCGCATCCTCGGCGATGTCGCGTGCGATATTAGCCAGCTGAAATGCCATGCCCAGGTCACAGGCGCGGTCGAGCGTGGCCTCGTCATCGGGTGACACGCCCATCGTCACCGCCATCATGCAGCCGACGACACCCGCGACATGATAGCAATAGCGGTAGAGATCCTCCTCGGTCTCCGGCCGCCAGTCCTCGGTATCCAGCGCGAAGCCCGCGATCAGGTCGCGAGGCCAGCGATGCGGCATCCCTGTCTCCGCCACCACGACGCGCAGCGCATCGAAGGCCGGATCGCCGACCACCTGCCCGGCCAGCGCCTTCTCGGTCTTTTCGGTCAGCTCGATCAGCCGCGCGGGCGCATCGGCCACCCGCGTCATGCCATGACCGTGATCCTGCCCATCGGCGATATCATCGCAGCGACGGCACCAGGCATAGAGCAGCCAGGCGCGCGCACGCGTCTCGGGATCGAACAACAGGCTGGCCGCCGCAAAGCTCTTCGAGCCCTTGGCGATCGAGGCCCGCGCCGCCGCCACCAGCGCATCGCGCTCGGTCGGGACGGCGGTGTCGCTCACAGGTCGTCCGCGTTCATGCGCACGATCGGCTGGGTCGGCACATGCGCCCCCATCCGGTCGAGCAGGCCGTCGAGCGTGCTATCGACGATCAGCAGATCGCGGTGCTGCGGCCGCAGGAAACCGACCTCGCCCATCTTGTCCCAGAAGGCGACGAGATGATCGTAATAGCCACCGGTGTTGAGCAGCCCGACAGGATCGGCATGATAGCCCAGCTGCGCCCAGCTCAACGCCTCCCACAGCTCGTCCATGGTGCCGGTGCCGCCCGCGATGGTGATGAACCCGTCGGACAGGTCGGTGAACGCCTTTTTGCGTTCGTGCATGCCCGGCACGACATGCAGTTCGGTCAGACCGCGATGCGCGACCTCGGCATCGACCAGCGCCTGCGGGATGATGCCGATCACCTCGCCACCGGCCTCCAGCGCCGCATCCGCCACCGCGCCCATCAGGCCCAGCCGCCCGCCGCCATAGACGACGCCGATTCCCCGCTCCGCCAGCCCGCGCCCGACGGCACGCGCAGTCTCGATATATTGGGGGTCGGAGGGGGTCGCCGACCCGCAGTAAATGGCCAATCGCTTCATGCGGCAAGCGCTAGGCCATGGGGCCGGGTGGGGCAAGCGGGGTTGCGGCCTGTCGAACGACACGCCGCGTCGCGCCGCGACTTTTGCCTATAGCATCCCGGTATCGCGCAGCCACTGCACGGCCTGTCCCGGCCATTCCCGCGTGACCGGAGCATTGTTCGGCCGCATCCCGAACGCATGGCCTCCCCTGGCATAAAGGCGCATGTCGACCGGCACCCCCGCATCGTTCAACGCCAGCGCATAGGCCATGGGCTGGCGGATATTGTCGGTGGGATCGTTCATCGCATGGATGATCAGCGTCGGCGGCGCCTTGGGGCTGATCTTCACCCAGGGCCTCAACTCCAGGCTGTTCCGCCCCTTGCTGTCGTCCAGCATCCGCGCGGTATAGGCGACGATCGCGAAGTCGGGGCGCGGCGACAGCCGGTCGGCAGCGTCCCGCAGCGGATAGGTGCGCGCATCCGTGTTGCTCATGTTCGCGACGAGATAGGCTCCGGCCGAAAAGCCGATCGCGCCGATCCGGTGCGGATCGATACCATAAGCGGAGGCGCTTTCGCGCAGCAATCCCATGGCGCGCTGGGCATCTTCCAGGCCGAGCACTATCCCGGGCCGCTGCTGCCGCCCATCGACCCTCGGCCAAACTTGCGGCGTCCGGTATTTCAGCATGGCGCAGGTCATCCCCTGACGAACCACCCAGTCGCAGATCTCGGTGCCTTCCAGATCGGTCGCCACGGCATAAAAGCCCCCGCCCGGTATGACGAGCATCGCCGTACCGGTGTTTCGCCCGCGAGGACGATAAAGGGTCATCGTCGGACGCGTGACGTAACTTGCCCAATGCCACTTCCGGCCACCGACCAAGGGGGAACCGTTGCCCGTTGCCTCGGGATGATCGCCGCTGTCGGGCTTGGCCAGCGGCACATCGGCGGCCCAGAGCGGTATCTGCGTGCCGCCGTCGGTCGGCTGCCACACGCCCTCGCGCTCCACCTTGGGCACCGCGACCGGCTTTTCGACCTGACCGGGCATGTTCCCGGCGAAACCGATCATGAGAAAAGGGGCGATCCATCCAAACCGCGTCACTTCCGTATCTCCCGCGCCGTGATACGGCCCCTCCGGCCGCATCGCCGGAGGCTTTGCTATCGGCCGGTGACGACATCGACAAAGCATGCATTATCGGGGCAGATCGGAATTTATCTCATGGCGTCGCCCATGGAAAAAGGGCGGCGCGGACCCGCCGCACCGCCCCTTTCGGACGCTGGTAGCCCGGCTTACTTGCCGCGCAGCGTGTTCAGGATCGCGAGGCCCAGTACACCACCCAGCGCCGCCGAGGCGAAGGGGCGATCCTTCACGAACTGACGCGCCTGGTCCAGCAGCGGACGAACCGACTGGTCGACGCTGGTCTTGGCATCGCCGAACGCCTTTTGCGCCTTGCCGCCCAGCTGCTCGCCCTTGCCCTCGGCTTCCATGGTCTTGTCGCCCAGCATCGCGCCCATGCCCTGCTTCACCTTGCCGCCGAAGTCGGTGGCCGCACCATTCATCGTGTCGGTGTTCATGGAACATCTCCTCTTTCGGTTTCGGAATACGGAGGTTCAGAACCCCCGGAGAGGGCGGATGTTTCCAGGTATCGTCATACTATCGACGCCCGGCGCTTCCTGCCCGGTCGGCCGCGTCTCCAAACGCTCGAAAACCGCCCCCCGCCCTTTCCCCGCCCCGACACCCTCGCTACATGCACGCCGATGGTCGTCGACCCCCTTGCCAAGCTCCACGAAGTTTTCGGGTACAACCAGTTCCGGGGTGTGCAGGAACAGGTGGTCGACCGCGTGCTGAACCGCCAGCGGACGCTGGCGGTGATGCCGACCGGTGCGGGCAAGTCGCTCTGCTATCAGCTGCCCTCGGTGATGATGGAGGGGTGCTGCGTCGTGGTCAGCCCGCTGATCGCGCTGATGCACGACCAATTGCGCGCGGCCGAGGCGGTCGGCATCCGCGCCGCCACGCTGACCAGTGTCGACCAGAACCGGGCCGAGACGATCGCCCGCTTCCGCGACGGCCAGCTCGACCTGTTATACGTCGCGCCCGAGCGCGCTTCGTCCGGGCATTTCCGCGAACTGCTCGGCTCCGCCCCGCTCAGCCTGTTCGCGATCGACGAGGCGCACTGCGTCAGCGAATGGGGCCACGACTTCCGCCCCGACTATCGCCTGCTCGAACCGTTGATGGATGCCTTTCCGGAGGTGCCCCGGCTCGCGCTGACCGCGACCGCCGACGCGCATACCCGCGCCGACATCGCCAAGCAGCTGGGCATCCCGGTCGAGGGGATGATCGTCTCGGGCTTCGACCGGCCCAATATCCGCTATGCGATCAGCCCCAAGGCCAATGTGAACCAGCAGATCGCGCGGGTGGTCGCCGACACGCCCGGCCCCGGCATCGTCTATGCCCAGACGCGCGCCGCGACCGAGAAGCTGGCCGAGGCGCTGGCGCGGACCGGCCGCCCGGTGCGGGCCTATCATGCCGGGCTCGATCCCGCCGTGCGCGCGAAGAACCAGGCCGATTTTGTCGCGTCCGAGGACATGGTGATCTGTGCCACGGTCGCCTTCGGCATGGGCATCGACAAGCCGGACGTCCGCTTCGTCGCCCATGCGGGCCTGCCAAAATCGATCGAGGCCTATTATCAGGAAACGGGGCGTGCGGGGCGTGATGGCGATCCCTCTGTCGCCCATCTGTTCTGGGGGGCCGACGACTTCGCCCGCGCAAGGCAGCGCATGGCCGAGGTCGAACCCGAGCGACAGGCGGGCGAGCGGACCCGGTTGGCCGCGCTGGGGGCGCTGGTCGAGACGGGCGGGTGCCGCAGGCGGATCCTGCTGCGCCATTTCGGCGAGGACCTGCCCGAGGATTGCGGCAACTGCGACAACTGCCTGGGGTCGCCCGACGCAGTCGATGCGACGACCACCGCGCAGAAATTCCTCTCCGCCGTGTTCCGCACCGGCCAGATGTTCGGCGCGGGATATATCGAGCAGGTGCTGACCGGCCAGTCGAACGAGCGCAGCCTGATGAACGGGCATGAGGCGCTGTCGGTGTGGAATATCGTGTCGGGCGACGAGGTCGCGCTGTTGAAGCCCGTCCACCGTGCGCTGCTGCTGCGCGATGCCCTGCGCACCAATCCTCATGGCGGGCTGGAATTCGGCCCCGCCGCGCGCGCGCTGATCAAGGGCGAGGCGCGGTTGTCACTGGTCGTGCCCCCCAAGCGCGAGAAGAAGGGTCGCCGTGCCGCGCCGGTTGCCGCCAATCCGGCCGACAATCCGCTGTTCGAGGCGTTGCGCGCCAAGCGCCGCGAGCTGGCGCAGGAAGCCGGGGTACCGCCTTACGTCATCTTCCACGATTCGGTGCTGCGCGACATGGCGGCCCAGAGGCCCACCGGCCGCGCGGCGCTGTCGCTGCTGTCGGGCATCGGCGCGCGCAAGCTGGATGCGTATGGCGAGGCGTTTCTGGCGGTGATCCGCGACGCGAACTAAGCTGCGGCGCATGAGCGCCCCGACCCTGACCACCGAGCGGCTGACCCTGCGCGGCCATCACCCCGACGATCTCGACGCGCTGGCCGCGATGTGGGCCGACCCGGCGGTGTACGGGATGATCGGCGGCAAGCCGCGTGCGCGCGAGGATGTGTGGATTCGCCTGTTGCGGTCGGTCGGCTGCTGGACGGTGTTCGGATATGGCGCCTGGGTGGTGTGCGACCGCACGACCGGCACAGTGCTGGGCGATATCGGCCTGCTCGAGTCGCGGCGTGCGATCGCGCCCGAGCTGACCGTGCCCGAGGCGGGGTGGACGCTGGTCCCGGCGGCGCAGGGCAAGGGCTATGCGGGCGAGGCCATGCGCACGGTGCTCGGCTGGGCGGAGGCACAGGGGATCGAGCGGACCTGCTGCATCATCGATCCGGGGAATATGGCTTCGATCCGGCTGGCGGAGAAGCTGGGTTACGGCGCGCCGGTCGAGGGGGTCTATCACGACCGGGCGATCCTGATTTTCCACCGGGGGTGATCCTCCCCTTGCCCAACCTCCGTTCGCACTGAGCGAAGTCGAAGTGCACGGGATGCGCTCGCCGACAGAGTGAGGCGTAGGCTTCGACTTCGCTCAGCCTGAACGGAGGTGGAGGTCGTGTTCGCGCGGAGACGCGGAGGGGAAGCCCCCGACCGACAGGCCATCCCATCATCGACGGTGCGGCACAGGCGAACGCCGAATGGACACCCAAGGCCGACGCCCATCCGAATCTCTCCGCGCCCCCGCGCGAACAAAAGGCCGCGCATCCAAGGTTCTCGGTTCAAGCCCCGCCTTCGATAGGGTACAAGGCCCCCGTGACGCTTGCCCTGATCCTGTCCGCCATCGCCATGACGCTGATCGTCGGTGTCCGCTATCTGTTGGCGTCGGGGGCGTTTGCGCTGGCGACGCGGGCGCGGCATCCGAACCTGTATGCCGGGCTCGATCCGCAGATCCGACGCGAGATCTGGTGGAGCCTGGCCTCCGCCGCGATCTACGGCGTGCCCGCCGGGATCGTCGCCTGGGGCTGGCAGAATCGCGGGTGGACGCGGATCTACGCCGATGCCCATGCCTGGCCGCTCTGGTATCTGCCGGTGTCGGTGCTGCTCTATCTCTTTGCGCACGACACCTGGTTCTACTGGACGCATCGCTGGATGCACCGCCCGGCCGTCTTCAAGGCCGCGCATGCCGTCCACCATGCCAGCCGCCCTCCGACCGCCTGGGCCGCGATGGCGTTTCATCCGATCGAGGCGGTGACCGGCGCTGTGGTAATTCCGCTACTCGTCTTTCTGATTCCGATTCACATCGGCGCGCTCGGCTTGGTCCTGACGATCATGACCGTTATGGGCGTGACCAACCATATGGGATGGGAAATCTTTCCCCGTTTCATGTGGCAGGGGCGCCTGGGGGGGTGGCTCATCACCGCCAGCCACCACCAACGGCATCATGAGCAATATGGGTGCAATTATGGACTCTATTTCCGTTTCTGGGACCGAGTGTGTGGAACGGACCGGGGCCTTGGCGACTTCGCGCGTGCCCATGCGCAGGCCGCGCGGCGTGGCGCTGCTGCTGGCCGCCCTGCCCCTGACCGCCTTCCCGCTGATCGGCGCGGCACCGGTCAGCCGACTGGACATCGGGATTGACCAGCTTCGCTCGACCAAGGGGCTGATCCGCCTCTGCCTGACCGCCGATCCGGACAATTTCCCCGCCTGTGTCGACGATGCCCGCGCCCTGACCCGCACGGTGCCCGCCGGACAGCGCGGCCTGCACCTCGACGGGTTGCCGCATGGCAATTATGCCGCAGCGGTCATCCATGACGAGAACAGCAACGCCAAGCTCGACACGCTGGCTGGCATCCCCCGCGAAGGTTTCGGTTTTTCGCGCAATCCGGTGATCCGCTTCGGCCCGCCGCGCTTTGCCGCAGCGCGCTTCACGCTCGATTCTGTGGCCGAAACACAACAGATCAAAATGCGTTACATCTTCTAGGCTTCGGCGCCGGAGCGAAATCGTTACCGTGGCGTTGCATTTCGGATAATCCATTCAGGGAGTTTTCCGTCTTGCGCCTTTTCCCGCGCGTTTACGCCCCGCTGATCGCCATGGGCGCGCTTTCCCTGTCGGTGCCTGCCATGGCGCAGGACACATCCGTCCCCACCAGCCCGGCCGCGGCCGAAATGACGGGCCAGCTGGGCAAGAACACCATCACGGTCGGTCTGGCGGCGGCCTATCTGCCGGATTACGAAGGGTCGAACGACTATCAGTTCACCCCCGCCCCCGCCGCGCTCGCCTATATCGACGGGCATACCATCACCTATATCGGCAACCGCCTGTCGGTGGACCTGATCGGCGACAAGGCCAATCGCGACTGGGATATCCAGGCGGGACCGATCGGCGTCGTGAACCTGGACCGCACCGCCCCCTCGCAGATCGACGACAGCCGCGTTCGCGCGCTGGGCAAGATCGGCGCGGCGGTCGAGCTCGGCGGCTATGTCGGCATCGGTAAGATCGGCGTCGTCACCAGCCCCTATGACCGCCTGTCCGTCTCGCTCAGCTATCGCCATGACGTGACCGGCGTGCATGACAGCGGCATCTGGCAGCCATCGGTCAATTATTTCACGCCGCTGTCGACCAAGGCGGCGGTCGGGCTGTTCGCCACCGCCGAGCGGGTCGGGCGTGGTTATGCCCGTCGTTATTACTCGATCACCCCCGATCAGAGCGCGGCGAGCGGCCTGCCCGTCTATAATGCGCGCGGAGGGTGGAAGGACTGGTCGATCGGCGGCCTCGCCACCTATTCGATCACGGGCAACCTGCTGAAGGGTTGGAAGGTCGTCGGCGGCCTGACCTATGGCCGGGTGGTCGGCGATTTCGGCGACAGCCCGATCGTGTCGCAGGCCGGATCGCGCAGCCAGTGGCTGAGCGCCCTGGGCCTAGCCTATACGTTCTAAGTATCCGGAAAGGCTCCGGCAGAGCGGTATATCCACCGCTTCGTATTCTCCCCTCCCGCAAGCGGGAGGGGTTGGGGGAGGGCATGGGGTCTCACCGAGCCTCTCGCCTGTGGCTTTCCCTCCCCCATCCCCTCCCGCCTGCGGGAGGGGCGTGCTTGAGGTGAGGTGCTGCCCCCCTTCCAACCTGTCGCAGTCGGAGAAACCGTAAGCCTACGGGCATTCCCCCGGCTGGGTCACCGGCGCGCCGCCCATATACCATTGGCTGTGGTCGCCCATCGTCTCGCGGTCGTGATAGCAGACCCGCGCCTTGGACGATTTCAGGTTGATCTCGACCATCCAGTTGTTGTCCGAACAGTCATGCGGGGTGCAGCCATGCGCGCCGATCGCCTCTTCGCCGCGGCGGAAGATCGGCACCGTCACCGCGCCGCGCGACATGATCCGCTTCACCAGTTGCTGGTCGCCCACCGCGTCGTGCAGCGCGCTTGCCACTTCGGTGCGGTCGAAGAAGGTCACGCCGTCCACCGCGTCGCCGGGATAATGGCCGATATAGGCGGTCAGCGGGTTGACCTGCGCCACGCCGGGCATCGGTGTCGGCCGTGCGGTGCCGGGCGGGGTGAAGTTGCCAGGCGCGACATCCGAATCGGAATCCCCGCCACCGCCGCCACACGCCGACAGCGCGAGGAGGGCCAAGGGGGCAAGGAAGGCGAAACGGCGCATTGCACTCTCCTGGGACAGTCTTGTCACGGAACGCTTCGACGTCATGGCCGGTTGCCAGCTCCATGACCCGTCCGCCCGATCATGATGCCGCGCTCGCCCGCTTTGTCGAGGCGCAAACGTCCATTTATTCCAACGCGATCGCCGAATTGCGACGCGGACGGAAGCAGAGCCACTGGATGTGGTTCCTGTTCCCGCAGATCGCCGGGCTGGGCCGCAGCCCGACCGCGCAATTCTACGCGATCCGCGATGCGGCGGAGGCGCGCGCCTATCTGGCGCATCCGCTCCTCGGCCCGCGCCTGCACGACGCATTGGACGTGGCCATCGCGGCACCGGGGTCGGCGGAGGCGATCTTCGGCGCGATCGACGCGATGAAGCTGCGCTCCTCGCTGACCCTGTTCGCCGCCGTGGCCGCCGATCCGGCGCCGTTCCGCGCCGGGCTCGACCGGTTCTTCGACGGACAGGCCGACAATGCCACGCTGGCCAGGCTCGACCGACCGGGCGGCGACGCCCCGCACGGTCGAGCCCCTGGCGCGGTTACTTCTTGATCGTGACCGGGCCCGGGCCGGTGACGCTGGCCGACTGGTCGGCGGTCAGCACGATCGACCACTGGGTCGTATCGTCGCAGACGGCGTTCCAGGTCGGATTGCCGTTGGTCGGTGCAGCCTCCTGCATGGCGGTGATCGACTGGCAGCTCGCCCCCGACGGCCCGGCATCGCGGATCGCGCGGAACAGCGTGCCGCGACGCTGGCCCTCGGGCAGGGCGCGGATCTTGGCGCCCAGCGTGTCGGCGCTCATTTCGGTGCCGTTGGCCGTCGCGGTCGCCGCGGCATTGTTGGCGGGTTCGCTCGACGAGCCGCATGCCGCCAGCGGCAGGGCCGCGGCCAAGACGGCCATGGCGATCGTGGAACGCTGCATGATCCTGTTCCTCCAGATAGGCGGCCGCCGGAATGGCGACCATATCGGTTGCATAACGATTATGACCGACGCCGGTTGCGCCAGTCGACCACCAACGGCAAGACAATCCGCATGAGTGACATCCGCTTGCACGAAAGCTGGCTCGAGCCCCTGCGGTCCGAGTTCGACGAGCCCTATATGCAGGCGCTCAAGACCTTCCTGGCCGAGGAACGCGCCAGCGGCCAGCGCGTCTTCCCCCGCCCCACCGAGTGGTTTCGCGCGCTGGACCTGACCCCGCTGGACCAGGTGCGCGTCGTGATCCTGGGGCAGGACCCCTATCATGGCGAGGGTCAGGCGCATGGCCTAGCCTTTTCGGTTCAGCCCGGCGTGCGGCCGCCGCCCAGCCTAGTCAACATCTACAAGGAAATGGCGACCGACCTGGGGCTGACCCCGCCCGCCCACGGGCTGCTCGACCATTGGGCGCGGCAGGGGGTGCTGCTGCTCAACTCGGTGCTGACCGTGCGCATGGGACAGGCCGCGTCGCATCAGGGGCGCGGGTGGGAGCGCTTCACCGACGCCGTGATCCGCGCCGTCGCCGCCAGGCCCGAGCCGGTCGTCTTCATCCTGTGGGGCGCCTATGCCCAGAAGAAGGCGGGTTTCGTGCGCGAGATGGGCGCGGGGCGGCACTGCGTCCTGACCTCCGTCCACCCCTCGCCCCTGTCGGCGCGGGGCGGCTTCTTCGGATCGAAACCCTTTTCCAGGGCCAACGCCTTTCTGGTCGAGCATGGCCGCGAAGCGATCGACTGGGCGTTGCCGCCGCTGTCCTGAATTGCATCTGTAATCACACTGGCATCATTTCGGCCGAGCGCGCATAGCGCCGCCATTCCCCTATCGGACAAGGAAGACGCGCAATGGCCGACGACGAATATGTGTATGACGAAGCGACCGGCGAATGGATCAGCGCCGCCGACGCCGCCGCAAAGGGCGGGACGGCTAGCGACGACGACGCGGTCGTGGTGCGGGACTCGGTCGGCAACGTCCTGAGCGACGGGGATCAGGTGACGCTGATCAAGGACCTGACCGTCAAGGGCGCAGGCCAGACGTTGAAGCGCGGCACCCTGATCAAGTCCATCCGCCTGACCGGCGACGCGCAGGAAATCGACTGCAAGTTCGACGGGATCAAGGGGTTGGTGCTGAGGGCGGAGTTCGTGCGGAAGCGGTGAGGTTGACGTTCGGCATAGCGTAGGAGAGCATGGCCCCATGCAGGCAGTCTCCTATGACGAAGCGGCCGAAAATCTGGAGGCGATGATCGACAAGGTCGTCGCCGACCGCGCGCCCATGGCGATCACCCGCCAGCGGGGTGAAGGGGCCGTGCTGATCTCGGCCAGCGAATGGGCGTCGATCGAAGAGACGCTGTACCTGCTGCAATCGCCCAAGAACGCCGAACGCCTGCTGGACGCGGTGCGCGGGTTCGAGGCGGGCGACGAAGGCGTGCCCTTTCCGTGAGAGTGGCCTTCTGGCCAACGGCGTGGGACGATTATCGCCATTGGCAGGACCATGACGCCAAGCTCTGCGACAAACTCAATGCCCTGATCGAGGAATGCCGTCGTCACCCGTTCAAGGGGACCGGCAAGCCCGAACCGCTGGGCGGCAACCTGTCAGGCTGGTGGTCGCGCCGGATCAGCCATGAACATCGACTGGTGTACCGGGTGGCGGGCAGCGGCGACGAGCAGGTGCTGCAAGTGGCGCAGTGTCGGTATCATTACTGATAAGCCACAATCTTGCCAATTACTTAGATATTGTGCCACGGTACTTGCATGAATGGCAATGCTCAAAATTCCGATGCTCCACCGACGCAGGAGCTATGGGATATATACATCGACGAAAGCAGCCAAACAAAGAACCGCTATCTGGTGCTTGGCGCAATTTTGCTACCAGCTATGTCTGTTACGCCATCTGACATGACTCTTTCGGTTGCACGTTTGCCCGAGTTGCCACACGGCGAAATCAAATGGGGCAAAGTTTCGAAGGCGAAATTTGCAGCGTACCAACGCTACGTTGATTGCTTTTTTGATGACCCTGCTCTCTCCGCTGCCAAGTTCCACAGCCTAATTGTCGACACAACTCAACTTAATCATAAAAGATTCAATAGTGGATCTCGAGAAATTGGATTCAACAAAGAGCTTTATAACCTTGCCACCAAATGCGCGAGATTACAAAAAAGCGGCCTCTTTCACCTCTATCCAGATTACCGAGACACAAATCAGCGGCCAGATGATTTGAAGAATATTTTAAACCATGGTCGCCATAAGAAGGGTGATAATCGCGACTGGCCATTCAGGCGCTGCCAATTTCGCGATTCATCAAAGACGCCCCTTCTCCAACTGGTTGATTTACTATTGGGCGCACTCGCATACGGCATAAATAAGCATTACGAACAGGAAAACGCCTCACCGCATAAGCTCGAACTAGCAAGGTACATTCTGCGCCGAGCGGGGATCAGAGATCTACATCAAGATACATCTATAGATGGGAAATATACCATCTGGCATCGCAAGCTGCGGCAAGCGTCCCCCGAAGTTAGATCATAAACTGATCACCGCTAGAGCGCGGCTCCTTTCACCTTTGGTGGAAGGCCTACCTTCGGGGGAGTTCTTCAGGTTATATACGAATTTTCTTGACTCCGTCAATGCGACATATGCTGACCTGAGTTAAATTCCGAATCACTCCGCCGGAAGGTAAACCTCCCCACCCTTCTCGCGGAATTTCTCGCTCATTTGCTGCATCCCCGCCTCGGCATCCTCTGCTGCGACGAAGGTTTCGACCGGCGCGTTCTGCTTCGCGGCAAATTCCCGAACCTCCTGCGTGATCTTCATCGAGCAGAATTTCGGGCCGCACATCGAACAGAAATGCGCGGTCTTGGCGCCCTCCGCCGGGAGCGTCTGGTCGTGGTAGGATTCCGCCGTGTCGGGGTCGAGCGACAGGTTGAACTGGTCGCGCCAGCGGAACTCGAAGCGGGCGCGGCTCAGCGCGTCGTCGCGCATCTTGGCGGCCGGATGCCCCTTGGCCAGGTCGGCGGCGTGGGCGGCCAGCTTGTAGGTCACCACGCCGACCTTCACGTCGTCGCGGTCGGGCAGGCCCAGATGCTCCTTGGGCGTGACGTAGCAGAGCATCGCCGTGCCGTACCAGCCGATCATCGCGGCACCGATGCCGCTGGTGATATGGTCGTATCCCGGCGCGATATCGGTGGTCAGCGGCCCGAGGGTGTAGAAGGGCGCCTCGCCGCACGCCTCCAGCTGCTTTTCCATATTCTGCTTGATCTTGTGCATCGGCACATGGCCGGGGCCCTCGATCATCACCTGTACGTCCTGCTCCCAGGCGCGCTTGGTCAGTTCGCCCAGCGTGTACAGCTCGGCGAACTGCGCCTCGTCATTGGCGTCGGCGATTGCGCCGGGGCGCAGGCCGTCGCCCAGCGAATAGGCGATGTCATAGGCCTTCATGATCTCGGTGATCTCGTCGAAGCGTTCGTAGAGGAACGACTCCTTGTGATGCGCCAGGCACCATTTCGCCATGATCGATCCGCCGCGCGACACGATGCCGGTGACGCGCTTGGCGGTCATCGGGATATAGGGCAGGCGGACGCCGGCATGGATGGTGAAATAGTCGACGCCCTGCTCGGCCTGTTCGATCAGCGTGTCGCGGAAGATCTCCCAGGTCAGTTCCTCGGCGATGCCGCCGACCTTTTCCAGCGCCTGATAGATGGGGACGGTGCCGATCGGCACGGGCGAGTTGCGGATGATCCATTCGCGCGTGTCGTGGATGTTGCGCCCCGTCGACAGGTCCATGACCGTGTCCGCACCCCAGCGGATCGACCAGACCAGCTTGTCGACCTCGGACGCCACGTTGCTGGCGACCGCCGAATTGCCGATATTGGCGTTGATCTTGACCAGGAAGTTGCGGCCGATCGCCATCGGCTCGGATTCGGGGTGGTTGATGTTGTTGGGAATGATCGCCCGGCCGCGCGCCACTTCGTCGCGGACGAATTCGGGCGTCACGTAGTCGGGGATTTCCGCGCCGAAGCTCTCACCGTCGCGGACATATTCGCGGAGCATCTCGCGGCCCAGATTCTCGCGGGTTGCGACATATTCCATCTCGGGCGTGATGATGCCTCGGCGGGCATAGTGCATCTGGCTGACGTTCGTGCCCGCACGCGCGCGCAGCGGCCGGTTCAGCCCGGTGCGCGGGAATTGCGGCACGCCGCCCGACCGGTCGGGGCCGAGCTGACCATTGTCCTCGGGACGGAGTTCGCGGCCGTCATAGGCCTCGACATCGCCGCGCCCCTCGATCCAGTCGCGGCGGATCTGCGGCAGGCCCGCCATGATGTCGATACGCGCGGTCGGATCGGTATAGGGACCGCTGGTGTCGTACACGCGCAGCGGCGGCTCGCCAGATGACGGGTCGAGATGGATTTCACGCATCGCGACGCCCAGCGGGCCGACATGAATCTTCTTGGAACCACGAATGGGGCCGGTGGTCACGCCAATCTCGGCCTTTGCGGGGATATCTGCCATAGTCCACTCCATGCGGAGGAAACGGACCATGAGAGATGGGGCCGCTCCCTCCCTACGCCGGTGTCAGCCGGATCAGGTTCAGCGGGTCAGGGGCTCTTGCCCCCCTCTCAAGCGCAGGCCAGCGCTCCCCCGGGGATGCCACCGTCATAATCGAGTTCGCGGCGGATAAGAAGGGGTTTTGCGGTCATCCTGTCCGCTCCGCCCCGGACAAGAAGAACCCCGACCGGTCAGGGGACTGGAAACCGATCGGGGCAAGGGCCCCTTGGGAGGAATAGGGCTCGGGGCCTGCATCGGGTCGGTGGGCCTGCCCTTCCCTCTTGGGAAAAGGAAAAGCCCACCGCCCATGTCGCCCCGTATCAGCCGCTGGCGGCGCTGGTGCGCACGTTGCCGTTCAGGCCGTTGGGGAAGAAGCCGCCGCCGGTCACCGCCGCCTTGTTCAGATACACGACGTTCAGCACCTGCTGCGGCGTGCGGACAAAGGCGATCGCGTTGGAATCGGCGGGGACGATGTTGGCCGTCTGGGTGCCGTTCACCGTCGCCACGATGCCCTGGTCGAGATCGGTCGACCCGTCCAGGCTGTCGCGCGCGTCGGAGATCTGGCCCGCCGCGGTGATCAGCGACGCATTGCTCAGCCCCTTGCGATACAGGACCGAGCGGACCAGGCCCGCATGATAGGCCTCGGCCGCATGGATGCCCGCCGCCGCCTCGATGAAGGTCTTGTTGGTCAGCAGGGCAACGCCGCCCATATAGGCGGTCACCCCGACGTCCTCGAAGATATAGGCCGCGAGCAGGAAGTTCTCGTCCGAGGCATAAGGGTCGAAGGTGCCGGTCGACGACACGACACCGGCCGCGCGGGCCGCCGCCGTGAAGGCGCCGTTGGCATCGCCCGACAGGTTCAGCGCGGGCTGCGCCACCGCTGACGATCCCAGCGCGCTGCGCAGGAAGTTGACGTGCGCAATCTCGTCATAGGCGATCTCACGCGCATATTGCGCGACGATCGGATCCTGGAACGCGACCTGGCGCGGCTGTCCGCTGGTGCTGGTCACGACGGCGCCCTGCGTGCCGACACCGCTCTGCAGCGCGCTGTTGATACCCGTGCCGAAGGCGGCATAGCTGTAGAACTGCGCTTCGAGATATTCGAGCTGAAGCGCGAAGTTCAGCACGTCGGCATCGGTGACCGATCCGGTCGCGGCGGCAGTCGGCGTCGGGGTCGGCACGACGATGACATTGTCGTCGTCGTTGTTACAGGCACCCAGCATGGCCAGGCCACCCACGGCCCCCGCACCGGCGGCCATGCGCATGAAACGGCGGCGATCGGACCGGCGCTTGGCCGAGGCCTCTTCGATCACATCGAGAATGAAGCGTTCTTCGCTCATGATGAAAATCCTCTCCAGAGGAGGAAAAAGGGGATCAGTTCGCCGCGCTGGCGCGCACGTTGCCGTTGACGCCGGCGGGGAAGAACCCACCCAGCGTGACGGACGCACGGTTCAGATAGACGATGTTGAGGACCTGGCCCGGCGTGCGGCTGTACGCGATGCCATTGGTATCGAGCGGCACGATGTTGGACACCAGCTGGCCGTTGATCGTCTGGGCGGCGATGCCCTGATCGAGGTCGCTCGTGCCGTCCAGGCTGTCGCGCGCGTCGGAAATCTGCCCGGCGGCGGTGATCAGCGCAGGCGTCTGCATTCCCTTGGCATAGAGCGCACCGCGCACCATCGCGGCATGATATGCCTCGACCGCCAGGATACCGGCGGCGGCCTGGAGGAAGGTCTTGTTGCTGATCAGCGGCGAGGCGCCCTTGTAGGCGGTCACGCCGACATCCTCGAAGATATAGGCGCCGAGAAGGAAATTCTCGTCCGAGGCATAAGGGTCGAAGGTGCCGGTGGACGACACGACCCCGGCCGCACGCGCCGCCGCCGTGAAGGCGCCATCGGCATCGCCGGAGATGTTGATCGCGGGCTGCGCGACCGCCGCCGTGCCGAGCGCGGTGCGCAGGAAGGCGACATGCGCCGCCTCGTCCGCTGCGATCTCCTGGGCGTACCGGGCGACGACCGGATCGGTGAAGTTCACCTTGCGACCGCCGGTCACCGCGCCTTGCGTACCCGTACCGGTCAGCTGGCTTGAGGCGAGCCCCGTGCCGTTGGCCGCGAAGGCATAGAATTGCGCTTCGAGATATTCGAGGTTCAGCGCGAAGTTCAGGACATCGGCGTCGGTTACGGTCGATTGGGCCCCGGCCTTGCTGGCCAGGGTGAAGGCGGTGACGCCTGCCGCCGCCGCTCCCATCGCTGTCTTGAAGAAATCCCGCCGCTGGTTGCGGCGCTCAACTCGCGCATCCAAGGCGTCGAGCAGCTGTTCGCTTTCAGTCATCATGCTCCTCCCGGTCAGGAACCATGAAGAGTTATCCGTCGTTTCGTAACCGACTTACAAACTCTTCACAGGGCGAAGCACAAGGTCTGTTTTTAAGAAGCCTTGGCCCAGCCAGCTTCTCGAACGTCCAAAATTTCAAAAAGACGCCTAAATTTAATCAAAATTACTTTTGGTTTATTTCGGTAAGCCAGAACGGTCATGGCGCGGGACGAACCGATTGCGCTTCGGCCAGATAGACCGAGAACAGCTGATCCGGGTCCGTCCAGTCCATGATCGGGGTCCAGCCCCCGGCGCGCAGCAGGATCTTGGCGTCGCGCGGGCCGTATTTGTGGCTGTTCTCCGTATGGATCGTCTCGCCGGTGGACATGGCGAAGGGGCGCCCCTCGATGGTGAAGGCGACATCCTCCTCGGCGGCCAGATGCATCTCGATCCGCGAGCGATCATCATTCCACACCGCCTTGTGGCGGAACGCCTCGACCGGGATGGTGCCGTCGAGCTCGCGATTGATCCGGTCGAGCAGGTTGCGGTTGAACGCCGCCGTCACCCCTTGCGCATCGTCATAAGCCGGGACCAGCACGTCACTCGGCTTGGTCCGGTCCATGCCGATCAGCAGCATCGCCCCCTCGCCCAGCGAGCCGCGCATGGCGCGCAACAGATCGGTTGCCATGGCGGGCGTCATGTTACCGATGGTCGAGCCGGGGAAGAAGCCCAGCTTGGGCGCGTCGGCGACCATCGCGGGCAGCGCGAGCGGGCGCATGAAGTCGCCCTCCAGCGGGTGGATCGGCAGGTCCGGGAACGCCTGTTGAAGGTTGCGCGAGGATTCCCGCAGGAAGTCGCCCGAAATGTCTATCGGCACATAGGCCGACGGCGCGACACAGCGCAGCAGCACCGGCGTCTTGGTCGACGATCCCGAACCGAACTCGACGACAGCACGGCCGGTGCCGACATGCGCGATCAGGTCGGGGCACATGGTCTTCAGGATCGCCGTCTCGGTCCGGGTCGGATAATATTCGGGCAGGTCGGTGATCGCCTCGAACAGCTCCGACCCCTTGCGGTCGTAGAACCAGCGCGCGGGGATGGCACGCGGACGACGCTCCAGCCCGGCAAGGACGTCGGCGCGGAAGGCGGGGTCGGCCAGCGACATCTGGCCGTCCTCGATCTCGGGCTTCAGCATGATTACAGGTCCTTTGCCAGGCGAACGCCGGTGAATTGCCAGCGCTGATGGGGATAGAAGAAGTTGCGGTAAGAGGCGCGGGCATGGCCGCGCGGCGTGGCGCAGCTGCCGCCGCGCAGCACGAACTGCCCGTTCATGAACTTGCCATTATATTCGCCGACCGCGCCCTCGACGGGGTGGAAGCCGGGATAGGGACGGTATGCGCTGCCGGTCCATTCCCAGACATCGCCGAAAAAGGCCGGGCCGCCGGGTGACGGACGCGGCTCGATCGCACCCGCACCGTCGAGCTGGTTGCCGCCCGCCGCGTCATGCGCGGCCGCTGCGGCTTCCCACTCGGACTCGGTCGGCAGGCGCGCACCAGCCCAGGCGGCATAGGCATCCGCCTCGTAGAAGCTGACATGGGTGACCGGCGCGGCGGGGTCGATCGCGCGGCGTCCGTCCAGCCCGAACCGGGTCCAGCCGCCGTCGCGCTCTTCCCAATAGAGCGGGGCGGCAATCCCCTCTGCCTTGACCCAGGCCCAGCCATCCGACAGCCACAGACGCGGATCGCGATAGCCGCCATCCTCGATGAACCGGATCCATTCGGCATTGGTGACGGTACGATCGGCGATGGCGTGCGGGTGGAGCAGCGCCTGATGACGCGGCCCCTCGCAATCGAAGGCGAAGCCTTTGCCGGCATGGCCGACCTCGACGATCCCGGACCGCCCCTCGATCCAGCCGATCGGACCGGGCATCGCCACCGGCGTCTTCGCCTCAGGGTTGAAGAGCGCGGGCTCGAGCGGATTTTCGGAAAACAGGTGCAGGATGTCGGTGACGAACAGTTCCTGATGCTGCTCCTCGTGATGGCATCCCAGCGCCACCAGCTCGCGCGCTTCGTGCGGCAGGTCGGGCAACGCCGCCAGCATCGCCGCATCGACATGGGCGCGATAGGCACGCACCTCGTCCAGCGTCGGGCGGGTGATCATGCCGCGACGGTGGCGCGCATGGCGCTTGCCCTCCGCCTCGTAATAGCTGTTGAACAGGAACGGAAAACGCGGATCGTGCAGCGCATAACCCGCGACATGGTCGCGCAGCACGAAGGTTTCGAAGAACCAGGTGGTGTGCGCCATATGCCACTTGGCGGGCGAGGCATCCGGCATCGACTGGATGGTGGCATCCGCGTCGGACAGCGGCGCGGTTAGGGCGAGGGTCAGCCCGCGCACCGCCTGATAGCGGGATGACAGAGAATCGGCAGGTATCGGGATCGCCGCAGAGGACGGAAAAAGGGTCGGCATTGGGCGCTCCCCGGAATAATGGGGAGCCCGGTCGGCCCTTTACCGTACCACGCGCGCCCCTCCTGGAACCCAAAGAACGTCCGATGCGCCGCTTTGGTTCATCGCACGCGCCGCGACAAATAACCAATCTGACAAACGGTTCAGATAGGCGAGCGCGGGCGGGTTGATCGGCTCCTGCTCCGCCAGGCCGACGGCGGCGCGTTCGGCGCGGCGTGCAATGGCACGCGCCAGGTGCAGATGCGCCGAGGCCGCGCTGCCGCCCGGCAGGATGAAGCTGGTCAGCGGCGACAGCGCGGCATTCATCGCGTCGATCTCCGCCTCCAGCCGCGCGACCTGTTCGGGGATGATGCGAAGCGCACCCTCGATCTCGCCGGGTGTCGCCAAGTCTGCACCGAGGTCGAACAGGTCGTTCTGGATCATGGTCAGTTGCGCGGCCAGCGGCCCTTCCACCGACAGCAGCGCCACGCCGATCGCGCTGTTCGCCTCGTCCACCTCGCCGATCGCGACCATGCGGGGCTCGGCCTTGGACCGGCGCGATCCATCGACCAGCCCGGTCGTGCCCTCGTCCCCGGTGCGGGTATAAATCTTCGTCAGCTTGACCACGGGATCAGGTCCGCCCGGCCATGAACAGCAACAGCACGACGACGGTGATCGCCAGCGCCTGGAAGAAGATGCGCTGCTGCATCATCCGGTTGGACTTCAGCTGCGACGCGGTCGGCCCCTCCCCCTTCGCCTCGGCGGTCGCCTCCTGCAGGAACGAGATGATGCCGCGCACCAGCGCGACCAGGGTGGCGAGCATCGCCGCGATCAGCAGGATCACGAGAAAAGTGGTCATGCGCCCGAGCTTACGCCTCCCCCAGCCGAAATCCAGCAGGAAGCATATTGCGCCGCAGCGCGTCGGCCAGCGCGCGACCGTCCTGCCCGCCCTCCCGCATCGCCGCCAGCGCGGGCGCTCCGTGGCGCTTGGCCAGACGCTTGCCGTTCGCGCCGACGATCAGCGGATGATGATGGTAAAGCGGCGTCGGCAGGCCCAGCAGCGCCTGAAGCAGGCGGTGGACATGCGTCGCCTCGAACAGGTCGACGCCGCGCACCACGTCGGTCACCCCCTGCGCCGCATCGTCGACCGTCACTGCCAGGTGATAGCTGGCGGGCGCGTCCTTGCGTGCCAGGATCACGTCGCCATGCGAGAGCGGATCGGCGACCACCTGCCCCACGCGTTCGTCAGCCCAGCCCAGCGGCCCGGCGCGGTCGACCGCGCGGGCCATGTCGAGCCGCCAGCCATGCGGCTCACCCATCCGCGCGGCGCGGGCCTCGGGCGAGAGGCGGCGGCACGTCCCCGGATAGAGCGGCGTCGGCCCGTGCGGCGCGGACAGGCTGGCCGCAATCTCGGCACGGGTGCAGAAACAGGGATAGATAAGGTCGGCCAGCCGCTCTTGCGTCGCCGCATAGAGGTCCAGCCGTTCGGACTGGAAGGACAGGTCGTCCCATGCCAGCCCCAGCCATTCCAGGTCGCGCAGGATCGCCTCGACATGCTCGGGCCGGCTGCGCGTGCCGTCGATATCCTCGATCCGCAGCAGGAAGCGCCCGCCCTCGGCCCGCGCCAGATCATGCGCGCGCACGGCGGACAGCGCATGGCCAAGATGCAGCCGCCCCGTGGGGCTGGGCGCGAAACGGGTTGTGCACGGCGCTCCACTCATCGCCCGCCCTCTTGACCGCGATTCACATCCCATGTTCTCATAGCGTCCAGTGTCATAGCCATGTCACGCGCCTGCGCGAATAGCGTCGGCGTACCACGAAGGGAGGAGCTGTGTTTCATCCCGACCTGATCCGACACCCGGACAGTTGTCCGGCTCTCGTGCTGAACGCCGATTACACGCCGCTGTCCTATTATCCGCTGTCGGTCTGGCCCTGGCAGACCGCGGTGAAGGCGGTGTTCCTCGACCGGGTGGATATCGTCGCGCATTATGAACGCGAGGTGCGCAGCCCGACCGCGAAGGTCAAGCTGCCCTCGGTCATCGCGCTCAAGCAGTTCGTGAAGCCGTCGCAATTCCCGGCCTTCACCCGATTCAACCTGTTCCTGCGCGACCGGTTCTCCTGCCAATATTGCGGATCGCACCGCGACCTGACCTTCGATCACGTGATCCCACGCGCACAGGGCGGGCGGACGACCTGGGAAAATGTCGTCACCGCCTGTTCGCCGTGCAACCTGAAAAAGGGCGGCCGCACGCCCCGCCAGGCCGCGATGCCGCTGCATGTCGAGCCGATCCGCCCGACGAACTGGCATTTACAGGAACATGGCCGCAGCTTCCCGCCCAATTATCTGCATGAAACATGGCACGACTGGTTGTACTGGGACGTTGAGCTGGAAGCGTAACGAAGCCGGGAGTGTCGAATGCGTGGATGGGCCAGGGGCCTTGGAGTCGCCGGGGCGATGGCCGTGATGGCCTCGACCGCCGCCTGCGGCAAGAAAGAGGAAAAGCGGGCCGAGGCCGATCAGGCGGCGGCCAAGGCGGGTTTCGTGCCGCCATCGGTCACCAGCCGCATCGACTTTGGCAGCATGATGGCGCGCCGCTTCCGCGAACTGGACCGTGACGGCAACGACGTGATCACCGTCGAGGAAATGCCCAGGGCCAATTCGCGCCTGTGGGAGCTGGACCGCAACAAGGACGGCGAGATCACCGAGAGCGAGTTCTTCGAGGGGATGCTGGCCCGCTTCGACCGCATGGACCTGAATCGCGACGGCACGGTGACATCGGAAGAACGCGAAGCCTCGCGCACTGAACGCCCCGCCACGCCGAACAACCCGGTCGGGACGGGGGCAGGCACGGCCGCCCCGGGGAATGCGAGCTGAGGCAGGCGGCTCACCAGTGATCGGCCTTGGGCAAGGCGTGCTTCGATCGGTCGGCATCATCGCGACGCGCCGGTTCGATCGCCAGCACCAGGCGGGGGTCGCCGATCGCTGGTGAACGGTGGAGGATCACCGGCGGGTCGAGCAGCGCCCGCCCCTTGAACACGCCCACCGCCCCGGTCGGCACTTCACAGATCGCATCCGGTCCGTCGACGCAGCACCACTGAATTCCGGGCCCGACATAGGTGCATGTCAGTCCGAATGTCGTCCGTTCGGCTTGAAATACCCCAGGTACGTCGCCTTCGACCACCGTGAGCCGGACCCGCAGGCGGTCTTCGCCGGTCACGGCGGCGTGACGCCGGACGAGACGGTCCATATCGGCGCAGAGCAAGGCATGGGCAGCCCCCCGATATCCGGCGGCCCGCAGGGGAGCCTTCAACGATCCGTGCAGATCGACCTCCACTGACAGGTCGTCGAGGCCGCGCAGGTCGAGACGGGCCAGTGCCGTCCGAAACGGCTCGGGCATCCGGCGCCACCAAATGGCCAGGGCGGCATCGGGCCGGGCGATATGGTCGAGCAGGGCGCTGTCGCAGCCCATGGCGATCCGTCGCTCCATTCCGATGGCCGTCATCCGATGCATCGACCGGATGGCGCAGGGCGGCGATATACGGCCGAGCCTGCAAAAGGAAGATCGCGCGACATCTGAAACCTGTCGTCCGTGTTGGGCCGGGATGGTGGCCTGCGGCAGCGGAGCGGGAAAACCACCCACTGGCTGCCGCAGGCCGGGGATCAGGGCTGATAGGGCAGCGACGATTGGTGCAGGACGATTCGCAGCGCCCCATCATCGCATTGCTTGAACACGAAGCTCTTGTTCACGAAGATATGGCTGTCGTCGTCACCGATGAAGTGGACGTTGCACTGCACGATCGCCAGGTCGCCGTGCAGGACATAGTCCAGCTTGCTGTACCAGACCTTCACCCAGGGCTTCAGCTTGAACCCCTTGTCGTCGGGAAACTTCTCGTTCCCGCCGACGAAATAGGACAGGGCACCCTCCTTCGTGGGCCGGAAGGTATTCGCGCCGAAGGTCAGGGTCGGTTTGAACAGCACCTTGCCATGGTCGTAATCATAATTGTCACTGAGAATCCGCGACGCGAAGGCACGCACATCGCCACCCTCGGCATGAACCTTGCCGACCGCGACCACATTGTCGCACCAGGTCTGTAGTGCCTTATGTACCATTTCGTCGGTGAACATCGTGCCGTCCTTTTATGAATAGCCATGATGCCGTTGCGGCGCTGAAGCGCCCCCCTCGGGGTCGGCATACGGAAATCCGATATGCCAGTTATGATATTACATTACATATATGTCGTGTAAGAAATTTTTGCTGCTGCATGGCGCTGGCTAAGGCCCACGCAATTTACGATTGTCCAAAGCCGGTAATGTTATACCAAAATTGCCTTCCGCAATCGGTTGACGCGCGACCTATTGCGTTGCAGCAATAGCGCCCATGACGACGCTACCCCCCATCGCCAACAATGCCGATATCCGCTTTCTGGGCGCACAGCTCGGCGATGTGATCCGCCGTTATGGGGGCGATGCGCTGTTCGAGGCGACCGAGGCCATTCGCCGCGCCTCCGTCGATCGCTATCGCGGACTGGGCGACGACGCGGCGGTCGACCTGCAACTGGAAAAGCTGGCGCTCGACGAGACCCTGGATTTCGTGCGCGGCTTCATGCTGTTCTCGATGCTCGCCAATCTGGCCGAGGATCGCCAGGGCATCGCGCGCGAACCCGCCGCCGACATCGCCGATGTGCTGGAGACGCTGGCCGGACAGGGCATCGACCGCGACGCCGCGATGGAGCTGTTGTCCCAGGCGCTGGTCGTGCCCGTGCTGACCGCCCACCCGACCGAGGTGCGGCGCAAGAGCATGATCGACCACCGCAACCGCATCGCCGAGCTGCTGGCGATGCGCGACGCGGGCCGAACCGTGACGCCCGATGGCGACGATGTGGAGGCGGCGATCGGCCGCCAGATCGCGCTGCTGTGGCAGACGCGCGTGCTGCGGCGCGAGCGGCTGTACGTCACCGACGAGGTGGAGACGGCGCTCTCCTACCTGCGCGACGTGTTCCTGCCGGTGCTGCCCGCCCTCTACCAGCGTTGGGACAAGGCGTTCGGCGCGCGTGTGCCCGCCTTTCTGCGCCCTGGTTCGTGGATCGGCGGCGACCGCGACGGCAATCCCTTCGTCACCGCCGACTCGTTGACCACCGCGCTCGCCCAGGCCGCCGATGCGGTCCTGACCCATTATTGCCAGGCGATCCATGCGCTGGGTGCGGAACTGTCCATCTCGACCGAACATGCCGAGGTCGACGAAGCGGTCCGCGCGCTGGCGGACGCGAGCGGCGACGAGGCGCTGAGCCGCGCCGACGAACCCTATCGCCGCGCGCTGTCGGGCATCTATGCGCGCCTCGCCGCGACGCATGAAAAGCTGACCGGCAAGGCCGCGCTTCGCCCCGGCAAGCTGACCGGCGAGCCCTATCCGGATCCCAAGGCCCTGCGCTCCGATCTGGTCGCGATCGCGCGCGGGCTGGCGGCGCGCGGCGACGGCGCGCTGGCAAGCGGCGGCGCGCTGGGGCGGCTGATCCGCGCGGTCGAGACGTTCGGCTTCCACCTCGCCACGCTCGACCTGCGGCAGAATTCGGCGGTGCATGAGCGCGTCGTCGCCGAACTGCTGAAGGTGGCGGGTGTCGAGGCGGACTATCTGGCACTGGACGAGGACGCGCGCGTCGCGCTGCTTCGCCGCGAACTCGCCAATGCCCGGCCGCTGTTCAGCCATTATGCCGATTATTCGGACGAGACCCGCTCCGAACTGGCGATCGTCCAGGCCGCCGCCGATGCCCATGCCAAATATGGGCCCAAGTGCATCACCAACTACATCGTCTCCATGGGCAAGTCGGTGTCCGACCTGCTCGAAATCAACCTGATGCTGAAGGAATTCGGCCTTTATCGCCCCGGCGAGCCCGCCACCGCCGCGATTATGGCGGTGCCGCTGTTCGAGACGATCGAGGATCTGGAAGCCGGCCCCGAGATCATGCGCGCCTATTTCGGCTTGCCCGAAATCGCTGCGATCATCCGCGCACGGGGCCATCAGGAGGTGATGATCGGCTATTCGGACTCGAACAAGGATGGCGGCTACCTGACCTCCACCTGGTCGCTGTCCAAGGCGTCGAGCGCGTTCCGCCCGGTCTTCGACGATGCGGGCGTGCGGATGCAGCTGTTCCACGGGCGCGGCGGCGCGGTGGGGCGCGGCGGCGGCAGTGCCTTCGCCGCCATCCGCGCGCAGCCGCATGCCACGGTGCAGGGCCGAATCCGCATCACCGAACAGGGCGAGGTGATCGCGGGCAAATATGGCACGCGCGACTCGGCGCTCGGCAATCTGGAGGCGATGGCGTCGGCCACATTGCTCGCCAGCCTGGAGCCGGACCGGCTGTCGGAGGCCGACAATGCGCGCTTCACCGCCGCGATGGAGCAGTTGTCGGCGACCGCCTTCACCACCTATCGCGGCCTCGTCTATGGCACCGAGGGCTTTCGCACCTTCTTCCGCCAGATGACCCCGATCGCCGAGATTGCGGGCCTGAAGATCGGCAGCCGCCCGGCCAGCCGCAAGAAGTCCGACGCCATCGAAGACCTGCGCGCCATCCCCTGGGTGTTCAGCTGGGCACAGGCGCGTGTCATGCTGCCGGGATGGTTCGGTGTCGGCGCGGCGATTGCCGCGTTCGAGGACAAGGCGCTGCTCGCCGAGATGGCGAAGGAGTGGCCCTTCTTCGCCGCGACGCTGGCGAATATGGAGATGGTGCTGGCCAAGTCGGATATCGGGATCGCGCGCCGCTATGCCGGGCTGGTCGAGGATGAAGGCCTGCGCGAGGCGATCTTCGGGCGCATCCATGACGGCTGGCACCGCGCGCGCGACGGGCTGCTGACCGTGACCGGGCAGACGCGGCTGCTGTCCGACAATCCGGCGCTGGAGGAGTCGATCCGCCTGCGCCTGCCCTATATCGAGCCGCTCAACCTGCTCCAGATCGAACTGATGAAGCGCCACCGCATGGGCGAGGACGATCCGCGCATCGGCGAGGGCATATTGCTGTCGATCAACGGCATCGCGACGGCGCTGCGGAACAGCGGGTAACATGGCCGATTTCGTCGTTCAGTACGAAGGCGGGCTGCGCTGCCACGTGACGCATCCCGGCAATGGCGCGGTGCTGGTCATGGATGCCTCGCAAGAGCTGGGCGGCCGGGGCGAGCATTTCTCGCCTAGCGACCTGCTGTCGGCGTCGCTGGGCGGTTGCGTGCTGAGCATCATGGCGATGGCCGGGCGGGTCGCCGGACTGGAACTGGCGGGGGCGACCGCGACCGTTACCAAGGAAATGGGCAACGCCCCGCGCCGGATCACGATGCTGGGCGTGACGGTCCGGGTGCCGGGGCGATATGATGCGGGCCAGCGCAAACGGCTGGAAGCGGCGGCGGCCGCCTGTCCGGTGCACGCGGTGCTGGGGATCGACTCGCCGATCGAGATCGTCTGGGACGACATGAGCTGAGATCCTCTCCGGTACGGGGAGGATTGAGTCTTACCGCCTTACCTGCCGCGATTCTTCTGTCGTAAACCCCTCGACCATCGCGCGGAAGGTCGCCTCCGCCACGTCCGGCTCCACCCCTTCGCGTGCCGCCTTTTCCCGGATGCGGGTCAGGATCTGGTGGATTCGCGCTTCGTCCCGGACGCTCGCGGCCGAAGTCTTGAACCGCCCGGCCTGCGCGACATAGCGCGACCGCTCGGCCATCAGGCGAAGAATCTGGTCGTCGATCCGGTCGATGTTCGTCCGCACCTCGCCCAGGGTACAACAACATGAGGTGGCTTGCCCCTGCGCAGAAACAGGCACGGGCAGCAGCGCGGCGAGAAGCAGGGCGCAAGACGGCAACAGGCGCATCCGGTATCTCCGGCAGGGGCTATTCGGGCCCGATACGGCCACATTTCCGCCTCGGCCAGTGACATCGCCGTCACTATCCGGCGCGGTCGCGCTCCGCCTGGTCCATCACCGCCGCCATCGCCCGGTCGCCCGGCATTTCCGACGCCGCGAGGCCATCGATCACGCCGCGCCGGTTCGGCTCAGGGTGATGCTGGGCGATCTTCCACACCCCCTCCAACCGGGCGACATGCAGGGTCAGGCCGACGATGCCGCGCTGCAGGCCCTGGATGAAGTCGGCCGGTGCGTCATCCATCGACCAGGGGCTGGCCTGCCCGGCTTCCTTCACCTGTGTCAGTCGCGCCAGATGGGCCGCCAGCCAGTCGGGATCATGCGTGACCGACAGCGCGCCCTGCGCCTGCACCACGACGTAATTCCAGGTCGGCACGACCTTTCCATGATCGCGCTTGGTCGGATACCAGCCGGGATGGACATAGGCATGCGGTCCCTGAAAGATCGCCAGCGCCGCCGTGCCGCCCTCGGCCAGCCGCCACAGCGGATTGGCCCGCGCGACATGTCCCTCCAGCACCAGCGCCTCGCCCTCGCGCGTCGCGATCATCGGCAGCGACACCGCCTCGGGCATCCCATCCCGCACCACGACCAGCGAGGCGAGGCCGATCTCCGCCACCGCCGCCAGCAACACATGCTCGCGTGTCTCGCGGAAAGCACGCGGCGGATAACTCATACCAGCGCCAATGCCCGCTCGCCACGCTCATGCGCGAGCAGCCATTGCTTCACCGCCAGCCCGCCCGCAAAGCCGGTCAGCGTCCCGTTCGCACCGATGACCCGGTGGCAGGGCGTGACGATCGACAGGGGATTGCGGCCGTTCGCCGCGCCCACCGCGCGCGATGCCCCCGGCCGCCCGATCGCGGTGGCGAGCGCGGCGTAGCTGCGCGTCTCGCCATAAGGGATGGCGTTCAGGCCGGTCCACACGCGCCTCTGAAAGTCCGTGCCGACGGGGTCGAGCGGCAGGTCGAAGTCCCGCCGCCGCCCCTCGAAATACTCGGTCAGTTGGCGCACCGCCGCCGCCAGGATCGCGTTCGCGGGATCATCCCGCCGTTCGGGCAAAGGCACCCGCCCTACCCGCTCCTCTGCCCACAGGATGGCGCGCAATCCCGCATCGCTTGCCACGAGGGTCAGTTCGCCCACCGGCGAGGCCATGGTGCATTCGCTCAACATCCGGCGAACATAGCGCAGGCCTGCACGGGATGCGTCCCGCTTCTTGCGGTCAAAGCTGAAAGGGTGCGGCGATGTCGGGCGTGACGCGCAGCAACCGGCCGGTGGCGCGATCGATCAACGCCCAGGTCGTCACCGCCTCGACCTTCACCTGTCCCTGTGCGTCCAGGAAGCGGACATGCCGGTCGAAGCGCGCGCCCTTGGGCGGGCTGGGGACCCAGGTTTCCGCCGTCACCGTCTCGCCCGCCACGACGTTGCCGCGATAATCGATCTCGTGCCGGGTCACGACCCAGACATGGGCGGCGACATGCTCGGGCGGGGCGACCGCCTCCCAATGGGCGGTGGCGATCGCCTGAATCCACTGGACCCAGACGGCGTTGTTCACATGGCCCAGCTCGTCGATATGGTCGGGCGCGGCGGTGAAGGTCAGTGTGAAACGGCTCATGCCTGTTCGTTCGACTCCTTGTGACGCAGCCATAGCGCGCGCACGCCCCAGCCGATGGCGGCGGCCACCATCACCAGCGCGGCCGCCATCAGGATGTGCGACAGGCTGGGCCGGTAGCGTGCGGCGAGTTCGTGAAACGCCTCGCCGAACAGATAACCGATACCGGTGAAGATCGCAGCCCAGCACACGGCGGATGCCGCATTGACCGCGACGAACAGCCGGGTCGACACCTTGCTGGTGCCCAGCGCCACCGGGCTGATCGTGCGCAGGCCATAGAGGAAGCGAAAGGCGAAGATGAAGCCGATCGGATAACGCTCCATCAACCTGGTCACGCGGGCATAGACGCGCCGCTTCTGCAACTTGCCCACCCAGCGCCCGCCCCGCGCGCGCCGCCCGATGGTGAAGAAGACCTGGTCGGCCAGGAACGACCCGATCGCGGCGGCGAGAAAGGCGGCGGGCCAGGCGATCAGCCCCTGGTGCGACAGGATGCCGCCGGTCACCACCGCCGTCTCGCCCTCTACCCCCGCACCCAGCGCGATGGCCGCGACGCCGTAGCGTGCGACGATCGCCTCGATGCTCAGGATTCGACTCCCATCTGCCACAGGATGAACGCGTGCTCTTCCGCGCCCTCGCGAAGGCTCTCGAACCGCCCCGACTTGCCGCCATGGCCCGCACCCATATTGGTCTTGAGCAGCAGCAGATTGTCGTCGGTCTTGGTCGCGCGAAGCCTGGCGGCCCATTTCGCGGGCTCCCAATAGGTCACGCGCGGGTCGTTCAGCCCGCCCGAGATGAACATCGGCGGATAGGCCTGCGCCCGGACATTGTCATAGGGGCTGTAGCTGCGGATCAGCTCGAACGCCGCCTTGTCCTCGATAGGGTTGCCCCATTCGGGCCATTCGCCCGGCGTCAGCGGCAGTTCGGCATCCATCATCGTGTTGAGCACGTCGACGAACGGCACGTCCGCGATCACCGCGCCCCAGAGTTCGGGGTCGGAATTGACCACCGCGCCCATCAGCTCGCCACCCGCCGAACGCCCCGCGATCGCGATCCGGCCCTTGGCTGTCCAGCCGCCGTCGATCAGCCCCTTCGCCACGTCGACGAAGTCGTGGAAGGTGTTGGTCCGCTTTTCCAGCTTGCCGTCCAGATACCATTGCTGGCCCAGATCGTCGCCGCCGCGAATGTGCGCGATGGCATAGGCGAAGCCGCGATCGAGCAGGCTCATCCGGCCCGTCGAGAAGCCCGGCGGAATGGCATAGCCATAGGCGCCATACGCATAGAGGAACAGCTTGCCCGACCCGTCGCGCGGGAAGTCCTTCGGGTAGACGATCGACACCGGCACCATCGTTCCGTCGCGGCCCGCGATCTTCAGCCGCTCGGTCCGGTACTTGTCGGCGTCATAGCCCGACGGGATTTCCTGCACCTTCAGCACGGTCAGGCCGCCGGTCGCCACGTCATAGTCATAGACGGTGCCCGGCGTGACCATGGATTCATATCCGAGGCGCAGGGTCGACACGTCATATTCGGGATTGTCACCCAGGCCCGCCGTATAGCTCGCCTCGGGAAAGTCGATCCGCTGCGCCTTGGTCGGCGTGTCGTAGCGGTGGATGGCGATGCGGTCCAAACCATCCTCGCGCCCCTCGACCACGAAGAAGTCCTTATAACACTCCACCCCGGTCATGTAGAAATGCGGGTTGGGGCCGATCAGCTCCTGCCACTCGCCGGGATTGTCGATCGAGGCGGTGCAGAGGCGGAATTGCGGGTCCACGTCGTTGGTGTGGATGAACAGCGTGCCGTCATGCTCGTCCACATCATATTCGCGACCCTCCTTGCGGGGGGCGACCAGGATCGGTTCGGCGAAGATATTGTCGGAGGGCAGCAGCCGCACCTCGCTGGTGACATGGTCGCCGGTCGCGATCACGATCCAGTTGCGCGCGGAGGTCTCGGCCACCGCGACGCGGTAACCCTCGTCCGCCTCGTGGAACAGCTCGACATCCTCGGCGACCGGCGTGCCCAGCCGGTGGAAGCGGGCATTGTCGGTCCGCCACTGCGCGTTCGCCACGCCGTAGAGAAAGCCGCTATCGTCCGCGACCCAGACGATCTCCGACAACATGCCGGAGATGACGTCGGGCAGGTGCTCGCCGGTGGTCAGGTCCTTGACCCGTACCTCGAACCGCTCCGAGCCATTGTCGTCGATCGCATAGGCCAGGTAACGGTCATTGTTGCTGATCGAGAAGGCTCCCAGCCGGAAATATTCCTTGCCCTCGGCCAGGGCCGGTTCGTCGAGCAGCAGCTCGTCCGGGCCGCCCGCGACGGGCTTCCTCCACCATTTGCGATACTGGCCGCCGGTCTCGAACGCGGTCCAGTAGATCCAGTCGCCGTCCTTCTGGGGGACGGAGGATTCGTCCTCCTTGATCCGGCCCTTCATCTCTTCGTACAGCCGGTCGACCAGCGGCTGGCGCGGGGCCATCGCAGCCTCGAAATAGCCATTCTCCGCCTCGAGATAGGCGAGCACGTCCTTGTCCTCGACTTCCGGGTAAGCCGGGTCCTTCAGCCAGGCATAGGGGTCTTCGATCGTGATCCCGTGCGCGGTGAAGCTGTGGGGGCGGGTCTCGGCGACGGGCGGGGTCAGCGCGGGGCTATCGGTCATCGCCCGGATGTAGCTAGGCTTGGCCCCCGCCGGAAGGGGTGGACGTCATGCTATTTGCCGCGCCACCCGTCCGCCAGCGTCCAGCGATCCCGCCAGCGCAGCACCGGCGTCTCGCCCTCCCACGCGACCGGCAGCCAGACATAACGCCCGTCGATGGCATTTTCGGGCCGCCACCGGTCCGCCATGAAGATGAAGCGCGGTTCGCCCCCCGGCCGTTCGGGCGGCAAGGGCAGGACGAAGGTGGACTGCGAATGGAAGGTCGTCTTGGCGTCCTGCTCGCTTCCGCGCACGGGATTGCCCAGCGAGCGCCACGGCCCCGTCACCCGGTCCGCAACATAGACCCGCCCCGGATTGGGCCGCCAGCCGGTCAGGCCCGAGGCGAACATGTAGTAGCGCCCCTTGGCCTTGAAGATCGCAGGTGCCTCGTTCCCGCCATCCGGCAGCGCGCGGACATAATAGCCGTCATGGGTCGTCCAGTCGGGCGCCAGCCGCGCGATCTGGAGCGTGGCATTCTCCTCGGAGGCATAGACGTGCCACGCGGTGTCGCCATCGACGAAGACGGTCATGTCGCGCGCCATCTGCCCGCCGGGAAAATCGCGGGCAAGCGTGGTGCCGGTTGCCTTGTCCTCTGCGGTCGCATTGGCGGGCCAGATGCCCGGATTGACGCGCCCCGCGCGCAGGAAGCGGAACGGCCCCTGTGGCCGGTCGGCGACCGCGACGCCCGCCTGCGCCGCGCCGTAACCGCGCCCCTTCAACTCCAGATGGAACCACATCACGAATTGGCGGGTGCGGCGGTTATAGACGACCTTGGGCCGCTCCAGGATGCAGCCGCGCGCGATCGGGCTGGCCGGATCGTCCGATACCGGCAGCGCGATGCCCTCGTCCCGCCAGTCGATCAGATTGGTCGAGCTATAGGCGTGGACGCCGACCAGCGCGGTATTGCCCCCCTCGCCCGCCGTCTTGTGCTCGCCATGCCACCACCAGCGTCCGCCATGGCGCAGCAAGCCGCCGCCATGCGCGTTGATCGCCACGCCGCTGGTATCGTTCCACACCTCGCCGGGGCGAAACGCGCCGGGCTCGGCGGCTCGTGCCATGCCGCTGGCCAGCGCCACCGCGCCCGCTCCCACCAAGATGCTCCGCCGATCGATGGTCACGCAACCTCCTCCCACATCACTCGCTAGGATCGTATATCGTCTGACAAATGGATCAAGCCCCGACAGGCTCGACGCTGTGCGGACGGAGGGCTAGACCGACCATGTTTCCCATTGCTGTCAGGCCGTTCCATGTCCCAATCCGCCCGCCTTTCCGCCCTTCGCAACCAGTTGGCCGCCCAGGGCCTCGACGGTTTCGTCGTGCCGCTGACCGACGAGCATATGAGCGAATATGTCGGCGACTATGCGCAGCGCCTTGGCTGGCTGACCGGTTTCGGCGGGTCGGCGGGCTCGGCGGTGGTGCTGGCGGACAAGGCCGCGATCTTCACCGACGGGCGCTACACCTTGCAGGTGCGCGAACAGGTGTCGGGCGACGACTATGCCTATATCCCCGTGCCACAGGACAGCATCGCGGGCTGGCTGGGCCGCGAGACGGTCGCGGGGCAGCGGATCGGCTATGACCCATGGCTGCACACCCGCCAGCAGGTCGCCGACATGGCGGCGGCGCTGGCCGACCGCGAGGCCGAACTGGTGGCGGTGACGGCCAATCCGATTGACGCGGTCTGGACCGACCGCCCCGCCCCCTCCCCCGCCGTGCTGAGCGTGCAGGACGATGCGGTGGCGGGCGAAGGCTCGGCCGCCAAGCGGGCGCGGATCGGCGAATGGCTGGCCGAGCAGCGTGCCGATGCGGTGGTGCTGTCGGCGCTGGACTCGATCGCCTGGACGCTCAACGTGCGCGGTACGGACGTCACGCACACGCCCGTCGCCCTGTCCTATGCGATCGTCCATGTGGACGGCGAGACCGACCTGTTCGTCTCCCCCGAGAAGATCACCCCGGAGGTGCGCGCGCATCTGGGCAATGCGGTGCGGCTGCACGACCGCGCGGCGTTCGAGGACTATCTGCATGGCTTTGCAGGCAAGCGCGTCGTCGCCGACCCCGAGCGTGCGGTCGCCGCCATCGCGCAAGGACTGGAGGCTGGCGGAGCCAAGGTGCTGGCGCTTCGCGACCCGGTGGTGCTGACCAAGGCGATCAAGAACCCCGCCGAAATCGCCGGGCACCGCGCCGCCTCGGTCCGCGACGGCGCGGCGATGGTGCGCTTCCTGCGCTGGGTGGAGAGCGAATGTCCCAAGGGCGGGCAGACCGAACTCTCCGCCGCCGCACGGCTGCTGGCGTGCCGCGAGGCGACGGGGCTGCTCAAGGACACCAGCTTCTCGACCATCTCGGCGACCGGCGCGCATGGCGCGAGCCCGCATTATCACGTGACCGAGGAATCGAACGCCGCGATCGAGCCGGGCCAGCTGTTCCTGATCGACTCGGGCGGGCAGTATCAGGACGGCACCACCGACATCACCCGCGTCATGCCGATCGGCGCGCCGACGGACGAGATGCGCGACCGCTTCACCCGCGTGCTGAAGGGGCATATCGGCCTTGCCACCGCCGTCTTCCCTGACGGGACCTTGGGCGGGCATCTGGACTCGCTCGCGCGGCGGCCGCTCTGGGAGGTCGGGCTGGATTATGCGCATGGTACCGGCCACGGCGTCGGCGCCTATCTGTCGGTGCACGAGGGGCCGCAGCGTATCGCCGCCCCCAACTATCCCGGCGGCGCCGCGATGGAGCCGCTCCGCGCGGGCATGATGCTGTCCAACGAACCGGGTTATTACAAGGCGGGCGAATACGGCATCCGCATCGAGAATCTGGTGCTGGTCGAACCCCGTGACATTCCGGGCGCGGACCGCGACATGCTGGGCTTCGAAACGCTGACCCTATGCCCGATCGAGCGCACGCTGATCGTGGCGGAGTTGCTGACCGAGGGTGAGCGGGACTGGCTCGACGCCTATCATGCGCGGGTGGCGGAGGTTCTGGCGCCGGAACTGGAGGGCGCGGATCGCGCATGGTTGCTGGAGAAGTGCGCGGCGATCTGATTTTGTTCGCGCGAAGCCGCGAGGACGCGAAGAAGAAGGTTGGTTCGCGCGGAGGCGCGGAGGCGCGGAGGTGTCTCGCCCGCCGCGCCAGCCGCCCTCTTATCTCTGGCGCTGACGAATAAGAGGGCGCTGCGCGCGGCCTGACCTCTCCGCGTCCTCCGCGCCTCTGCGCGAACACATCTTCTCCGCGCGAACAAGAAAAACGCCACGCGGGAGAGGCCTCCCGCGTGGCGTCTTGCGCGCCTCTGGCGGCACAGCAACTGGACCCCGGCCTTCGCCGGGGTGGCGATGATCGTGATTACCGCCCCAGCAGCACCCGCGCCTGGCCCGCAATCTGGGCCAACATCGCGGCATTCGGTTGCGCCGCCAGTCGGGCCCGGTCGATCACCGCCTTGAACTGGCCCACGCGCGAGGCATTGCGTTCCAGCCACGCCTCGACCGCCGCTTCGGGATCGGTCGCGCCCGCACGGCCCAGGAAGTCGAGCCGCTGTTGCTGGAAATCGCGCGCCAGCCCCGCGATCAGCAGGCGTTCCCACGGATCGCTCGGGTTGATCCGCGCCGCCTGGCCCTGCGCCCAGTCCAGGCCCAGCGCCTGACCCAGACGGGTAAAGGCGTGGGTCAGCCGCGTCTCGTCCAGCGACAGGCGCTGGCCCAGATCGGCCAGCCCGACCGCGCCGTCCAGCTCGGACACACGCACCACCCGCGCCGCCAGTTCAACAGGCGCGCCCGCCTCCTCCAGCGCGGCGACGACCCGCCCGCTCTGCGCCTTGGCCTCGTCGCGCAGCAAAGCGGGCGTTTCCGCCGCCAGCCGCTCGATCCCGGGCTGCAACCGCTCCAGCGCCGCGCCGGGGGCCGTGCCCGCGGGCATGGCGCGCAGCAGGTCGGCGATCTGCGACCGGGTGGCGCGCGCCACCTCGTCGAACAGCGCGATGCGGGCGGCCTCGGGCATCGCCGCCGTCTCGATCGCGGTCCACAAGGACGGCAGGTCGAACAGCCGCTCGACCACGACGAACATCGCCGCGATATCGGCCATCGCCGCGCCTTCCTCCTCCGCCAGCTCGAACGGATGGAGGATCCCCATCCGGTTGACGATCCGGTTGGCGAGCTTGGTCGCGACGATCTCGCCGCGCAGGCGATGCTGATCGATCGCCTCGCCAAAGTCCTTTTGCATGGCGGGCGGGAAGGCTGCGTGCAGATCGGGCAGCAGTTCGTCGTCCAGCGCCAGCGGGCTGGTTTCGATCGCGTCCTGCAGCGTCAGCTTCGCCGTCGCCAGCAGCACCGCCAATTCGGGCCGGGTCAGGGCCAGCCCGTCCTGCCCGCGCCGCAACAGCACGTCGTTGCTGCCCAGCCCCTCGACCACGCGGTCGAGCCGTCCGGCGCTCTCGAAGATCTCGATCACCCGGACATAGCTGGGCATCGCGCCCGCGCCGTCCGCCTCGGCGATCGACAGGCCCAGCGTCTGGAGGCGGTTGTCCTCCAGCACCAGATGCGCGACGTCGTCGGTCATCGACGCGAGCAGCGTGTTGCGGTCGTCCTCCGCCAGACGGCCCTCGATCATCTCGCGGTTGAGCGCGATCTTGATGTTGACCTCGTTGTCCGAGCAGTCGACGCCCGCCGAATTGTCGATGAAGTCGGTGTTGATCCGCCCGCCACGCTCGGCAAAGGCGATGCGCGCGGCCTGGGTCACGCCCAGATTGGCACCCTCGCCGATGGCGATGACGCGCAGGTCCTCGGCATCGACGCGCAGGCGATCGTTCGCCGGATCGCCGACCTGGACGTTATTCTCCGCCGCCGCCTTGATATAGGTCCCGATGCCGCCGAACCAGAGCAGGTCGGCCGGGGCCTTCAGGATCGCCGAGATCAGCGCCGCCGGTTCCAGCGAGGTGGCGGTGATGCCCAGTGCCTCGCGGATTTCGTCCGACAGCGGGATCGTCTTGGCCGAACGCGGGAAGACGCCGCCGCCGGGCGAGATCAGGCTGGTGTCGTAATCCGCCCAGCTCGACCGGGGGAGCGCGAACATGCGCGCCCGCTCGTCCCAGCTCGTGGCGGGATCGGGGTTCGGATCGAGGAAGATGTGGCGATGGTCGAACGCGGCGACCAGCTTGATCGCCTTGGACAGCAGCATCCCGTTGCCGAACACGTCGCCCGACATGTCGCCGCAGCCGACGACGCGGATCGGCTGGCTCTGCACGTCCACACCGCGTTCGGCGAAGTGACGCTGCACCGAGACCCACGCACCCTTGGCGGTGATCCCCATCGCCTTGTGGTCATAACCCTGGCTGCCCCCGGAAGCGAAGGCGTCGCCCAGCCAGAAGCCGCGCTCCAGCGCCAGCGCATTGGCCACGTCGGAGAAGGTCGCGGTGCCCTTGTCGGCGGCGACCACGAAATAGGGGTCCTCGCCGTCCAGCACGCGCACGCCGTCCGGATGCACCACCGCGCCCTCGACGATATTGTCGGTGATCGACAGCAGCGCGCGGATGAACACGCGGTAGCTTTCCTTGCCCTCGGCCGCCCATCCGTCACGGTCGGTGACGGGCGACGGCAGCTGCTTGGGATAGAAGCCGCCCTTCGCGCCGGTCGGCACGATGACCGCGTTCTTCACCCGCTGCGCCTTCATCAGGCCCAGGATTTCGGTGCGGAAGTCATCGCGGCGATCCGACCAGCGCAGTCCACCACGCGCCACCGGTCCGGCGCGCAGATGGATGCCCTCGACACGCGGCGAATAGACCCAGATCTCGCGCCACGGCAACGGAGCCGGAAGCCCCGGAATCCTGTGGCTGTCCAGCTTGAAGGCCAGCGCTTCCCTGCCCGCCTCGGCAAAGGCGTTGGTGCGCAGGGTCGCCGCGATCATGTCGCGGAAGCTGCGCAGGATACGGTCGTCGTCGATCGCCGATACCGCATCCAGCCCGGTCGCGATGGCGGCATCGGCGGCGGCAAGATCGCCGGTCGCCTTCGGATCATGCGCGGCGGTGAACCGCTCGATCAGCGCGGTGGCGAGCTTGGGCGCGCGGCGCAACGCATCGACCACGGTGGTCAGGCCATAGGGCAGACCCGCCTGGCGCAGATAGCGGAACCAGGCGCGGAACAGCACCACCGCCTGCGGGCTGAGCCCGACATCGACGATCAGGCGGTTGAACGCGTCATTCTCCGCCGCACCTTCCAACACCGCCGCGATCGCGCCCTCCAGCACCGCCGCGCCCTTGGGCTCGGTCGTCGCCTCGGTTTCCACGATGAAGTCGTGGACGAACGGATCGGCATCGTCGCGCAGCCGCGTCGGCAGCTCGCCAATCACGCGGAAGCCGAAATTCTCCAGCACCGGCACCGCGTCCGACAAGGGCAGCGCGCCGTTCAGCTTGTAGATCTTGAGCTGGCGATCCTGCCCCGGCTGGACCGGGAACAGCCGCACCGAACGGCCATTCTCATTCTCCAGTGCGGCCAGGCGCAGAATGTCGGCGGCGGCTTCGGTCGCGTCGCTGACATTGCGGTAATTGGTCGGGAAGCCATTGGCCCAGCGCAGCGCCAGGCGCGCCGCACGGGGTGCCGGCACCTGCTCGGCCAGCGCCGCCTCGACATCGGGCATCCAGCCGCGCACCATCTTGCGCAGCCGTTCGGACAGTGCCGCCGTATCGGGCAGGCGACCGTCCTGGCGCAGGTCGATCGTATAGCGGATCAGCGCGACGACGCCGTCCTCCAGCGCGATCGACCAGTTGAGCAGCGATCCGTTCGCCGCCTCGCCCAGCATGTCGCCGATCGCGACACGCCGCGCGGTCGTCAGCTCGTCACGCGGCAGCCAGACAAAGGCGAACAGATGCCGCTGCAACACCGATCGGATCAGCACCAGTTCGGGCCGCGGCCGATCGGCCAGCGACATGGCGGTCAGCGCCAGCTGCTCCAGCGCCTCGGCCGGGAACGCCGTCACCAGGTCATGCGGCAGCGCGGTCAGCGCATGGGTCAGCGCCTTGCCGGTATGGCCGCGCGGATCGAAGCCGAACTTGGCCTGAAGCGCGGCCAGCCGCGTGCGCAGCACCGGCACCTCGTGCGGCGGGCTGGCCAGCGCGGCGCTGGTCCACAGGCCCGCATGGATCGACAGGCCAACGGCGCGGCCCTCCTCCATGATCGGCACCAGCACCAGGTCGAGCGGGACCGAGCGGTGAACGGTCGAGATCGCATTGGACTTCAGCAGCAGCGGTGCCGCGCCGCCCTCCAGGAAATAGTCCAGCGCGCGCTGCCGCGACGTGTCGGCGAGCAGCGGCACCTTGTGCGGCGTCCGCGCGACCCCGAGTGCGGGGGCGTCGCGGCCATCCTGATACCATTTCTCATGGCCCAGCAGCGTCAGCTTGCCGTTCAGGAACCACAGGAGAAGTGCCGCACCCTCGCCATTCTTCTCGCCCAGCGTCGTCGCATCGGCGGCCAGCGAATCCTGCAATCCCGACCAGTCGGTGACGGCCGCGCGGACATCGGCCAGCACGGCGCGCAGATCGTCGACCAGCCCGCGCCGGTCGCGCGCATCGGCGCGTTCCATTTCCAGATAGATGAAGGATTCGGACCGGCCACCCGCGCCGATCGCCTGCAACACACCATCCGCGTCGCGCGTGACGGACAGGACGGGGTGAATCACTCGGTCGATGGCGATGCCGTCCGCGCCGACCATCGCCGCGATCGAATCGACCAGGAAGGGCATGTCGTCATTGACGATGGCCAGCCGCATCCGGCGGTGCGTGTCGTCGCCCGATATCGGCTCCAGCGCGATCGATGGCTCACCGGGGGAGCGCCGCTCGGCCACCCCCGCGACGAAGGCCGCCGCGGCAGCCACCTCCGCGGGGCCGAACCCCTGCAACTCCGCCGGAAGGGCGCCCTGGGTCAGCCGCGCGGCAATCGCGTCGGCCATCGGATGCGACATATTCAGTGCCATGGCCGCTAGTCCTAGGCTCGGCTTTCGCGCCGCTCAACCCTTTGGCAATGGAGAAAAGATGTTGCGCCGCAGCGCAACTTTCATTGCGAAGCGCGCAATACCCGGTCGGCCAGGCGTTCGTCGCCGACGACCGATCCGGTCACCGCGACGGTGCCGTCATCCGCCACATGCCCCGCCAGGACCACCGGGGTGCCGGGCTCCGCCCCCGTCATCAGCGGCACATGCGCCAGGATGGTGGCGAGGCCGCTCGGGCGACGCGGCGCATCGTCCTCCTCCCACAAACCCGCGCCGCCGCTCGCCGGCGCGGGCGTGTCCGGCCTCGCGACCGAATCCAGCAGGGCCGAGTCGAGCGATGCCTGCAACAGGGGGTCGGCGACCTCCTTCCAACTGACGACGCCGTGGACGAAATCGATCATCAGCCCGTCAGAGGAATAGGGCAGCAGGATACCGCGATACAGGATGGTATGCCCGCGTTCGTTGACGAACTCGGCCTCGAACCCGGCCGGGGCCTGTTCGGCCAGGATCTGGTCGCAATGCGCGGTCAGCCGTGCAAGCAGCGAATGCGCCGGAATATCGGCGATCCGCCCGGGCAGTTCTCCGTCGATGCCGCATTCCTCCCGCAGCGCCGTACCGATATGGGCGATGACGGCGTCCGCGCGGTCGCCCCGGAAGTCGAGCAGCACCGAATTGCCGGCGAAATCGCCAGCCGCGCCGGTGTCGAACGCGTGGATCGTCGGGAAGCGCGCCTCGCCCAACAGCGACGCCCAATGATGATAGGCACGCGCATGCAGCCGCCGCTCCTGCCCCGCCATGCGCGCCAGCGCATCCTCGGTGCCGAACGCCAGCGTATTGGCACCCTCCCCCCCTGCCCCAGGGGCCGAGGCGGCGATATCCGACGGATGGTTCGTAACGGTCTTCCTGGCCATGCTCCGCTCATGCTCCCGCCGTGGTTAACCCGACGTAAAGACCAAAGGCGCTTGCCAGCCCCCCACCAACCTGTTAAGCGCCGCCACCTCGACCGGACACCAGCCGGGTCGACCGAAGATTGGGCCGCTTTAGCTCAGCTGGTAGAGCATCGCATTCGTAATGCGGGGGTCACAGGTTCGAGTCCTGTAAGCGGCACCATATCCCAAAAAACCCATATAAAGCAGTAGGATAGGCTGAAAGACGACCTGGACCGTAGCCCACAGGTGTCGCGCGACTCGCTTTAACCTACGCGATACGCCGAAACCATATCTGCACGGCTATAGCGTGCAGGGGCTTATCTGGGCCGTACAGACCTGCCATACGCTGCGTGCACAGCCGTCCCGCCGCACGGGCGAATGCCCGCATCAGAAGCGGGCACGCACCGCTCCCAGGATGCTGCGCGGCGTACCGGGATAGTTTTCCAGCCGGGTAACCGTGGACTCGATATAATAGGCATCGGTCAGGTTGCGGGCGGTCAGCGACAGTTCCAGGCCCGTGCCGGGCACCGCATAGCTGATCGTCGCATCATAGACGGTGTAGCCATCGACCGAGAAGCTGTTGCTGAGGTCGCCCGCGCGCCGGCCGACCAGGGTCACGCCGCCCGCCATGGTCAGCCCCTCGGCAACGCCGCCCAGCAGATAGCTGCTCCACAGCCTGCCGGACCAGCGCGGCACGTTGGTCAACCGGTTGCCCACCGCGAACAGCTCATCCCTGCTGATCGTCGCATCGAGATGACTGCCGCTGGCGATCACCTGCCATCGCTTCGTCAGGTGGCCGATGACGTCCATTTCCAGCCCGCGCACCCGCTGCTCGCCGGTCTGGATCGCGAAGCTGGTATCGGCCGGGTCCGGGGTGGCGACATTGCGCTTGGTGATGTCGAAGGCGGCGAAGGTCGCGATCAGGCGCCCGCCCACGGGGTCGAGCTTCACGCCCGCCTCATATTGACGGCCACGCTCGGGATCGAGATAGCTCAGGTCGCGCCGCTGGCTGGTCTGCGGTTGGAAGCTCTGCCCATAGCCGGCGAACAGCGATATGGCCGGCACCGGCTGTACGACCACCCCGCCGCGCCACGTCGTCGCGCTGCTGTCGCGGCGATCCTCCCGACCATTGACCTGGTTGAGCAACCGATCGCGCACAATGTCGTGGCGGACGCTGCCGAGCAGTTTCAGCCAGTCGGTCACCGTGACCTGATCCTGGACATAGGCCGCGTAGAGATCGGATCGGCGATAGGTGTCGGTATTGAGCGACAATCGGGGCAGCGGGGCATTATAGACCGGGTTCAGGATATCGATCGACGCGATGTTGCCGCGATAGGTCAGGAAATCGAGCGTGGCATGACTATAGCTGCCGCCGGCCAGCACGACATGGCCGACCCCGCCGGTCGCGAAGGTCGCCACGGCCTCTGCGCGCGTATCGACGGTTTCCAAATCCTCCGTACGAGTCGTTGCACGACGGCTCAAAGTGCGGCCATTGGCGGCCAGCGCGCGATAGTCGATCGCATAGTTGTCCTGCACGACCGCATCGGTGTAGCGGCCGTTGAGGTGCAGGCTGAGCCAGTCGGTCGCGCGGTGCGCCACGTCCAGCACGACGCGGGTCTTGCGTGCGCCCGTGACCGACCAGGGTTCCGACAGGAAGCGCCGGGCGGGGAGCGTGACCCGGTTGTCGGCGCCAACGACAAGGCCCCGGTCGAACGGATTGCGCTGGCTGCTATGGTCGACATCCAGGTTGATCGTGGTGGCATCGCCCGGTCGCCAGCGGGCCGCGAAACCGGCAAACTGACGCGTGGATGTGGCCGCATGCTTGCCGCGAAACCCCTCCAGCGTCTGCGCCGCACCGGTCACGCGCACCGCCAGCCGATCGCCGACCGGACCGCTCGCCGTGGCCGAGACGCGCGCGAAGTCGAAGCTGCCGGCCTGCATGCTAATTTCCGCCGTTGGCCGGTCGGTCGGGCGCCGTGTCGTTATATTGATGACCCCGCCCGGATCGCCCTGGCCATACATGACGGATGCGGGCCCCTTCAGCACCTCCACCGTCTCGACATTGGCGAGATCGAGGAAGGTTTCCGACCGATCGGCCACCCGGTTCAGCAACACGCCGTCGATCGCGTAACGCGGGGTGGTAAAGCCGCGGATCTGGTAGATTTCGCCACGGTTGCCGGCGGTGGTCGCCGGCTGCACGCCCGAGACGTTCTGCAAGACGTCGGTCAGGCGGATGCTGTTCTGATCCTCGATCACGCTGCGGGGGATCACCTGGATCGATTGGGGCACGTCGCGCAGCGGCGTCGCCGTGCGGGTCGCGGTCGCGCTCTCGCCCTCGACATAGCTGGGTCGCTCTCCGGTCACGACGATATCGCCGCGCTCCTGCACCCCGGCCTTTTCGCGACGGTTATGGTCGTCGGTGGACTCCGCCATAGCACCGCCCGAGAGTCCGAACCCAGCGCACAGCATAGCCGTGCCGGAAATCCAGCGCACTATCACACCCCTTTAGCTATTGCGTTTCGCTCGCATTAGCTAAAAGGATGGGCCTGAGCAAGCTTGTTCGGACGACGATCCTGACTAGAGTCTACGCTTGAGCAAGCGTCTCCTGCCGTACTTCGGATCAATATTCAGGCTTTTCAAAGCTGTTGCGTGCCGATCCGGAGGCATCCCCGCCCCTGATCGGTAACGCGGCGACCAGGGTGATCGACGCGGCCGATACAGGGACGGCATTTTCCTATCGGATCAGGCCGAGGTCAGAACTTCTGACGAAGGCCGACCATGATCGAGGTCGAGGAGCTCTTCAGCTTGTAGGTCGGGGTCGTCCGGCTGAGATCCTGATCGATCGTCACCCCCTTCATCTGCATCCCCGACGTCCGCGAATGCCGCCCGAGCAGTTCGATCGACGTCTCAGGCGTCACGTCATAGCTCGCACCCGCATCGACGTGCCAGCGGAAGCCCCAGTCCTTGCCCGCCATCGATGCAGCGGGCTGCAGCGTACCCGGATTAGCGTTTCGTGCGTAGCGATCCGCCGAGTAACTGACGCGCGAGGCACCGATGCCACCGCCGACGAAGGGCTTGAACGGACCGTCCTGGATCAGATCGACATAGGCGGACACGCCCAGATCGAAGGACTTGAGCCGACCCGCGCCGATATAATTCTTGTCGCTCAACGCCTTGGCGTTGATGTTGGCGGTGTCGTAACCTGCGGTGCCCTCCAGGCGGAAACCACCGAAGTCATACCCCATGCCCAACTCACCGGTGAAGCCGGACTTGTTGTCGATGTTCTTGGGCAGCGTGGGGGCGGTCTTCGACACCGTCTGACCCTTCTTGAGCACCTGGCTGGGCTTCACGTCGGAATCGACCTGCGCACCGGCACGGGCAACGGCATAGGCGCCGGGTGCGGACTGCTGCGCGGACGCGGGCGTCGTCCCGGCGATGGCGGCGATCATGCCAGCGATCATGCCAGCGATCATCGCAGCCGAGTACCGGCACGCACCGCGATGCGCGGGCGCGAACGAGCTAACCAGGGTCATGGAGTCTAGTCCTTCGAAAATGGATCTTGATTCGAGCGAGCCGCACCAGTCTGCGTCCCCCTACATCAGCAAGACGGCACCATTTTCGATATGCCTTGGGGTCTATGAAACTTTTTTCGAAATTTTAGGAAGCCATTCTGATTTCGGCGCTTTGCTATCGCGATCCCGTCGTTTGCGTTCGAAAGACTTGCCTGGGAATGAGCCGCGCGCCCGTGCGCGCGGCCCACATCTTCGGCGATCAGCGGGGGCGGCCGGCCGACTGCTCACGATAGAGACGCCATTCCTCCACCACGCGCCCATTCGGCAGATGGCAGAACCCCGTCGTCCCGCCGGGCCCCTCGCGCATTTCGAGACGCCCCTTCTGCTTCACGCAGTAACCGGACGCCGGATTGGCGAGGCCGATCGTACCGGGTTTTGCCGGACCAGGCCGCTTGCCGTCATCACGGCGGTAGAGCACCCAGGCATCGACCGTCTTGCCGTTGCGCAAACGGCAAAGCGCGACGTCACCCTGCGGGGTCCGGCGGTTCAGATTGGTGCCGCCGACCCTGCTGCAATGGACCGCAGCCGGGTTGGCCATGGATATGTCGTCGCGGCGCTTCGGCACCGGCGGACGCTTCTGATTCTCGCGGAACAGCTTCCACTCCTCCACGACCTTTCCGTTTGGCAGCCGGCAATAGCCGACATCGCCCGATGGCGTCCGGCGCGAGAAGGAGGTGCCGCCGATCGAGACGCAATATTCCGACGCGGGATTGGCGATCTCGCTCCCCTTCGACTGGGCATGGGCGGGCAGTGCGAATATCCCAGCGCCTGCCGATAGCAGGCTCGCCATCACAAATGCTTGAAATTTCATATTCTATTCCTCCGAGCGGAGCGGAACTGCTTCGGGCTTCGGGGCCCGCGAACGCAATATTCCTCACTCCATATTGCCGATGACTGAATGTCCCGATCGCCGGTGTTCGACGGTCGTCATTCGATGCCAGGCATGGGGAGGACGGAGCGGAACGGCGGATACCGTGACGATGCCGGTCAAAAAGCGGCGTCGAACCCGATCCGCAAGGTTCGCGGACGCAGCGGAGTGACCTGTGCCCTGCCCGTGAGAAAGGGTGTGCCCAGCGCGAAGCGGTTGCCGCGCGCATCGGTCAGGTTCGTGACGCCGATGGTGACGCCGAAGCGATCCCACCCCACGCGAGCGGTGATGCCGCTGTCGACGAGGTTGCCCTGCTCCTCCCCCAGTTCAGGACCGAGGCCGAGCCGCGACACGCCCACATAGCGTGCCCAGCCATCGACCTTCAGTCGCGCATGATCGGACAGCGCGGCGTCATAGGTCATTCCCACGCGCGCCGTGACATTGGCGATGTTGGGGATCGGCCCAAGTCGGGCCGCCGCGCCGACGGGGCCGCCCGACGCTCCGGCGACCGGCAAGTCCTTCGGTGCGCGTTCGTTGATGCTGCTGTCGTTGAGGGAGATCGCGGCGTCGATCCGCAACCCCCTGGCCAATCGGGCCGAGGCGGTCGTCTCGACCGTCCAGATGTCGCCATCGCCGACATTGGCGGTCGATGGAAAGCCGCCGCCATCCAGGAAATCGGCCTGGATATTGCGCCAGCCGGTATGGGCGACGGTGAAGGAAAAGGCGAACGGATCCCGCGCCGCACGGCCGAAGCGATAGCCCGCCTCGATCGTCCCGACATGGTCGTTGTTGAACCGCTGAACGTCACCGTTGTAGATCGTCAGCCCGCCGGGGCGGAAGCCTTGCTGATAGCGCAGGTACATCGTGGCATTCGGCCCGGCATCGATCAGGGCCGATGCGGACGGCAGAACGGAAACTTCCCGGCGCGAGGCCAGCGTCGCGAGCCCCTCCGGCGTATTTTGCAACAGGCTGTCCTCCGCCGCCCCCGTCAGCACCGAACGGCCGACACGCAGGCCGCCGGTCAACAGAACGGTCCGGGTAGCCCGGATGCTCGCTTCGCCATAAGCCGTGATCTCCTGCACCGCGTTCGACACGCCGGGGAGTTGCTGGCGTTGGCCAGGCGACACGAAGGCCCGCGACAACCGCGTGCGATTGTCGGTGAAGCTCAGGCCCAGCAGCCATCCCGATCCATCGGCGTGGGTGACCCAGCCGCGCGTTTCGTTGGCGACCATCCGCGTGCGGTTCGCCTGCGTGAAGAGCGTCGGATCGTCACCGACCAACGTCGCGTCATAGCGTTCGGTGAGGTCATGCGCGGTGATACCGGTCGAGGAACGGAGCCGGACATCGCCGACCTTGCCGCTCAGTACGAACTGCCCCTGCCCGAAATCGGCGCCGAACCCCTCGACGACCCGGGCATTGCGTGTGAGGGCACGGGCGCCCCGATCCGCATATTGGCTGTCGGCGCCGCGAATGCGCTGGCCGATCCCGATCAGCTCGGCACTCCAGTCGTCGGCGATCTTCAAGTGCACGGTGCCACGGCCGCCATCAATACGCGTGGTGTTGACGTCGTGGCGTCCGAGCAGCGGCTTGTCGATGTAGCCCCCCTCCTCGACCGACGTGGCGACCAGCCTGACGCCGAGCCGATCCGTCACGATGGGCACGTTCAGGACACCCTGCGCATCATATCCCGGTGCACCATGCTGGGTGGCGGATGCGCCGATGGCGACCGATCCGCTGGTGCGGTCAAGCTCGACCAGATTGGGGACCAGCCGGATCAGGCCGCCAAGCGAACCCGCACCGTATAACGTGCCCTGCGGCCCCGCCAGCACCTCCACCGCCGCCAGATCGGCCAAGCGCAGGTCGGGGTCGGGCGCGTTATAGCTGAGGCGAAGGTCGCCGAAATACTGGCCGACCGTCGCCTGGCTGGGGCCGGTGAAGCTGGAATCCGCGATGCCGCGGATGAACAGCTTGTTGCGCCCGGCGCCGAGATAGGTGGACGCGACGGTGGACAAGCGCGACGTCAGTCGTTCGGTCCCCCCGACACCGCCAAACTCCAGATCCCGACCGGAAACCCGCATGACCTGACCCGCGACGCGACCGAACGGCAGGTCACGCTTGCTGCCCACCACGATGATATCGGGCGCAGGGGGCTCGGGCGGTGGGACGGCGGGCACGGGTGGCCGGGGCCTGGCCGGGTGGGCGCGCGGCAGCGGCGTCCGCTTCGGCACGAGGCGGAACAGCGCCGCATCGATCGGCTCGACCTCACCCCCGCATCGTGCGGCGATCAGACGGAGCGCGGCGAGCGCACTCATCCGGCCGCGCAAGGCCGGTACAGGCTTCGACCACAAGCGCGGATCGGTGACGACGACGCTGACGCGGGCAAGCCGACCGAGCGCCAGCACCTGCGCGCTGACGCTCCCCGCAGGCAGATCGATCGCCAGCGTCTGCGCGGCGGCAGGGGACGGCGCGATGGCGGCGATCATCAGCCCGATGGCGGCCGACCGGGCACCCAGCTTCACCGATCGTCGCCCAGCACCCAAATCTCTCCGTCCCGCCGGACACCGACCGCCAGCAGCCGACCCAGCAATGCCGGGTCGTCATTCAACGAGCGGATATCGACCGTCCCGCTGAACGGCCGATCCGCGATCGCCGCGTCGACGCGGATGTCGTGGCCGAGCTGGCGGCTCAGGTCGCGCGCGACATCGGACAGCGGGGCGTGATCGAAGGTCACGCGACCTTCGCGCCAGCCACCGACATCCTCCGCGCGCTCCCGGCGCAGCTCGCCGTCGCTCGCCACGACCGCCTGGCCCGGATCGAGGCGAAGGCGCGCGCCTTGCGGATCGACCATCACCGCACCTTCCGCCACGGCGACACGCGTCCGCCGGGGATCGTGCGTCACGTCGAAGACGGTCCCCAGATCGACCATCTTCGTGTCGCCGGCGGTCACCTGAAACGGATGCGCCGCGTCATGCCTGATCCGGAACAGCATTTCGCCGCGGTCCACGACCGCCACGCGCGCGTCCGTGCGATCCAGCGTCACGCGCGAACCGCCGCTGAGGATGATCTGGCTGCCATCGGCAAGCGCCACCGACCGCTGCTCGCCGGGCGACGTTTCCACCGCATAGGGTTGCGATCGGTCGTTCCAGGCCGACACGCCGACGACCACGGCCAGCATAGCGGCGACGGCCCCGCCGCCCCAGCGCCAATACCCGCGTCGCGTCGGCCCGGTGTCGTTCGCGACCACCGGCGCGGCCTGGACCGGCGTGGCCGCGACACGGTCGGTCGCCTGCGCGATGGCCGCCGTCGCCTCGTCATAGCGATCATGGTTCAGCGGATCGGCCTCGAGCCATTCGGTCAGGCCATCCCAGTCCTCGAACGACGGGTCGGCCGTGCGGATGGCCCATTCCAGTGCGGTGTCGTCGACCTTCCTGCCGGTCATCATGCCTTGTCCTCGGTCGCGACGGCGTTCGTCATGCTCATCGCAGGTCTTCCTTCAATTCGATCAATGCGCGGGTGGCGATCCGCAGGTCCGCTTCCACCGTACTCAGGCTGACGCCCAGTTCTTCGGCGATCTGTCGCTGCGACACGCCGTCGATCCGGGCGCGCCGAAAGACCGTTTCCCGGCGAGCCCCCAGTGACGTCAGCACCGCCGCCACCTTCTCGATCTCCTGCTGCGCCCCGATCACCCGTTCGCCCGCCGGTTCGTCCGAGGCTTCGCCATCGCCTTTGAGGTCGAACCAGTCCTGCTCCCTGCGCTCCGACTGCCGGCGTGCCCGATACCGATCGATCATCAGTGAGTTGGCGGCCCGAAACAGATAGGACAGCGGATTGGCGATCGGGCCGGTCGAAAGCGTCGAGATCTTCAGCCAAAGGTCGTTCGCCAGATCCTCGGCGGCATCGCCAGCCCCGCGCGCGACAAGGAAGCGCACCATCTTGTCCCGATTGGCCAGATAAACCGCTTCTAATCCGTTTGACGACATAGGCACCGAATTGACGTGAGGGGATCGTGCGGTGCCTCTTACTGGCTGATCGTGAAGAAATGAATGTAAGCCCGTCACGTGCCGATACGGCGCGCTCCTCAACGATGTCATGCGATCCACCGGGACCGTCGCGCGGGAAATCGATGTCGGCCAGGGCTTCGCGCCATAGGCTTCAGCGGCCACGATACAGCGCCCATTCCTCGATGACGGCCCCGTTCGGCAGATGGCAATAGCCCGTCTGTCCGCCCGGCTCGGCCACCACGTCGACCCTGCCGCCCAGTTGCTCGCAATAGGCACTGGCGGGGTTGGGCATGACGGCCCGTCGCCGCCGCCCAAGAACGAGCAGTCGCTTGTCGACGGCACGCCCGTCGGGAAGGCGGCAGTATGCAGCGCCATTGACGATGATGCCGACCCCGCCAAGGCGGAGGCACACGCCCGACGCTCCATTTCCATCGAGCGTCTGCGAAGAGGCCGACCCGCTTATCAGGATCAGCAACGGCACCACCGTGCAGATCAGTAACGCTATCCCAGCATAGGCCAGTCGATGCATGACGAAGCCATCCCCCACCCGTGTGACACTGTCCGGCTCGCAACGTCCTTGCGGGCCTTCATCCGGAAGACGGAGTGAAAGGGAATTTACCGTGACCTCGCGTCGGCAGATTGCGTTTTTCGCGGTTCGTCAGGCCGGATCGCATCTGCAGCCCGTGAATGCCGCGCCGCTGGAGCCGTCAGAATGGCCAGGCAATCATGTGGCGCATCATTTCCACACCGTCGGGATAAACGACCCCGCCCCGCCTTTCGAAGCCAAGAGGACATGATCGGCGGCTCCGAAGTCCAGCCGGGTTTCAGCACAAGGGCGGCGCATAGGCCTGCCGTGAAAGAAGCCCTGCTGCCATATGCTTCCCGCCTCCTGCGCGATGGTCGCCTGCTGCTGGGTCTCGATCCCTTCCACGATGGTCAGCGCGCCGAGGGATTTCGCCACGCCGACCATATGCCAGAACAAGTCCGCCGCGGCGGGGCCGGTGCAGGCCTGCCGCACGAAGCTGCCATCGATCTTGATGATTGCAGGCTTCAGCGCGCGTGCGCTCGCCACGGACGCGTGACCCACGCCGAAGTCGTCGAGTGCGACGCGCACGCCGCAGCCTTGCAGGCGCGAGCAGAACAGGGCGGCCCGATCGAGGTCGGGGATCGGCGCGGTTTCGGTGATCTCGATGACAAGGCGCGTCGCAAGCGCATGATCGCGGCGCAGCAGATCCATCATATCATTCCAGCCGTCGGGGTCGGTGCTGGCCGCAGATATGTTGACGCCGAGGATCGCGAGCGGGTCCGACTGCAACGTTTCGATCACGCGGCGGACAACGCGCCTGTCAAAGACAAGGCTTCCACCGGAACGCTCGATGATCGCCAGAGCCTCCTGTGGGGCCGCATCCCAGCCATGGGTTTGCGGGAATCGTACCAGCGCCTCATGATAGAGGACAGTCCCCCCTGGGCGCACATCCCGAACGGGCTGCCAAACCAAGGCCATCGAACCTGGGGCAGCGGCGCATGGCGAAGCGAGCGGCTGAGCACCCCCGTGCCAGGAAACCTCAGGAGGTCGTTGCTGTTTGCCACGATAGCCGCCCGCACCCTCAGTGAGCGCAGAGTAGGCGATCAGCCGCTCGACATATACGTTGTTGATAGTAGCGATGTCGTGCACTGGCATTCTCCTTCCGATTTGATCAATCGCAAAGCTTCGGCCGCGCAAGAAGATGTGGGTTTTACGGTATAAATTGACACATATTATGGTTAATCGCGCCGTTTACGTAGATACCGTTATAGTGATTCTACTTTAATCGTCAGCCACTGTAGTTCTGCCAAATTTCCCACGATTTGATGCAGTCGATCCATCTCGGACATCGGTGTCACGGATGTCAGGGGCAGGGCTCGCGGATCACAGCCGGACGATAATGGTTGCGGCGAGGGCGACGGCGGAGAAGAATGCGACACGGTAGCAGGGGGCGACGCGACGCCGGTCTTTCAGGCGGTCGAACGTCACCTCGATGCGGCTACGGCACCGATAGCGGCGCTTGTCGTATCTGGCGGGTTCATTCGGCGAGTTCCGGCCTGGAATGCAGCACTGTATGCCCTCGACCTGTCGGGCACCCTTGAATCAGTCGGCATCACGCTCGCAGTTTCCGAGCACCCCTGCGGCATACGTATAATCGCTGACCTGGCCGGTGGTCAGGAAGAGGCATACGCGTCGCATCTTCGAACAATGTTGCGGTTCGACGCTTATTTCTTCATCAAGAATTTGCGCAACTCCGAATGGATGAAAGAGCCAATAGCGCGACCGCTTCCTGAACACTCTTGACGCTCAAACGGGCAAGCATCTTGGCACGGTGCATTTCCACTGTCCGGACGCTCAAGCCGAGATCAAATGCGACAGACTTGTTCTGTTTCCCTGCGCTCAATGCCATGAGGACGTCATGCTCACGCGGCGTCAGTGCGCGAATCTGTCGCCTCGCCACTTCTTCCGAACTACGGACCGTCTCGCGCGTGGCCCAATCGTCCAAGGCCCTTGGCAGGAGGTGCTTGAGCCGATCGGGAGTGATGGGCTTTTGAACGAAGTCATAGGCACCCAGTCGCATGGCCTGCACCGCCATGGGGATATCGCCATATGCCGTCATCGCGATGATCGGCCAGTCGCATGCTCTCTGCGACAGCTCGGCCATGACCTCGAACCCCGATCGGTGAGGCATCTGAATGTCCAGCAGGATCAAGCCAGGCACGCAGCCGTCCAGCGCGTCCAGGAAGTCGCAACCATCGTGAAACGGATTTGCACGAAAACCGATCGTTTCGATCAGGTCGGCAATGGCCATCCGGAATCCTGCTTCGTCTTCAACGACATGCACGACCTGTAGCTCAATTGATCCACTCACACCTGTAACTTTCTACCCGTGTATTGGAATATTGTTATTTACGATTACCGGTTAATTACTAATCTCTTCTTTATCTGGCGAATCCGCCCGGTGAGCAGATGTGCCAATCGCCAAATTTGGCCTGAATGCATGGGTGTAAGTAGGTCGGCGATGCAGGGATGGGGAAACCATGTTGCCTAACGACGTTCCGCCCGACCTCACCGCCTGCGACCGGGAACCGATCCACCGCCTGGGAACGATCCAGCCCTTCGGCTTCCTCATTGCGACGACGCTCGACTGGCTGATCGTCAACGCGTCCGACAATGTTGAGAAGCAGTTCGGTAAGCCTGCGGCAAAGCTGTTGGGCTCGACGCTGAACGAGGTTTTCGACCGAGAGGCCGTCCACCGCCTCCGCAACCGCCTCGGGCAGGTCCAGGGCACGAATTGCACGGAGCGCGTCTTCGGTCTCGACCTCTTTGGGGACGGACAGCTGTTCGACTGCGCCGTCCACTATTCCGGCGACCTTGCGATCATCGAAGCCGAGCCGAACCAGCAGAGCACGACCGCCGAGGTGGCGAGTCTGATCCGCTCGATGACAAGCAGGCTCGACGCCGAAAGCGACCTCGACGCCTTCATCCAGCAAGGCGCGCGGCAGATGCATCTCCTCATCGGCTTCGACCGTGTGATGGTGTACCGGTTCGACAAGGACGGATCCGGCGAAGTCGTGGCAGAGGCCGTCCGGCACGGTGTCGCGCCGCTGCATGGGCTGCACTTCCCGGCGAGCGACATCCCGCAACAGGCGCGCGCGCTCTACCTTCGCAATCCGTTTCGCTTCATCGTCGACGTGAACCAGGCATCTGTGCCCATCCTGTCGCTCGATCCGAACGGCAGCGACGCCCTCGATCTGTCATCCTCGATCCTGCGCGCCGTCTCACCCATCCATATCCGCTACCTCCAGAATATGGGCGTGATCGCGTCCCTGTCGGTGTCGATCATCGTGGAGGGGCGACTTTGGGGTATGTTCGCCTGTCATCACTTCCGGCCGCGCAATCTGCCCTTCGATATCCGAACGGTCGTCGAACTGTTCGGCGAGATGTTCTCGCTGCGCTTGGAAAACCGTGAGCGCAAGATCATCGCGGCCAAACAGGCGCTGGCACGCAGCACCGGCGTCCGGCTGCTGACATCCTTTGCTGACGATGCCAGCCTCCTGACAGATGCCGACCGGCTGATGACCATCCTGAACGACATCATCCCTTGCGATGGGGTCGCGGTGAAGGTCGGCGACCGTATAGCGGCCAGCGGCGTCGCACCCGCCGTCGAGGATGTGCCGGCCATTACGCGACGACTGCATGCGCTCACGCGGGATGCGATGTTCGTCACGGATCATCTCATCGCCCATTTGCCCGAAGCCTGCACCTCCGACAGCAACGCCGCGGGCCTGATCGCCATACCCATCACGACCGAGCCGGGTGATTATGTGATGCTGTTCCGGCGCGAGCGTATCCGGTCGGTTACCTGGGCAGGCAATCCCGGCGAAGCGATGAAGTCGGACGCGTCCGCTTCCAGCCTGTCGCCACGCAGCAGTTTCGCCGCATGGAGGGAGGAAGTGCGGCATCGATCCAATCCCTTTACCGCCAACGAGCAAAAGAGCGCCGAGACGTTGCGTGTCGCGATCATCGAAATCGTGCTCAAGCTGGCGGGGGAGGCCGGGACCGAGCGGCAGCGGGCACTCCAGCAACAGGAAATGCTGATCGCCGAACTCAACCACCGGGTCCGCAACATTCTGACGCTCATCAGCGCCCTGATGTGGCAGTCCCGCCATGGTGCGGACAATGACGCGGGCACCGCCGTGCTGGAGTCCCGTATCCTCGCACTGGCCAGGGCGCATGACCAGATTACGCGCTACAACTGGGCCCCTGCCAATCTACGCACCATGGTCGAGGGCCATGCCGATCAATATTCGGGGGCCTGTCGCTTTCAGATCGAGGGCGAACCGGCGTTGCTGGCGCCTACGGCCTATGCCACCCTTGCGCTCGTTCTGCATGAACTGTTCACCAACTCCTGCAAATATGGAGCGATCTCGGCGAGCGGGCGCGTGGAGATTGATTGGTGCCTCGACCGCGATGGCGGCCTTACGATCAACTGGAGCGAACATGGCGGCCCGGCATCAGCGATCGAACGGCGGCAGGGTCTTGGCACGACGATCATCGAACGGCTCATACCCCATGACCTCGGTGGCACGGCGTCACTCTGGTTCGAGATATCGGGCGTTCGGGCGCGATTCGGCATACCGCCCAAGTTCGTCGGCACCCTGGGAAGCGAACAACCCGGCACGATCCTCGCCACCCTTCCCCACACGGATGAACCGCCGGTCGCCCTCAAGATTGATGGAAGCGTGTTGCTCGTCGAGGACAATTTCCTGATCGCCAATCATGCCGATGGCCTATTGACGAGGGCCGGGATCAATAACGTCGTGATCGCCGCGAGCGTAGCGGACGCCTTCGAAAAAATGCGGGCCTGCTCCCCCAGCGTAGCGATCCTCGATTTCAGCCTCAGAGACGCCAACAGCCTTCCGGTTGCAGATCGTCTGCTGGAAAACGGCATCCCTTTCCTGTTTGCGACCGGTTATGGTGAGCAGCTTCGCCTTCCTGAAAGGCTGGCTCACGTTCCAGTCCTTCAAAAACCCTATGGCGATGCGGCACTGATTTCCGCACTCCACGCGGTTACCCGAAAGGATTGAGGCACATGCATCTGCGTCGACGACTGCAGACGCGAAGGCACATCATTGGTCCCGTCTATCGCAGCGCCAGGCCTGATCGACATTCCTTTTATTCCTCCCCTGGAAGGGGAGGTGGCAGGGCGCAGCCCTGACGGAGGGGTGTCCCGGTTGGAGCGTTTGGGGATCACTCGCCAGCGGCGCCCCCCCTCCACCAGCTTCGCTGGTCCCCCTCCCCTTGCAAGGGAGGAACTAAAAGGGGACTGAATGTCGATCCGCCCTGGTAATCGAGGCTTTTGAGCGCGTGATGCTTCCGTTGGAATGGAAGCAGGCCGTATGGGACAGGAGCGCCAAGAGCGCGCAGGCTGTCCGAGGCGGAGAAGGCAAGCCATCGCGCCACTCTTATGGGGTGGAGCGCCGATAAAACGGCCGAACCGTTCGAAAGCAGGAATCAGCTGTCTTCGGCTTCGAAGACGGGCAGATCATCGAAGCCTCGTTCTTCGCATCCGATATCCGCAACGATCAGGCGTTCTGCGAGGGTTGGACCAGCATCCCCACTTCACCACCGCGCTCGCTCCATCACAACGAAAAGGCCCGGCGTCGCATCGCTGCAACGCCGGGCCCTGTCGCCCGAAAAGGGAGGCTTATTCAGCCGAGGGGGATCAGCCCTCGTTCTGCAGGTTGACGGCCGCGTACTTGCCGCGACGATCGACCTCGATCTCGAACTGCAGGCGATCGCCCTCGTTCAGCGAGCCCATGCCGGCGCGCTCGACGGCCGAGATGTGCACGAACGCGTCGGGCTGTCCGTCGTCGCGCTGAATGAAGCCGAAGCCCTTCATCGCGTTGAAGAACTTGACCGTGCCGGTCGCCTTCTCGCCGGTCAGCTGACGCTGCGGAGCGCCGCCGAAACCACCGGCCGCACCAGCGCGCGGGCCACGATCACGGTCGCCGAAGCCGCCTTCGCGCGGTTCGCGGGGAGGCGCACGATCGGTGACCGGGAGCGGCTCGCCCTCGATCTTCAATTCGGTGGCCGAGATGCGGCCGCCACGATCGACCAGGGTGAAGCCGAGCGGCTGACCCTCGGCCAGACCCGACAGGCCCGCCTGCTCGACGGCCGAGATGTGAACGAACACGTCTTCGCCGCCGTCATCGCGCACGACGAAGCCGAAGCCCTTCTGCGCGTTGAAAAACTTGACGACGCCCGTGCCTTCGCCAACGACCTGGGGGGGCATGCCGCCACCGCCGCCACGACCGCCGCCGAAGCCGCCACCGCCGCCGCTGCGGAAACCACCGCCGCCGCCGCCGCCGAAGCCGCCGCGATCACCGCCGCCGAAACCGCCACGGTCGCCACCGCCGCCGAAGCGATCGCCACCACCGAAACCGCCGCCGAAGCCGCCGCCACCGAAGCGGTCACCGCCACCGAAACCGCCGCCGAAGCCGCCGCTCGACTCATCGCCGCCGCCGAAATTGTCCCGCTTGTCGCGACCACGCGTGCCGCGATTGCCTCGGCTACCTCTATCGAAACCCATAAGCCCTGTTCGTCTTCCCGGTTCGCCCGCAACTGCTATCTTCAAGAACCGTGCGCCGGACGAAGAGCGCGGGTCTTTTGGCGCCAAACCTTTTGCGCCTGATCAAGGGTCATAACGCAGATGGACCATCATCGCGAACGAAATCGTGCGATCCGGTTTCGCTTCGCCGCGAACGATACAGATTGCGTCGGAATTGTGGCCAAAACTCCACAACATGTCCGTGAAAAAATGCGAATCACCCGCCCCCGCTCGCATCGACAGCGGTTGAGGCTTGGGCCCCCGGTCGCTAGGGCAGGAGCATGACCGTTCATCTGCATGAAGAAGACATTCCCGCCGACCTGTTCGCCGCGGGCGCCTCGATCGCCGTCGATACCGAGACGATGGGCCTGATCACCCCGCGCGACCGGCTGTGCGTCGTCCAGCTGTCGGACGGCGGCCCCGACGAGCATCTGGTCCGATTCTCGCCCGACAGCGACTATGCCGCCCCGAACCTTCGCGCGCTGCTGGCCGACCCCGAGCGGTTGAAGCTCTATCACTTCGGGCGATTCGATATCGCGGCGATCCGCCATTATCTGGGCGTGGTGGCCGCGCCGGTCTATTGCACCAAGATCGCCTCGCGGCTGATCCGTACCTATACCGACCGCCACGGCCTGAAGGAGCTGGTCCGCGAACTGCTCGGCGTCGAGCTGTCCAAGGCGCAGCAATCGTCGGACTGGGGCGCGCCCGAGCTGTCCGACGCGCAGCGCGAATATGCCGCCTCCGACGTCCGCTATCTGCACCGCATGAAGGTGGAACTCGACAAGCGGCTGGTGCGCGAGGGGCGCATGGAACTGGCCCAGGCCTGTTTCGATTTCCTGCCTGCGCGCGCCGAGCTGGATCTCGCGGGCTGGCCCGAGGTCGATATCTTCGCCCACGCCTGATCCGGTCCGCCCGCCGGGCTCATAGGGAATTCGCCACCATGTCCGAGATCGCCGACCGCGTCCGTACCCAGCGTCAGCGCTGGGCCGCGCCCGGCAGCCGCCACGATCGATTCGTGACCGTCGCGCGCTGGCTGCTGCCCAGCGCGATCGGCGTGCTGTCGGCGTTCCTGGTGATGGCGCCCATCTATACGTCGAACGAGGTGTCGTTCGTCCTCGACAAGAAGAAGGTCGAGGTGGCGCGCGAACGCATGAAGATCCAGGCGGCGCAGTATCGCGGCGTCGACGACAAGGGCCAGCCCTTCTCGCTCGACGCAGGGTCCGCGATCCAGCGGAGCTCGGCCGAGCCGGTGGTGCAGCTCAACAAGCTGGCCGCTGCGATCCGCCTGTCGGACGGCCCCGCCACGGTGAACGCCGATTCGGGCCGCTACGACATGCGCACCGAACAGGTGAAGCTGGACGGTCCGCTCGATTTCAAATCGGCGGGCGGATACGATCTCCAGACCCATGACGCGACGATCGACCTGCAGCAGCGCACGCTGGTGTCGGGCGGCGCGGTGACCGGCCGCGTGCCGCAGGGGAATTTCAGCGCCAACAAATTGCGCGCGAACCTGGAAGATCGCACCGTTCGCCTGGAAGGCAACGCGCGCTTGCGCATCGTGCCGTAAAGCACGAAATAGCCGAACATGCACAAGTACCTCGCCGCTGCGGCTCCGGCCCTTCTCGTCCTGGCAGCGCCCGCCGCCGCGCAGGTCAAGCATGACAGCCGCGCGCCCGTCGATTTCGGCGCCGACGTCATCGAATTGCAGGACAAGCAGAATCGCGGCGTCCTGACCGGCAACGTATCGCTGCGCCAGGCCGAGATGACGCTGACCGCCGCGCGGGTGGTCATCATCTATACCGGCCAGGTCATCGGCGGAAAGCCGCAGGTCTCGCGGTTCGAGGCGTCGGGCAATGTCGTCGTGAAGCGGCCGAACCAGACCGCGCGCGCCAATTACGGCATATACGACCTCAATCGCCGGGTGATCACCATGCTGGGCAATGTCACGCTGACCCAGGACGGGAACACGGTGAACGGCGGTCGCCTGACCATCAACCTCGACACCGGCCGCGCGGTCATCGACGGCTCGTCGGTGGCGGGCGGCGGCACGCCGGGCAAGGGCGGCGGGGTCACTCGCGCGCCGTCGGGCCGGGTCACGGGCACCTTCTCGGTCCCCGATCGCAACTGAGACGTGACGCGCGAGGGTCGCTCGCGCTAACGTGCCCGCAAGACCAGGCCATCGCCAAGGGCCATCAGCTAAGGAAAGTACGCGCCGATGGACATGGAAACCCCGATCCGCGAGGCAGACCAGCGCCCCGGCCAGCGCAGCGCCCCCGTGTCGGAGCCACCGGTCGCCAACGGCCTGCAGGTCGTGTCGATCGCCAAGAGCTATGACAAGCGCATCGTCCTGACCGACGTGTCGGTGTCGGTCGGGCGCGGCGAGGTAATCGGCCTGCTCGGTCCCAATGGCGCGGGCAAGACGACGTGCTTCTATTCGGTCATGGGGTTGGTGAAGCCTGATTCGGGCCGCATCATGCTGGACGGCGAGGATATCACCGGCCTGCCCATGTATCGCCGCGCCATCCTGGGCCTGGGCTATCTGCCGCAGGAAACCTCGATCTTTCGCGGGCTGTCGATCGAGAAGAACATCCTGACCGTGCTCGAACTGGCCGAGCCCGATCCCGCCGAGCGCGCGCGCAAGCTGGACAAGCTGCTCGAGGAATTCGGCCTGACTCGCCTGCGCGCCGCACCGGCCATGGCGCTGTCGGGCGGTGAGCGCCGCCGTGCCGAGATCGCCCGCGCGCTAGCCGCCGATCCGTCGATCATGCTGCTCGACGAGCCGTTCGCGGGTATCGACCCCATCTCGATCGCCGACATCCGCGACCTGGTGAAGGACCTGAAGCGGCGCGACATCGGCGTGCTGATCACCGACCACAATGTCCGCGAGACGCTCGACATCGTCGACCGCGCCTACATCATCTATGACGGGCGCGTGCTGTTCAGCGGATCGCCGGAGGAACTGGTCGCCGACGCCAATGTCCGCCGCCTCTATCTGGGCGAGGGCTTTTCGCTCTGAGCGCATGAGGAACGCCCGCCGATCCGCTCCCGATGGCATGACCGGCGTGGATAGGGCGCCGTGAGCCTCGCGCCGCGCCTCGACATCCGCCAGTCGCAATCGCTGGTGATGACGCCGCAGCTTCAGCAAGCGATCAAGCTGCTGGCGCTGTCGAATCTGGAGATCGAGGCGTTCATCGCCGAGGAGGTGGAAAAGAACCCCTTGCTCGACGCGTCGGCGATCCGCGAGGTGGCGACCCCCGAGCGTCCCGAACGCGAGGCGCCCGCCGGGGCGGACGAACTGGTCGCCGGGACCGCGCCTGCCGAGGATCGCGGCCTCGACCTCGATTATGCGACCGAAAGCCATCAGCAGGATAGCGTGGCCGATGGCGGCACCGGGCCCGATGGCGGCCTGTCACTAAACGGGGCGAGCAGCGGCGGCCTGGGCGGCGAGGATGGGCCGGACTGGGATTCGCTGGCCGACGATGCGCCCAATCTCGCCGAGCATCTGGAGGCACAGGTCGCGCTGATCCTGTCGGGCCTCGACCTGACGATCGCAGCGCACATCATCGACCAGCTGGACGAGGCGGGCTATCTGACCGTCCCGCTGCGCGAGATCGCCGAGCGGCTGGGCGTCGGCCTGCCGCAGGTCGAGGTGGTGCTGAAGGTCGTGCAGAGCCTGGACCCGACCGGCGTCGGCGCGCGCGATCTGGCCGAATGCCTGACGCTCCAGGCACGCGAGGTCGACCGCTACGACCCCTGCATGGCCAAGCTGATCGCCAATCTCGACCTGCTGGCGCGCGGCGACCTGATCCGGTTGAAGCGGTTGTGCGGCGTCGATGACGAGGACATGGCGGACATGATCCGCGAACTGCGCGGCTATGATCCCAAGCCCGGCTGTCGCTATGGTGGCGAGCCGGCACGCGCTGTGGTGCCCGACCTGTTCGTCACCCGGACCAAGGCGGGTTGGGGTATCGAACTCAACACCGCCACCCTGCCCCGCGTGCTGGTCAATCGCCGCTATTATCAGGAACTGCGCCATGGCCCGCAGGACAAGGGGTCCAAGGCCTGGCTGGCCGATTGTCTGGCCAGCGCCAACTGGCTGATGAAGGCGCTCGACCAGCGGCAGCGCACGATCATCCGCGTCGCGACCGAAATCGTGAAGCAGCAGGAGGCGTTCTTCCTCCACGGCGTCGCACATCTGCGGCCGCTGACGCTGGCGCGTGTCGCCGAGGCGATCGGGATGCACGAATCGACCGTCAGCCGCGTGACCAGCAACAAGTATCTCAGCTGTGCACGCGGGCTGTACGAGCTGAAATTCTTCTTCACCAGCGGCATCGCGGCGGCCGATGGCGGCGATGCGGTGTCGGCCGAAGCGGTGAAGAGCGCGATTCGGGCGCTGATCGCCAACGAAGGTGCCAAGATCCTGTCCGACGACACGCTGGTCGAACTGCTCCAGGCCAAGGGGTTCGATATCGCCCGGCGCACGGTCGCCAAATATCGCGAAGCGCTGGGCATAGGCAGTTCGGTCCAGCGACGCCGCGCCCGCGCGCTGGGCGGCTAGGCCCGCCAGCGCGCCGGACCACTTGCGCCTTGAACACCGCGCGACGTGTATTACATCATAAATACACAACATCATGGGGCCGGGTCGATGGGTAAGAAGAAGCACAAGAAGAAACAGAAAAAGGCCAAGCTGGAAGAACAGCCCGGCACGCCGCCCGGCCCGTCACCGCTGCACCGGATCGGACAGGCCCTGCTCGACCAGGTACGCAGTCCGGCCGGGCGTCAGCTGCTCGCCACCGGCCTGATCGTCGCGGCCTCCGCGCTGGCGCGCGAAACAGGCAAGCGCGACGCGGCGGATACGCCTCCGCCCCCGCCACCGCCACCGCCGGAAACCCCGGCGGCGGATGCTGCCGAAGCTATCGATCCCGCGCCGTCCACCAAGCCCGCATCGTCGGGCAAGCCCGGCCTTTCGGAAGTTACCGCCTTTGCCGGCATGGCACTGAACGTTCTGGACCAGTTCATCCACCGGCCTTCCCCGACCGAGCGCAAGTAACACCAGGGCCTGCTCTTCTCGATGATGCAGAGGAGCAGGCGTCTGACGGCACAATATCCAGAACGCCTGGAGTTTGATCCACCTGATCTGGGATATTGTCCCGACGCTCCGGCGGAGCTTTGGGCCCGGCTGGGAAGACTTTATGGATGGAGCGCGCTGACCATCACAGCCGTGCCCCACCCCCGGCCCTGAAAGGAAAGGGGGGCATCTTATGTCATCCTGCTATAGCAGAGCGACCCGAATGCCGATCGGTCCGCGGGGGCTGCGCCTCGTCACGGCTTGGGCGTGCGCGCCGGATGCTCACAGCAGCTTCGCCACGCCAAGACGAATGGCCGATAGCGACATCGATTTCTGAAGAGGTGCAGACGGGGGGAGCGCAAAATGGTCGCTCAACCCCCGCCGCCGACGCGCGGGGTGCCGGTTTTCCCGGCGGCTTCCACTCCTGCTTATGTTTGTCTTTAAAGCGCGGCGATCGGAACAGCCTAGGCCGATACGCGGCGGAAGCAAGCCAAAAAAAAGGCTGGTCCAAGGACCAGCCGTAAAAGTTTTTAGGAGAGGATGCCTGAAAGGCCCGCTCCTTCTGGCGGAGATCGCCGATTTACACAAATGCAACCTCATTAATTTTCATTGCATTTTTTGCAATCGTCGGACTGCAATCGTTTGGTGCGTTACCATGTTGGTACGGCATCATAACGAAATGACAAAACTGTAATCCGACGCAAAAATCTTTCCCGATCGACTTGAATAAAGTGCTGATCGATCGTCGTGACACGGCCTGATTATAACGTTTCGGACTATTTACCTTAAAATTCTCCGATTGGCCTGACAAATAAAAACCCTCGTTTTCGTAGAATTTTTACCCCGAAAATGGATTGGATGGTTGACGCGACGTGATTGACGGTTAGGTCAAAGTCCAAACAACAGGAGCGTATCATGGCCGACGACCCTATCGATGTGAATGCCGTAGAACTGGCGACCGAACTGACCATTGCGTGGTTGGGCAACCCCAATACCCGCACGTCGTCCGAAGAGGTCCCGGCCTTTTTGAACAAGATGCACGAAACCGTGTCTTCGTTGCTGGGCGCCGCCCCGCAGTCGGCTGATGTCGAAGCGCCCACCGAATATGTTCCGGCCGTGTCGGTTCGCAAGTCGCTGGCGTCGAAGGATCACATCGTTTCGATGATCGACGGCAAGCCCTACAAGACGCTGCGCCGCCATCTGGCGACCCACGGCCTGACGCCGGAGGAATATCGCGATCGTTATGGCCTGAAGTCGGATTATCCGATGGTCGCCGAGAGCTATTCGGAAAGCCGTCGCGCGATGGCCAAGAAGATCGGTCTCGGCCGCAAGCCGGGCCCGCGCAACGCCGCCGCGACCCGCAAGCCGCGCAAGGGCGAAGCGACCGCCGACGCCGAATAAGCGGCGGCGATCCTCGGATCGTTCGGAAACCCGCCCAGTCGCCGCCTTCCTCCCAAAGGCGGATGACCGGGCGGGTTTTCTTTTCGCCTGGATCGTCAGGACCTCGCGGCGCATGTCACGCGCCTGAACGACCTCGACCGGCAACCCTTCTTTGCCTTCATTTCCACGACCAGTGGCAGGGTCGAAGGCTGGGCCTCATTCTGTGACATGGCGCCGCGCGATGTCGCGCTGGAGATTGGCAGCAGCTGGTTTTCGCCCCGGCTGCAACGCACCCGCGCCGCCACCGAAGCCATATTCCTGATGATGCGGCACGCCTTCCTAGAGTTTGATCCACCACGCCAGACCTGTTGCGTTACCACCCCGGCGGAGGCCGGGGTCCCGTTGCGAAGGCTTCATTGATGGAGCGAGCCGGACCATCACAGCAGCACCCCCGACTGGACCCCAGCCTCCGCCGGGGTGGCGCTTCGGATTAGATAGATCAAACTCCAATCGGTTATCGTCGCATAGCCTGGCGTTGTAACGCGCTGAACGACGCATCCCGGCACGCCGCGCGCCGGTTCGACTATACCCATGAAGGAACCTGGCGGGGCAACGGCATCGTCGAGGGACATCGCCGCGATACGGCCTGGTTCTCGCTCCTGGATACCGAATGGCCGGCGCAACAGGCGAGGTTCGAGGCATGGCTGGACGATCGCAATCTCAACGATGACGGTATAGCGCGCAAAGCCTTATGGCTGGGCGACTGATCCAAAGACCGTCGTCTGTTTCGCTTGCCGCAAGCCTGCGCCCTATTGCCCGAAGCTGCCCTTGCGATACAGCAGGGTGATCGCCACGCGGCGGTTGCGCGGGTCGGACAGGTTGTCGGCGATGATCGGCTCACGATCGGCCACGCCCTCGATCCGCTCGAAACGCGACTCGGGGATGCCCCCGGCGGCCAGGCGGCGGCGCGTCGACTCGGCGCGGCTGGACGACAGCATCCAGTTGTTCATCGCGCGCGGATCGCCGAAACCGACCCCATCGGTGTGGCCGCGGATCATGATCGTGTTGGGCAGGCCCGCGATCGACTGGGCAATGGTGCCGATCAGCGCCGATGCCTCGGGCTCCAGCTGGGTCGTGCCGCTGGCGAACATTGAATAATCGGCATTATCGACCAGGTCGATGCGAAGCCCGTCCTGGGTCGGGATGAAGCGGATATGCTTGGCCAGCTGTTTCAGACCGGGCGTCGCCTTCATCTTCTGCTCGAGCGCCTTTTGCAGTTCGGCGAACTTCTGGCGGTCGATCGCGACCGCATTGGGATTGCGCAGCGAGCCCTTGGGACCGGTGCCGGTCATGTCGCCGCCGTCGTTCGCCATTTTGGGCACGATCAGCTGGATGACGCCGCTGGTCCCGCTCGCTTTTTCGCCCGCACCCGGCCCGCCGCTCAGCGCGCCGCCGCCGATCCCCATCGAACGGGTGTCGAGCAGGGTCGGCGCGAAATAGTCGGCGATGCCCTTGCGCTGCTTTTCGGTGGTGGCGCCCAGCAGCCAGAGCAGCAGGAAGAACGCCATCATCGCGGTCACGAAGTCGGCATAGGCGACCTTCCACGCGCCGCCATGATGGCCGCCATGACCATCGACGATGATCTTCTTGACGATGACGATCTTGGGCGGCTCGTTCTTGCCGTGCGGTGCGCGGGCCATGGCTTACTTGCCCCGCAGACCGTCGAACACCTCGGCGAAGCCGGGCTGGTCCTTGTGCTTGATGCCCGAGCGCGCGGCCTCGATGACCAGGGGCTGCGGATGGCCGTGGAGCGAGGCGATGATGATCTGCTTGACCACGTGATAGATGGCGGCGTCGGCGTCGATCACCTGCTTCAGGCGACCCGCGAACGGATTGACGATGCCATAGGCCAGCAGCACGCCCATGAAGGTGCCGACCAGCGCCGAGCCGATCATGCCGCCCAGCACGCTCGGCGGCTTGTCGATCGAACCCATGGTCTTCACGATGCCGAGCACCGCCGCGACGATACCCAGCGCGGGCAGCGAGTCGGCCAGGCTCTGCAGCGTGCCCTGCGGCCCTTCGACCTCGTGGTGGTGGGTCTTGATCGCATTGTCCATGACCTCCTCGACCGCATGCACGTCGAGCGTGCCGGACGAGACGACGACCAGGCGCAGCGTGTCGGCGATCAGGTTGACGAGCGTATGGTCGGCGAGCAGGCGGGGATATTCGGCGAAGACCGAGGAGGACTTGGGATCCTCGACATGCGGCTCCAGCGCGATCGGGCCTTCGGTGCGCAGCATCTTCATCAGCTTGGAGACGAGGAAGATGACGTCGAGATAGTCCTGCTTCTTGTATTTCGGCCCCTTGAAGATCTTGCCCATGGCGCCGCCCAGCGCCTTCAGCTCGGCACCGGAATTGCCGATGACGAGTGCGCCGACGGCCGCGCCGCCGATGATGAGCATCTCATGCGGGATCGCTTCAAATACGGGCCCCAGCGCGCCGCCAGTGATGGCGAAGCCGCCGAAGACCATGCCGAGCAGGATGACAAGGCCGATGGCAGGAAACATGGTGAACCGATTCTCCAGCAGGGAGCGGCGTCAGCACGCCGTACATCTCTGGATTACCGTGATTTGGTCACCATCGGGTTACCGCGCCGGAAAGGATGCCGGCGGATGCACGATTATTTCAGGTAATCGAACAGCGACAGGCCCGCCAACTTGGTGAAGCTGGCCTGGGTCGCCTGGAGCACGGTCATCGTCTGCTGCAACTGCGCGATGTTGGTGGCGATATCGGCATCCTCGACATCGGAGCGCGTCGCGGTCCGGTCGAGGCTGGAGGTCTGCATCAGCGTTTCCTGAAGCGCGACACGGGTCTGGCGCGCACCGATCGAGGCCTGGACCGCACCGACATTGTCGTTGGCCGCGTTCAGCTTGTCGAGGCTGTTGCGCAGCACGGCGCTCGATCCCGAACCCGGCGTCTTCAGCGCGGCGACCAGGTCGCCCAGCACGGCGAAGGCGTCGTTTCCGTTCGACTGGAACACCTGCTTGGCGCCGACACTGACCTCGACCGTCTGGTCGCGGTCGATCGGCACCGCCGAAACCTCCGGGTCGGCATAGGTGATCGTGCCGTTCGTCGACTGCACCGCGGCGGTGCCGTCGGCCGTGCCGAACAGCGGCTGGCCGCGAATGTCGCGGGTGTTGCCCAGCGTCACGAGCTGGTCGCGGATCGCGTTCAGCTGGTCGCCCAAGACCGAGCGGTCGTAATCGTTGAGCGAGCCGTTGGCCGCCTTGGTCGCGATCTCGATGGCGTTTCGCAACTGGCCACCGATCGACCCCAGCGTGGTATCGACCTGGCCGAGCACCGTCTTGGCGAGCGACAGATTGCCCTTGTACGCCGTGGCATCGGCATCGGCGCGGTTCAGCTGCGCGACCTGCGCCGAGGCGGCGGCATCGTCGGACGGCTTGAGCAGTTTCTTGCCCGTCGCGTTCTGCGTCATCAGGTCGTTGGCCTTGCCCTGCAGGGCCGCCATGCGCCGGGTGGCGCTGTCATACAGGGTGGTCGTCGAAATCTGCATCGCCGTCACCGAACCTCGAGGATGGACTGGAAGGTGTCGCGCGCGATCTGGATGACACGGCTCGACGCGGAATAGGCTTGTTGAAAACGCATCAGCGACACCGCCTCATTGTCCAGCGTGACGCCGGTCGCGCTGCTGAGCGCGGTGCTGGCGCCTTCGCGGATCGCGCCCTGCGCCTCCGCGATCGTCTGCTTCTGTTTCAGGGTGGCGGCATTGTCGGTGATGATCTCGGTCAGGCGATTCTCGAATCGACCGCTGTTGCGGGCCGTTTCGATCGCCGTGAGATTGTCGGTGTTGCGCGGCCCCTGCCCCGCCGCCGCCGCCGCGATCTTCGACCCGTCGGTCAGGGCGACGCTCATGATCGCGGTGCCCGCCGTCAGGTTGAACAGCGGCTGACCGGTCGCGCCGGTCGAGTCCTGGCCCCTGCCCTGGATCGTATTGACTTGGCCGGCAAAGTCCTGGGCGACGGAATTGAAGCTGTCGCGCATCGCCGCCATCCGCTCCGCCCCGTCGATCAGGCCGCCGATCGTACCGCCGGAGGGCACGAACTGCGATGTCTGCCCCTGCGATACCACCGAAAAGCTGATGCCGCCGCCGGTCAGCCGTGCATAGCTGACCGATCCCAGCGTATCGGGCGAGGTCAATATGGGTCCGGCGCGATCGCCCAGCCGCACGGTCGTGCGGCCAAGCTGGTCGGTGGTGGCGGTGACATCGGCCAGCTCGCTCATCTGCGACAAGAGCTGGTCGCGCTGGTCGGCAAGCTGTGCGGCGGTCGAGGTGCCCGGCTGGGTCCGCGCAAGGCCGTCATTGACCTTCGACAAGGACGCCGCGAGCGAGGACAGGCCTTGCGCGGCATCGCGGGCCTGGCCGTCGAAATCGGCCTGCGCCGCATCGAACGCCCGGTCGGTCGCGGTGAAGGCGAACGCCGTCGACTTGGCGGCCTCCAGCATGGTGGTGCGCAGCGCGGTCGAGGTCGGGTCGGATGCCAGCGCGCGCGCGGCGGTGAAGAAGCCGGTCAACCGGTCGGAGACCTGATTGCCGGTCATCACGTCCTGGATGCGGTTGAGCCAGACCTTGCCCGCCTCGGTCCGCTTCAGGTCGGAATTGGCCGTGCGCAACCCGGCGGTCAGATAGGCGTCGGTCGACCGGGCGATACCCGACACCGTCACGCCGGAGCCCGGCGCCAGCCGGCTGCTGGTCACGCCGCCTGCGGCACCGACCTCGCCAAGCGTCACCGAACGGCGCGAATATCCGTCCGTGCCGGTATTGGCGATATTTTCGCCAACCACCGTCAACGCGGTCTGATACGCCCGCACGCCCGAAGCGCCGATAGAGAGCAAGTCGCTCATACGACTCGGGATACACTATGCGTGGTTAAGATCCGGTTTCGATTTCGCCAGAAAAGCGGTGACCGCCTTGCCGATGCCCATGGGCGCGTGTTCGGCCATGGTCTGTGCGACCTGCTGGTCCTGCATGTCGCGAAAGGTGTCGAGCGCCTTCGATTCGAACAGCGTGTCGCCCAGCTTGGTCTGACGCATCGCCTTCAGCATCATGCCGTTGAAGATCGCCTCGAACTGGGTGCCCGCCTTGTCCAGATTATGGCCGTTGGACAGCCGCTTGGTATCGGTCGAGACCGTCCCCGTGATCGGGGTCGTCGCGGGCGTGGGTGCGATGCCCTGCGTCACAGGACGACCAACTCGGCCTTGAGCGCGCCGGCTTCCTTCAGCGCCTCGAGGATGGCGACCAGGTCGGAGGGGGCCGCGCCCATCGCGTTCACCGCCTTCACCACGTCGGCCAGTTTCGGGCCGGGGGCCAGGACGAACATCGGACGCCGCTCCTCCTCGACCGAGACGCCCGATTTCTGGGTGATCGCGGTCTGACCGCCGCTCAGGGGGCCGGGCTGGCTGACGCGTTGCTGCTCGTCGATCTTGACGGTCAGCTTGCCATGGGTGACCGCCGCGGGACCGACGCGGACCGCCGAGTTCATGACGACGGTGCCGGTGCGGGCGTTGACGATCACCTTGGCGGAGGGTTCGGCCGAGTTGACGCTGAGATTCTCGATCTCGGACATCAGGGTCGCGCGGACATCGGCGCCCAGCGGCGCGCGGACCGCGACCGACACGGCATCCATCGCCTGCGCGGTGCCCAGCCCAAGGCGCATGTTGATCGCCTGCGCGACATTCTGCGCGGTGGTGAAATCGGCGCGCGCCAGGTTGAAGATCAGCGTGGGCGACGTGTCGAAACCGGTGGCGACCGCGCGTTCGACGGTCGCACCTTCGGGGATACGGCCGGTCGAGGGGACGTTGATGACGATCTTCGATCCGTCCGCACCCTCCGCGCCCAGACCGCCGACCGCCAGATTGCCCTGCGCCATCGCATAGATCTGGCCATCCGCGCCCTGGAGCGGCGTCAGGATCAGCGCCCCGCCGCGCAAGGACTTGGCCTTGCCCATCGACGCGACCGTGATGTCCAGCTTCTGGCCCGGCTTGGCGAAGGGCGGCAGCTCGGCCGTGACCATCACCACCGCCGCGTTTTTCATGCCCGGATTCGCATTCGGCGGCAGTTGCAGGCCGAAGCGCGAGACGACCGCCTTCAGCGACTGGACGGTATATTCCAGATTGTCGTCACCCGTGCCCGGCAGGCCGACGACGACGCCGTAACCGGTCAACTGGTTGGTGCGGATACCCTGGAAGCCACCGATATCCTTGATCCGGTCCGCCGAAGCGGGCCCGGCGATCGCGAAGGTGGCGAGGAGAGCGAGAAGAAAGCGGAGCATCATGCGGTCCTGGCTCAGAACGGGCTGACGGCCTGGAAGAAGCGGCTGAGCCAGCCCTGGCGGCTGGCGCGGGCGACATCCCCCTTGCCGGTATAGGCGATCTGCGCATCGGCGACACGGGTCGATGGGACACGGTTGTCGATGCCGATATCCGCTGTACGGACCAGGCCTTTAATTTGAATGAATTCGTCGCCGCGGTTGAGCGTGACCCGCTTCTGCCCCTGGACCAGCATGGTGCCGTTGGGGAACACCTGCGCGACCGTCACGCTGATCTCGCCGGACAGCGAGTTGGACTGGTCGGCGGCGCCCGATCCGTCGAAGTTGCGCGTCCCGCTCATGCCGATATCGCCGGGCTTGATCAGCGAGCCGAGCGGGCCGGTGGCGGGCGGGGTGAGCCCGAAATCGCCCTTCGAGCCGAGCTTCGATCCCGCCGACTTGGACGCCGCCGTCCGCTCGACGAGCACGATGGTCAGCGGATCGCCGACCCGGCGCGCACGCCAGCCCTCGTAGAGCGCGGCATAGCCGTCCGACGCCTGGAAGATCGAACCCGTGGGCTGCGCGGGCGATGCCATCGGTGCCGTCGACGGGCGGACGGTCGTGAAGTCCTCGACCGGCTTCTTCCTGCCGAACAGGTCGGCCTGGGCGGGGATCGGCGCGACAACGGCGGCAAGCAGCGTGCCCGCGACCGCCACCAGCGTGAGCCGGGTCCGGCGGGTCGCCCGCGGCATGGAAGAACGCATGGTCATGATCACAGATTCTGGTTGGCGTACTGGAGCATCTCGTCGGTCGACTTGATCATCTTCGAGTTGACCTCATAGGCGCGCTGGGTCTCGATCATGTCGACCAGCTCCTCGACCACGTTGACGTTCGACCCTTCGAGCATGCCCTGGCGGATCTGGCCGCGCCCCTCGAGCCCGGCGACGCCCATATTGGCGACGCCCGAGGCCGCGGTCTCGGTCAGGTAATTGTCGCCCTTGGCCTGGAGCCCGGCCGGATTGGGAAAGCTGGCGACCTGGATCTGGCCGATCTGGGCGGGCGTGGTCTGGCCCGCCAGCGAGGCGGACACGGTGCCGTCGGAACCGATCGTGATCTGGGTCGTGCCCTCGGGCACGGTGATGCCCGGCATCACCTGATACCCCTCGGACGTGACGAGCAGCCCCTCGGCCGAGCGCGAGAAATTGCCCGCGCGGGTGTAGCCCAGCGTGCCGCCCGGCATCTGCACCTGGAAGAAGCCGTCGCCGTCGAGCGCCAGGTCGAGGCTGTTGTTCGTCGTCTGCATCGCGCCTTGCGTATTGATCCGCGCGGTGCCCTGGATGCGCACGCCGGTGCCCAGGTTCAGGCCGGTCGCATATTTGCTCTCGGTCGAACTGGCCGCGCCGGGCGTGGTGACGGTCTGATAGGCCAGCGTCTCGAACGCGGCGCGGTCGCGCTTGAACCCGGTCGTGTTGACGTTGGCCAGGTTGTTCGAGATGACCCGCATGCGCATGTCCTGGGCATCGAGCCCGGTGCGCGCGACGTGCATGGCGGCAGAAGACATAACTCTCTAATCCTCAGCTCGGCAGCCGCATCAGCGATGCGCTGTTCTCGTCCATCGACTTGGCCTCTTTCATGAGGTTGGCCTGCACCTCGTAACTGCGCTGGTTCTCGATCATGTCGACCAGCGTCTGCGTCATGTTGACGTTGGAGCTTTCGAGCGCGCCGGACTGGACGGTGGCGTCCATGTCCTGCGGCAACGCACCCCCGCCCTTGACCCGGAGCAGATTGTCCAGCCCCTTGACCGTCGTCGAGCCCTTGGTGTCGGCCAGTTTCAACCGGTCGATGACCTGGGGCTGCGTATCCGGCCCGGCGCCCAGCGGCACGATCGAGACGGTGCCGTCGGGCGCGACGGTCAGCGAATTGTACGGCGGCACGGTGACCGGCCCGTTCTGGCCGATTACGGGATAGCCGTCGCCGGTCTGCATCACGCCCGAGGCCGCGACCTCCAGGTCGCCGCGCCGCGTATAGGCCTCGGTCCCGTCGGGCGCCTGCACCGCCAGCCAGGCCGAGCTGGTGGCGATCGCGACGTCGAGCGGATTGCCCGTATGCTGCACGGTGCCGGGCTGGCGGTCGGCGTCGGTCACTTCCTCGGCGGTGGGCATCCGCGCCTCGAACGCCGCGCCGCCGCCCTTCAGGTCGATGCGGTCGAAGACCACCCGGTCGGAGCGAAAGCCGATCGTCGAGGAATTGGCCATGTTGTTGGCGATCGCGGTCTGCGCCGCCATGTGCGCGCGCAGACCCGTCGCCGCCGTGTAGACCAGCTTGTCCATGGCCGTTCCCCGTTACCCCCCGAAGGTCCGTTTTAGCTGCGGATGTTGAAGATGGTCTGCGAGATCTGGCTGGCGGTATCGAGCGCCTTGGCATTCGCCTGGAAATTGCGCTGCGCCGCGATCAGGTCGACCAGTTCCTCGGTGATGTCGACGTTCGATCCTTCGAGCGTGCTCGACTTGATCGCGCCGTACGTCCCCTCGCCCGGCGAGCCGATGCTCGGGCTGCCCGACAGGCCGGTCGCCTGCCAATAGCTGTCGCCCGCCTGGCGCAGGCCCGGCATGTTGACGAAATCGGCCAGCGCCACCTTGCCCAGCTTGGCGGTTTCGCCATTCGAGAAGGACGCGATGACCAGACCGTTCTCGCCCACCGACACGCCGGTCAGCGAGCCGATCGCCTTGCCGTCCTGGGTGCGCGAGGCGACCGAGAAGACGCTGCCCGCCTGCGACGTGCCGGTATAGTCGAGCGCGAGTGGCTGCGAGACGTTCGAGCTGTGCGAATTGAAGTTGTCGAATGCGATCGGCTGCTTGGTGGTCATGTTGCCGTTCTTGTCGAACGTCAGCGTGACGGGATCGGACGAACCGCCCACCGTCAGCTGCTTCTCGTCGGCAAAGGTATAGACCAGCCATGTCGTGCTGCCGTCGGCGGGCTGGATCGGGTTGCCCTGCGCATCCTTGTCCAGCGGCTTTTTGACGTAATAGTTGGTCAGCGTCATGGCGTTGCCCGACGGATCGTAGATCTTGGTCTGGGTGGTGTTGTTGTAGCTGGCCAGGTTCGTCCGGTTGAACCCGACGGCCGGTGCCGCCGCCGTGCCCGACAGGTTGAGGTCCATCGACACCTTCTTGGTGGCGATCGGCGCACCGCTGGTCGCGGGCAGTTGCAGCGCGGTCAGGCCATCGACGCCCGTCGCGGTCACGTTGCCGTCGTTGTCGACCGGCAGCACCTGCAACCGGCCGCCGCTGGCGTCGGTCACGAAATTCTGCTGGTCGACCTGGAACGCGCCGTTGCGGGTATATTGCAGCGGGCCCTTGCCCGGATTCTGCACCGCGAAGAAGCCGTCGCCCGAAATGGCGAGGTCGAGCGCGTTCGACGAATTGTTGTAATTGCCTTCCTTGAACTCCTGACGGTTCGACTTGACCACCGTGCCCGACCCGACCTGCTTGGTCGGGTCGGTCGCGAAGTTCGACGCCATGACGTCGGCGAACTGGGCATGGCTCTTCTTGAAGCCGTTGGTGCCGACATTGGCGATGTTGTGCGAGATCACGGACAGGTCGGTCTGCGAAGCCTGGAGACCGCTCAGCGAGGTATAGAAGGACATGGGCTCAGTACCTTGGTGGGGAGTGAGATCAGCCGACCGAGCGGACGGCGGAAAGGTTGACCTGGCCAAGCCCGGCCACGGTCAGGACGGGTTCGCCATTGGTCGGCATCGACACCGACTGGACGGGTGCCCAGACCAGCGGGCGACCCGAGACGGCGGCGGTGCCGTCATTGGCGTTCATCGTGATGGTGAACGGGCCGCTGCCCGCCGCCGCGCCGGTATCGGTCTTGCCGTCCCAGTCGAAGCTGGTGGTGCCCGCCTTCTGCGCGCCCAGCGACAGCGTCTTCAGCGGCGTGCCTTGCGCGTCGGAAATGGTGACCAGGACGTTGGAGGCCGCCTGGTCCAGCTCGACCGCGCCCGCGACACCGCCGGTGGTCCGGGCATAGGCGACCGCGCCGGGGGTCAGCACCGTCTTGCCGACATAGCCCATGGCGTCGGCCTTGGTCGTGCCGTTCATCTTGGCGGCCATCGCCGCCAGGGTGGTGTTCATCTCCGAGATGCCCGCCACGCTGGAGAACTGCGCCATCTGGGCCACCATCTGGGTGTTGTCCATCGGCGAGAACGGGTCCTGGTTCTGCATCTGCGCGGTCAGCAGCTTCAGGAAGGACGATTGGTCCAGCGTGTTCGACTTCTTGGCCGCGGTCGTCGCGGACGAACCGCTGGCCGAGCCCGAACGCCGGATGCCGATCGCATCCAGGGTCGAATCCATGGTGGTCGAAACGGTCATGCTCAGCGGCCCAGCTTGAGGGTATCGAGGATCAGCGACTTGGCCGTCTGCATCACCTCGACATTGTTCTGATAGGTGCGCGAGGTCTCCATCATGTCGACCAGCTCACGGGTCTCGTCGACGGCGGCCTCGTAGATATTGCCGTCCTTGTCGGCCAAGGGGTTGTTCGGATCGTGCCGCTTGGTCGGGTCTTCCCCGGCGGTCACGATCTTCTCGACATCGACGGTGGACAGGCCGGTCGCGGCGTCGAAGCTGGTGCGGAACACCGGCTTCATCGTCTTGTAGGCGGTGTCGGCCGACCCGGCGACGCCCCCGGCATTGGCCAGGTTCGACGCGGTCGTGTTCATCCGGATCAGCTGGGCCGACATGGCGCGCCCTGCGACCTGGAAGATGGACATGGGGTTGTTGGCCATGGCTTATTCGCCCTTCAGCGCGCGGGTGATGGTGCTGATCCGGCCGTTCAGGAACGACAGCGTCGTCTGATACTGAACCGCGTTTTCGGCAAAGGCGGTCTGTTCCTGGTTCAGCTCGACCGTGTTGCCGTCGAGCGAGGTCTGGAGCGGCATGCGGTATTTCAGCGCGTCTCCGATGCCCCCGGACTGCCCCGGACTGCCCTCGACGGCGGCCAGCGCCGACTTGAAATCGATGTCGCGCGCCTTGAAGCCGGGGGTGGAGGCGTTGGCGATGTTGGACGCCAGCACACCCATGCGTTGGGCGCGGACCTCCAGAGCGGCTCCGTGCACTCCGAACAGCGTTTCATTGGCCATCGTCATTCCTCCTTCCCGGCGCGACATCCTGCGCCAGCGGGGATACGCAACAGCCGTGCCAATTCGGCGAAGGGCCGGAAAGCCGGGGGTAGGCCCGTCCCGGCAGGACCGATCCGGCAAGCGGTTGCCGCCCGGTTGCCGCCGCGCTTGCCGCCCTTTGCCGATTGCCCGTCGGGAACCCGCACGATGCCGCCGCTCCGCCCGTGCTCCACCCGATGACACGGGCGCGCGGCGTGCGTTTGGCCCGCCCCTTGCACAGTGCGGGCGTATGAACGGTCTGCCGCCCCTCTCCCAATTCTTCGACCTGGCCGCGCTGGCGATCGTGCTGGGTGGTACGCTGCTCGCCACGTTGCTGCGCACGCCGTGGCGCGATGCGGGGCGCAGCGTGCGGGCCCTCGGCGTCCTGATCCGGTCGCCCTATTCGGCCGAGCCGCTGCTCGAACAGATCACCCATCTCGACCGGATCGCACGCCGCCACGGCGTCCTGACGCTGGACCGCTCGGTCATCACCGACCCCGACCTGGCCGAGGCGATCGCGGCGATCGTCGATGGCGAGCGGCCCGATACGGTCATCGCGCGCACCCGGCATGCGCGGCTGGCGCGGATCGAGCGGCATCTGGTGGTCGCCGATGTCTGGGCGGGCGCCGCCGAGGCCGCGCCCGCCATGGGCATGGTCGGCACCCTGATCGGACTGGCCGCGATGTTCGCCACGATGAACGACCCGCAACGGATCGGCGGCGCGATGGCGATCGCGCTGCTGGCGACCCTCTATGGCGCGCTGTTCGCCAACCTGGTCGCCCAGCCCATCGCCGCGCGCCTGCGCCGCGCCGCCCGGATCGAGGCGTTCGAGCGCACGCGCATCGAGCTGCCGCTGGCCGCCTTGGCCGCGCGCGAGGCACCCGGCGCGGCGATCCAGGCGCCGACCCCGCCGCGCCGTCCGCTGGCGACCGTGGCATGACCGAATTCGAATTTCCTTCAACGCCCCCCGGCCGCCCGCTCTGGCTGGTGACGCTGGCCGACCTGGCGCTGTTGCTGGTCGGCTTCCTGGTGCTGGTCCAGGCGATGGGAAGCGAACGTCGCCCCGCGCTGGTCGATGCGCTGCGGGCCGAGTTCGGCTGGGCCACGCCGGTGCCGCATGTCCCGGTGGCCGCCCCGCCGCCGATCATGCCGGTGGCCGCCGCCGCGCTGCGCTTCGCGCCCGGCTCGGCCGAACCGCTCGACCCAGATCCGCTGCTCGTTCCCTGGGCGCGCGAGGCGCTGGCCGATCCGCGGGTCCGCCTGTCGGTCACCGCCGCCACCGACGGCAGTGCGGCCGATGTCGATCCCCTGACCCATAGCGCGGTCGTGCTGGCCGCCGATCGCGCGCGCGCCGCCGCCGCGCTGATCGGGCCGGTCGCCGCCGACCGCCTCACCCTCTCTACCGCCACCGCGCCCGGCCAGCGGACCGCGCTGGTCACGCTGGTCTTTTCCGGCGAATCGCAAAGGAAGTCCCGATGATCCTGTCCCTGTTGCTGGCCGGCGCCGCCGGTTTTCAGGATGTCCGCGCGCTCGACGCCGCCGTCGCCGCCTTTACCGGCCGCCCGGTCGGCATAGAGGGGGGGGCGCGTTCGGGCGTCGATGCCCGGCTGAAGCTGGCGCAATGCCCCACCGTCGCGCTGTCGTGGCGGACCGAGGCGCATGATGCCGTCGTCATCGCGTGTTCCGCACCGCAATGGCGCATCTTCGTACCGGTCCTCGCCATGCCCCGCCCCGCCCCGCCCGCCGCCGCGATACCGGCGGTCGCCATACGCCTGGAGCCGGTGATCCGGCGCGGCGATCCGGTGACGGTGGAGGCGGGGTCGGACGGCTTTTCGATCAGCCGCGACGGGGTGGCGATGGCCGATGCCACGCCCGGCGCGCACTTCCCCGTGAAGATCGACGCCGCGCGCCAGCCGATCCAGGCCGTGGCCCTGTCCAGCGGCCGCGCCACCCTGCCCGGCTGGACCGAGTGATCCCCGAGTCCGCCCCCCGGGATATCGAGTCGGCGCGCAGATTTCTTTCTAAAGGATTTCACCGCCCGGCCGTTTCATGGGATGTCAGCGAAACCGATAGGTGCGGGCATGGTGGAAATAGCAACTTCAAGGCCGAATGCCGGGGACATGAGGATCGCACGGGTGACCGGCGCGGCTCGTGGCCTGGCGACCGCAGAAGCGGGTCTCGCTTCGGCGTCGGCTGCGACGCCGAAGGCGGGGGGCGACCAGAGCGCGCTGAGCGGCCTGGCCAGCGTCATGGCGAGCCATCCGCCGGTCAACCAGGAACGCATCGCCATGATCAAGAAGGCGATCGCCGACGGCCATTTCCCGATCATGCCGGCGACCATCGCCGACCAGATGATTGCCCTGAAGCTGAGCTGGAACAACAATGACGCGGCGTGACGCCCTGATCCGGGTCATCGAGGCCCTTCATCGTGAGATCGCCGCGCTGAAGGTCAACGACGTCAGCGCGCTGGAGCGCGCGACGACCGAGAAGCTGGCCGCGATCGAGGACGTCGCGGCGCTCGGCACCGGGCCCGCCGGACCGGAACTGCGCGAACTGGCCGACGAGGCCAACCGCCTGAACGAGACGTGCCGCATCTATGTCAACCTGATGGCGGCCAATGTCCGTCGCCGGTTGCAGACCCTGACCGGCGATGCCGGTGGCGGGTATCGCCCGATGATGCGGGCCTATGCCTGATTGCCGCCCGATTGCCGCCTGCCGGGCGGCAAGGGCTTGCCGCTTTGCCGGATAGGCCGCCTACCGACCGTTGCCGCCTGCCCTGCCCTCCCACCCCCGACACCTCGCAAAGCCCGGTTTTTCCGGGCTTTTTTGTCGAATTTCGCGATGATCCGCACATCGCTCAACGATCTCCCCGGAATTGGCACGCCGCTTGCTGAGTAAGTCCCGAACAGGGGCTTTGACCATTTAACAGCATGACCGTCCAACCCGTTTCCCAAGCCAGAGTCCAATCGGCCATCGCGCTGGCATCCAGCCGCACGGGCGTCGATTTCGGCTATCTGCTCGGCCAGGCCAAGCTGGAGTCGGGGCTGAACGCGAATGCGCGGGCAGGCACCTCCTCGGCATCCGGGCTGTACCAGTTCGTCGAACAAAGCTGGCTGGCGGTCGTCAAGAAGCACGGCGCCGAGCATGGCCTGGGCTGGGCGGCGGACTCGATCGGCCAGTCGGGCGGACGTTATTATGTCAGCGGCGACGCGCGGGCGGCCGTGATGGGTCTGCGCAACGATCCCACCGCCGCCTCGCTGATGGCCGCCGAGCACGCGTCGGACAACAAGGCCGCGCTGGAATCGACGCTGGGCCGCGAGGCGGGCGGCACCGACCTGTACATGGCGCATTTCCTGGGCCTGGGCGGCGCGACCAAGTTCCTGGGAACCATGGCCAGCAACCCGCAGGCCAGCGGCGCGGCGCTGTTCCCGGCGGCCGCGCGCGCCAACCGTTCGGTCTTCTATGCCGCCAATGGCCAGCCGCGCTCGCTGTCGGACATCTACGACCGTTTCGCCAACAAGCTGGCGGGCACCCAGGCGGACGGCAACGAAACCCGCGCCGCCAATCTGCAGTTCGCCGCACAGACGCTGGCGCTGCAGGCGATGAACGGGGAGGCCACCGTGGTCACCGGCTCCAACGAAAGCCCCGCCGACGCGATGGCCTGGGCCAACAGCACGATGAACCAGCTGGGCCTGCGCCATGCGAACGTCACCGGCGACAGCGTGCTGCGGCCCAAGCCCGATCATGCGCGCCTGGCATATATGATGCTCGCACGGATGGGTGGCTAAGCGATGGGCAAGCTCTTCTCCGGTGGCCGCACCATGGCCCTGCCCGCGGCGATCCTGCTGCTGGTGCTGGTCATGGTCGTGCCGATCCCGCCCGCGCTGCTCGACATCTTCTTCGTCGCCAACATCGCGATCAGCCTGGCGGTCCTGATGGTCGCGCTGAACGCGCAGAAGCCGCTCGACTTTTCGGCCTTCCCGACCGTCCTCCTGTTCGCCACCCTGTTCCGCCTCGGCCTGAACGTCGCCTCGACCCGCATCGTGCTGGTCCATGGCCATGAGGGCGAAAGCGCGGCCGGTCACGTCATCGAGGCGTTCGGCACCTTCCTGATCGGCGGCGATTACGTCGTCGGCCTCTTCGTCTTCGCGATCCTGATGATCATCAACCTGATCGTCGTGACCAAGGGCGCAGGGCGCGTGTCGGAAGTGTCCGCGCGCTTCACCCTGGACGCCCTGCCCGGCAAGCAGATGGCGATCGACGCCGACCTGAACGCCGGTCTCATCACCCCGGACCAGGCCAAGGCGCGCCGCGTCGAGGTGTCGACCGAGGCCGATTTCTACGGCTCGATGGACGGTTCGTCCAAGTTCGTGAAGGGCGACGCGGTCGCCGCCATGCTGATCCTGGCGGCCAACATCGTCGGCGGCCTGATCCTGGGTCCGGTCAGCCACGGCATGGGCATCGCCGACGCCGCCAAGACCTATATCCTGCTCGCCATCGGCGACGCGCTGGTCGCGCAGCTCCCCTCGCTGATGCTGTCGATCGCCGCCGCCGCCATCGTGACGCGCGTGTCGTCGGACAAGGATCTGGCGGGCCAGATCGGGTCGCAGTTCGGCGCGTCGAAGACCTGGCTGCCGGTCGCGGTGATCCTCGGCCTGCTGGGCGTGCTGCCCGGCATGCCGCACCTGATCCTGCTGCCCGCCGCCGCCATCGCCGGGTTCACCGCATGGAAGCTGCGCCAGATCGAGAAGCGCCCGGTCCTCGCGCCCCCCGCCCCGGCACCCGAACCGGTCGACCCCTCGCGCATCGCCTGGGACGAAGTGATCGACGGCATGCAGGTGCATATCGACATCGGTTACGGCCTGGTGCCGCTGGTCGACGAGCGTCGCGGTGCGCCGCTGATGGCCCGCATCACCGGTGTGCGCCGCCAGCTGTCCAAGGATCTCGGCTTCGTGGTGCCGCAGGCACGCGTGCGCGACGACATCAACCTGGCGCCCTATAGCTACCGCATCCTCATCAACGGCGTGGTCGCCGCCGAGGACCAGGTCTCGCCCGACGAGATGCTGGCGCTCGACACCGGCCAGGCGTTCGGCACGCTGAATGGCAAGCCGGTCAAGGACCCGACCTTCGGCCTGCCCGCGACCTGGATCCTGAAGGGCGACGCCGATGCCGCCACCGGCATGGGCTATCTGGTCGTCGATCCGGGCACCGTCATGGCGACGCACCTGAACCATATCCTGGGGTCCAACGCGTCCGAGCTGCTCGGCCCCGACGAGGTGCAGGCGCTGCTCGACGGGCTCAAGGAACGCGCGGCACAGCTGGCGGCCTCGCTCTGCCCGACGCCGCTGCCGCTGACCACGCTGACCCAGGTGCTCAAGGGCCTGCTGGCGGAGAACATCTCCCTCAAGGAGTTCCGCCGCATCGCCAGCGCCATCGCGGTCGCCGCGCAGAAGACCGCCGATGCCGAGGATATCATCGAGCTGATCCGCCCGAGCCTGGGCGGCCTGATCATCCAGAAGCTGTGCGGCGTGCGCGAACCGCTTCGCGTCATGACGCTCGACGGCCAGCTTGAAGGGCTGCTCGCCCAGGCGATGCGCGCCGACGTGTCGCGCCGCCATGTCATCGAACCCGATCTGGGCCAGCGGATCACCACCGCCCTGACCCAGGCCGCCGAACCGCTGATCGCCGAGGCCAAGCCCTTTGCCCTCGTCGTGCAGCCGGGCGTGCGGGTGGCGATGCGCAAGCTGTTGCGCACCTGCCTGCCCGACGTGCCCGTCCTCTCCTTCTTCGAAGTGCCGGAAGACAAGCCGGTCGAAGTCGTCGCCGTCATCGGCGCCCCCCATCACTCCCAGCAACAGGCGATTGCTGCATGACCTCGCACCCTCTCAGCGGCGCATTCATGAACGCCCAGCCGATCAATCCGGCAAGCTTCGACCCTGCGCTGATCAACCCGACCGTCGCGGACCAGCCGCTGACCTATCGCCCCGTGCCGCGTGGGCCGGGTCGCGATGCGAGCGCGCTGATCCGCCAGCATTTGCCGCTGGTCCGGCGCATCGCGTGGCATGTCCATGGATCGATGTCGAACCTGGTCGAGATCGAGGATCTGGTCCAGGTCGGCCTGGTCGCCTTGGTCGAGGCCGCCGCCTCGTTCGAGGAGCGCGGCGTCGAGTTCGGCCATTATCTCAAGGCGCGGCTGCGCGGCGCGATGATCGACGAGTTGCGCCGCCAGGCGACGACGACGCGCGGTGCGATGCGCCGCCGTCGCGACTATGCCAAGGCGGTGTCGGCCCTGTCCCAGGCGACCGGCCAGGCCCCGACCGACGAGGTCGTGGCTCAGAAGCTGGGTGTGACCGTCGAGCGGCTGCGTACGGAATACAAGACCGCCGAGGCCATCCGCATGGAGGCGATCGACGACATCTATTCCGACGATATGCCCTGGTTCGCCGACGACACGCCCAACGCCTTCGAACAACTGGCCGAAAGCGACCTGCGCGACGCGCTGATCGCCGCGATCGGCGCGCTGCCCGAGCGTGAGGCGATGGTCATCCAGCTCTATTATGTCGAGGAACTCAATCTCGAGGAAATCGGCCAGGTCCTGGGCGTCGGCGCCGCACGCGTCTGCCAGATCAAGAGCGCCGCGCACGCCCGCCTGAAAAAGGCCCTCGCCGCGCAGGCGTGAGGGGCGAGGCGGTGGGACTCGCCATGCCGCCGCCATCATAATCCTCTTCCCGTCGGGAGCCCTGCGCGCCTAAGCCTTCCCCCTTGGTCCGGGGGAAGAGCATGCTGGCATCCCATGAACGTCGACTGATCGCGCGCTATCTCTGGCCGGGTGCCGGTGGGCGGCTGGTCCTGCTGGTTGCTGCAATCGGATGCATCGGTGTCGCGATCGGTGTCGCCTCGCTGGTCCTGGTCGTCGCCGTCATGAATGGCGCTCAGGCCAAGCTCGCCAGCACCGTCGCGCCCGTCGACGGACATCTCAGCATCACCGCGGCCGCGCACCAGCGCATGAACGAGACCCAGGTCGCCGCGATCGTCGCGCGCCTACCGGGCGTTGCGCGCGCCGAGCCGCTTCGCGAAGTCACCACCGCGCTCAGCGTCGACGGACGCATCAGTTCGGTCCGAGTCCAGGGGCTGACGCCGGAGGGCATCGCCCGTCATCCCGCGCTGGTCCGCCCGGCCATGGGGGTACGACCGAACGCACCCGGCACCATCGCAATTGGCCAAAATGCCGCATTGCGACTCGGCCTGCTGCCCGGCTCGCCCGTCGCGATCGGCCGGGTCGCGGTCGGCCCGGACCAGTCGGTTGATCTGCAACTGTTCGAGGTGCGGGTTTCGGGCCTTTATGACGATGACAAGGCGGTCGGCGGGAAAGCACCGGTCCTGCTCGGCCCGGTCGACGGCCTCGCCGTCCTGGATGGCCCGGCCGTCACGCGCCGCGTGGCGGTGACGCTCAACCGGCCCGAGGACGAACCCGCCATCCTCGCCGCGATTCGCCGGCACCTTGGCTCCGCCTATCGCATCACCAGCTGGATGCAGACGAACCGCACCCTTCTCGCGGCGCTCGCGACCGAGAAGATCGGCATGACGATCGCCGTCGGTCTGGTCACGGTGATCGCGCTGTTCAACATCCTGTCGTCGATGACCCTGCTCGCCCGGTCGAAGCGGCGCGAGATCGCTGTGTTGCGCAGCATGGGGACGTCGGCGTCCAGCATTGCACGCATATTTGCCACGGTCGGCAGCGTGATTGCCGCATCTGGCGCGACGGCGGGAATGGCCCTGGCGGGCGGAATGTTGGTGCAGCGCGACCGGATTGCGGCGCTCATGTTGTGGCTGGTGCCAACACGCGCGGCGGAACTCGACCTTTTCCTGTCGTTGCCCATCGGCATTGCCGCCCATGAGGTTGCGACGATCGGTGTCTGCGTGATGGCGGGCGCCGTGCTGGCCAGCCTGTATCCGGCATGGGCCGCGTCGCGCGTGCCGCCCGCGCTCGTGCTACGCGGCGAATAGACGAAAAGAAACCCCGGCAGCCCGAAGGCCGCCGGGGTTTGTCCTGCAAACCGGTCCGCGAAGGCGCAGCCGGTTGGCCCCGGCACCCGAGTGGGGGCGCGGTGCCAGGGCGCTCAGGAACCTGGTATTACTGGCCGAGCAGCTTGAGCACGCCCTGCTGCGACTGGTTGGCCTGGCTCAGCATCGCGGTCGAGGCCTGGCTGAGGATCTGGGCCTTGGCGAGCGCGGTCGTCTCGGCCGAGAAATCGGTGTCCTCGATACGGCTGCGCGCCTCGGAAAGATTGGTGGCGTTCGAGGTCAGGTTGTTGATCGCCGACTGGAGCCGGTTCTGCACCGCGCCCAGGCCCGAACGGAAATTGGCGACCCTGGCGATGGCGGTGTCGAAATCCTCGAGCGCGGGCGGCGTCGACGAGTTCAGCCGCTGGTTCGTGAAATCGATGATCGTGGTCAGGGTCGCGTCGGTCTTCAGATTGCCGAACGTCATGGTCAGCGCATCGCTGGTATAGGCGCCCGCCTGGATCTGGACCGAGCCCGAAACACCGGCCGTCCCGTCGAACAGCTTCTGGCCGTTGAAGGTGGTGTTGGTCAGAATGGTCGAGATCTGCGCCGACAAGGCGTCCTGTTCGACGGTGATGCTCGTCTTGTCCTGCGCCGAATAGGTCGCGTTGGCCTTCTGCACCGCCAGTTCGCGCATCCGCTGCAGCATGTTGCTGACTTCCTGGAGCGCGCCTTCGGCGGTCTGCGCCATCGAGATGCCGTCGTTCGCGTTGCGCACGCCCTGGTTCATGCCGCGAACCTGCGCGGTCATCGAGGACGTGATGGCGAGGCCTGCCGCGTCGTCCATCGCCGAGTTGATGCGCTTGCCGGTCGACAGGCGGTTCATCGACACGTCCAGCCCGTTCTGGGCGGAAACGGATGCGTTGGCGGCACGTAAGGCCGTGATGTTGGTGGCGATCACCGTCATGGTTGTTCTCCAAAGCTGGAGCTCTCCGCCGCCCCCAAGGCGAAGGTCGAGCTGCCACCACGGAAAACGGTCGCCTTGCACCGCACTTTAGGAAAAAATGCAGCGGGCGACGATTTTTTTCTAAAACCGCCCCCCGCCATCGGTTCGCGATGGTGGGGGGGCGGTCCTTTGATCCGGGAGGACGATCCCGGAACCCTGGGATTAACCGAGCAGCTTCATCACGCCCTGCTGCGACTGGTTCGCCTGGCTCAGCATCGCGGTCGAGGCCTGGGCGAGGATCTGCGCCTTGGCGAGCGCGGTGGTTTCGGTCGAGAAGTCGGTGTCCTCGATGCGGCTGCGTGCTTCGGACAGGTTGGTCATGGTCGAGGTGGTGTTGTTGACCGCCGACTGGATCTGGTTCTGGGTCGCACCCAGACCGGCCCGTGCCGTCGCCACCGCCGTGATCGCGGCGTCATACTGGGCCAGCGTCGCAGCGGCCGATGCCGTCGCGGCGTTCGCCGCCGTCTCGCCGCCGCCGCCGGTCACGGCGACCAGGGCCGCGCTGCCGGTTGCCTTGGAGAAGTCGGTCGACTTCAGCGTGATCGCATCCGCCGAGCTGGCACCCGTCTGGATGTTGAAGCCGGTGGCAGCCGCGGCGTTGAACAGCGCCTTGCCGTTAAAGGTGGTGTTGCTGACCACGCTGTTGATCTGCACGGCCAGGGCGGCCTGTTCGTTCTGGATGTTGGTCTTGTCGGTCGCCTGGTAGCTGTCGTTCGACGACTGCACCTTCAGTTCGCGCATCCGCTGCAGCATGTTGTTGACCTCGTCCAGCGCACCTTCGGCGGTCTGCGCCATCGAGATGCCGTCATTGGCGTTGCGGATACCCTGCGCCATGCCGCGGATCTGCGACGTCATCGATGCCGAAATCGCCAGGCCTGCCGAGTCGTCCGCTGCCGAGTTGATGCGCTTGCCGGTCGACAGGCGGTTCATCGAGGTGTTCAGGGCGTTCGACGCCATGTTGTTGGCAGCAGTGGCACGCAGGGCGCTGATGTTCGTGGCGATAACAGTCATGGTTCGTCCTCCAAATTTCCCGACGGTCCCCTCGTTGTCCGCTGGGACCCTCGAGCCGTCGAAATGAAGAACGGCCGCATTCCGGCAGGTTTTAGCCGCCAAACGGCAATTTCCTGCCCTTAAGTTTTGCCGGTTTTGCCGTTTCACGGGCGAGCGGGCGGGCTGGCGCGCCCCTGCCCCCGCCCCGGCGCAGGCGGGCGCATCGCGCGCGGAAAAAACTTGCCGCAACGATTGCCGCATTAACCCGCACTTTACCAAGGAAAGGGCATTGCGAAGTCACGAAAGGACTTGTCGCCGATGCCGTCGATTCACCCCTCCCCCGCGCTGGTTAAGCAGAAATACGCGCTGATTTCCGCTTTGCGCGCCCAAGGTCTGGCCCTTGCCGAACCCGGCGCTGCGCCCCAGGCCGGGGATATGTTCCTGCTGGCACCGGGCGACATGGTCACCCATCCGACCCGCACCGTGATCGTGACCGACGGCCCCGTCGCCTCGATCACCCCGATGCAGGGCGGCCAGCCGATCACGGTCACCTATCCAAGCAGCGAGGCAGGCGTCGGCAACAGCGTCGTGCGCGCCCTCGTTGCCGGTCCGCAGATGCCGACCGCCGCCGACCCGGAAAGCCTGGCGCTGTTCACCCTGGCCGAGCGCGTGGCCCAGTCGGACATCACCGTCCTGATCAACGGCCCCACCGGCACCGGCAAGGAAGTGGTCGCCCGCACCATCCACGCCCAGTCCGCCCGCGCGAACAAGCCGTTCGTCGCGATCAACTGCGCCGCGCTGCCCGAATCGATGCTCGAGGCGCTGCTCTTCGGTCACCAGAAGGGCGCGTTCACCGGTGCGGCGCAGGCGGGCGAAGGTTTCTTCCGCGCGGCGGACGGCGGCACGCTGCTGCTCGACGAGATTGCCGAAATGCCGCTTCAGCTGCAGGCCAAGCTGCTGCGCGTCCTTCAGGAGCGCGAAGTGATCCCGCTCGGCGCGTCGATGCCGCAGTCGGTCGACGTCCGCGTCATCGCCTGTGCCAACCGCGATCTGCAGGCCGAAGTGGCGGCAGGCCGGTTCCGCGCCGACCTTTACTACCGCCTGTCGGTCTTTCCGCTGACCACCAAGTCGCTGTGCGAGCGTCGCATGGACATCCCCGCGCTCGCCGCGACGATGATCCTGCGCCATGCCGCCGGTCGCACCGCCATTCCGTGGCCGAGCACGGCCGCGATCGACAAGCTGGCCATGCACAACTGGCCCGGCAATGTCCGCGAGCTGGAGAATGTGATCCAGCGCGCGCTGCTCTTCGCGGGCGGTGCGACCATCGAGCCCGAGCATATCGTGTTCGACCGCCCGATGATCGCCAACGACCTGGACGACGAGCCGCTGACCGTGACGACCGCGGAAGCCACGCTGGGCAAGGTCGTGCAGATGAGCGAATTCGCCGCGATCCGCGACATGCTGGCCGCATGCGGCGGCAACCGGGTCGAGACCGCCAAGCGCCTGGGCATCTCGGAGCGTACCCTGCGCTACCGCCTGGCCAAGGCGCGCGAGCAGGGCGAAGAGATCATCCGCCCGTCTAGCCGGGCCGTGATGGCATGAGCGTCGGTGGCATCGGCGGCGCAATGAGCGTCGACCGGGTGATGGCGCTTCGCGCCCAGATCCTGGAACGCAATCAAGCGCTGAAGGCGGCAAGCCAGGCCGGTGCCAACCAGGCGGCACAGGCCGCCTCGACTCAAGCTCCCGCGGCCCCGGCGACCTTCGCCGACACGCTGGAGACCGCGCTGAAGGGCGTGAACGAAGGCCAGCAACAGGCCGCCCGACTCTCCGAATCCTATGAACGCGGCGAGACCGTCGACATCGCCAAGGTGATGATGGCGCGCCAGCAGGCATCGGTCGGGTTCGAGGCCACGCTGCAGGTCCGCAACAAACTCCTGTCCGCCTATAAGGACATCATGAGCATGCCGGTGTAAGATGAGCACTGCCCTCACCCCCGCATCGACCAATCCCGCACCGGCCCTGCCGCCTTTGCCGGAAAAGTTCGCCAACCCGCTTCGCCAGATCAAGTCGGTCATGGCGCAGCCCGCGGTCCGCCGTTCCGCGCCGATGGCGCTGCTCGTCGGGCTGATCGCGGCCGCCGCGCTGGCCTGGATGGCGCTGTCCAGCCCGCCGCAGAAGACGCTGTTCGAAAATCTGTCGGACGCGGACAAGCAGGCCGTCACCTCGGCGCTGTCCACCGCGAACATCAAGAGCAAGATCAACGACGGCACCGGCGCGCTGACCGTGAACGAGGAGGATTACGCCAAGGCGCGGATGCTGCTGGCGGGTCAGGGCCTGCCCAAGCAGGCGCCCGGCGGTTACGCGATCCTCGACCAGTTGCCGATGGGCGTCAGCCGCGCGGTTGAGGGCGAACGCCTTCGCCAGGCGCGCGAGAGCGAGATCGCCCGCTCGATCCAGGAGATCGACGCCGTCGCCGAAGCGCGCGTGCACCTCGCCACGCCCGACGCCTCGCCCTTCATCCGCGACAAGTCCTCGCCCTCGGCCTCGGTGGTGCTCAAGCTCAACGCCGGGCGCTCGCTGTCGGAGGCGCAGGTCCAGTCGATCATCAACCTCGTCGCCTCGTCGGTGCCGGGCATGAAGCCCGAGGACGTGACCGTCGTCGACCAGATGGGTGCGCTCCTGTCCAAGAAGGGGGGCGAGGGTGCGGCCGGCGACGATCGCCGCATCGATTTCCAGCGTCGCCTGGAAGAGAAGTACCGCACCCAGCTGGTCCAGCTGCTGACCCCGCTGGTCGGCGCGGGCAACTTCACCGCCGAGGTGCAGGCCGACGTCAATCTGGACGAGACGAGCGCGACCAGCGAACGTTACGACAAGGACGGCGCGCTGCGGGCCGAAACCGGCAACTGGACCGGCAACCAGAAGGACCCGACGACGCCGGGCGGTATTCCGGGCGCACTGTCCAACACGCCGCCGCCCGCCAGCATGCTGCAGCAGCCGCAGGCCGCCAACGGCGCGAGCGGTGCGCCGCCCGCCGATGGCAAGCCGGTCGCCGGTGGCCCGGGCGTGAACCCGGAAAAACAGTCCGACGCCTATCAGCGCGCCTATGACCTGAACAAGCAGGTGTCGGTGACGCGCGCCGCGCCGGGGTCGATCAAGCGGCTGACCGTCGCGGTCCTGCTGCGCGATCCCGCCACCGGCAAGCGCAGCCAGATGGAAATCTCCCAGATTTCCGACCTGGTGAAGTCGGCGGTCGGTTTCGACCAGCAGCGCAACGACAACGTCACCGTCATCAGCCGCAAGTTCGCCGATGCCGGTATGGAGGACAAGCGCGCCTGGTACGATGCCAGCTGGATGCCGGTGGCCGCGCGCAACGCGACCGCGCTGGTCATCGCGCTCCTCGTCCTGCTGCTCGGCGTGCGGCCGCTGGTCAAGGCGATGACCAAGAAGAAGGAAGAACCCGCGGCCAACGCGCTGCCCATGGGCGCCGCCGACGGTGCACCCGGCCAGATCCTGACCGGTGCCGACGGCGCGCCGATGGTGATGAATGCCGAAGGGGTCGCCGTGCCGCTCGACGCCGCCGCGCTTGCCGCGCTGTCGGCCGCCGGGATCGACATCGCCAGGATGAACCCGGCGCTGGCCGCGCCCGCCGAGCCGTCGGTGCTGCCGCCCGTGACCCTGGACGATATCGAACAGTCGACCCATCTCGACGACCGCATCGTCAAGGTGCGCGGCTTTACCCGCGACAACCCCGCGCGCGCCGCACTCGCCGTTCGTGACATGATCCGCACGTCGGAGGAGGCCGCGTGACAACCGCCACCGATACGCGGACCTATACGGGCGTCGAGCGTGCCGCGGTCCTGATGATGCTGGTGGGCGAGGCCGAGGCCGCCGCCATCCTGCAGAAGCTGGACCCGGACGAGGTGCGCGAACTGGGCCGCGCCATGTATTCGATCGCCGACGTCAGCGAGAACGAGGTCGACGCCGTGCTCGACAATTTCGTCGGCGCGGCCCGTGCCCGCACCTCGATCGCCTTCGAGCCCAAGCCGATGGTCGAGAACATGATGACCCGCGCGCTCGGCCCCGAGCGGGCCGACACCGTGCTGTCGCGCATCATCCCGCCCGAGGCGCAGTGCGAGATCGACATGCTCGACTGGCTGGACGCCGCCGACATCGCCAAGATCGTCGAGAAGGAACATCCCCAGATCGGCGCGGTCATCATCGCGAACTGCGATCCGGCCGTCGCGGGCCAGGTGCTCGAACTGCTGCCCGAGATCATGCAGCCCGATATCCTGCACCGCGTCGCCCGGCTGGGTCCGGTGACCCCGCAGGCGGTCGAAACGCTGAACGCGGTCCTGCAACGGCGCGCCGGCGGCGGTGGCGGTGGTGCGGGCGGCGGCGGCAACGGCCTGGCCATGGGCGGATCGCGCGAAGCCGCCAAGATCCTGTCGAGCGCGCGCAAGGCGACCGAACAGCGGGTCATGCCCAAGCTGTTCAAGATCGACCGCGACGTCGCCAAGCAGATCGAGGAGGCGCTGTTCATCTTCGAGAACCTGCTCGAGATGGACGACAAGAATCTGGGCACCCTCATCCGCAACGTCGACGGCGAAGTGCTGATCCGCTCGCTGAAGGGCGCGGACGAGGTGGCACGCGAACGCTTCCTGGGCTGCATGTCGGCGCGGGCGGCGACGGGCATCCGCGACGAGATCGAAGGTCGCGGGCCGATGAAGCTGACCGAGGTGCTGGAAGCGCAGAAGGCGATGATCGCCGTCGCGCGTAACCTGGCCAAGGAAGGCACGATCATGATGGGCGGGGGCGAGGACGATTATGTCTGATTTCATCGCGGGTTTCTCCGCGCGCCAGAACGCGGCGGCGGCCGCGCTGCAACAGGCGTTCGTGCCACCGGGCGGCTTTTCCCGGACCGACATGCCGGGTCTCGCCGGGCTGGGCATCGACCTGAATGCCGAGCCGTTCTCGTTCCGCGCGCGCGCGCCCATGCCGGGCGGCCAGACAGCACCCGATCCCGCCGCCGAGGTCCGGCCCCGCCACTTCCACCCGGTCAACCGCGCCGAGGACCCGACCGAGGGCTGGGATCCGTTCGCCGCGTGCGACGACAATGCCGAGCCCGCCGCCGATCCGATCGCGACGGCCCGCGCCGCCGGTTATGCCGAGGGCTATGCCGCCGGGGTCGATGCCGCCACCGCCGAATTCCAGGCGCTGGTCGAGGGGCAGGCGCGCGATGGCCAGTTGATCGAGGGTATCGCCCAGGCGCTGACCTCGCGCGTCGATCGCGAACTGATGGCGGGCCAGTTGCGCGACACCGTCATGACGCTCGTCACCCGGCTGGTGGGCGAGATCGGCGTCGATGCCGACCGTCTGGCCACCCGCATCGAAGGTGCGATCGACCTGCTGACCAACACGCAGGAATCGGCCATGTTGCGCGTTCACCCTGAGGATGTCGCACTGCTCGACGGACGCCTGCCGCAGACCATCTTTCCGGTCGGTGATCCGACCATCGAACGCGGCAGCTTCGTGCTCGAGAGCGCCTCGACCATCGTCGAGGACGGGCCGCGCCTGTGGCTGGATCAGCTGGCCGCCGTCATGGACAAGGTTCCGGTTCCATCATGCTGAATCGATTCACCGCCGATTATCTGGAAACGCTGGCCCAGGCCGATTTCGCGCCGCGCGCCACCGTGTGCGGTCGCCTGTCCTCCTATGACGGACTGTTGATGGAAGCGGTCGGCCTGTCGCTGCCGGTCGGCACCGTCTGCGCGATCGGCGACAAGCCCGAGGAACGGGTCGAGGCCGAGGTGATCGGCTTTCGCAACGGCCGCACCCTCCTGATGAACCTGGGCGGCCCCGCCCCCCTGTTGCCGCGCGCGCCGGTGCGCCCGCTCGGCCCTCCCGGCGAAGCGGAGGTCGGTGCGGCGATGCTGGGCCGCGTGGTCGACGGGTCGGGCAAGCCGATCGACGGCCTGGGCCCCATTCGCGGCGCGGGTCGCTGGCCGCTGGCGGGCCGTATGCAGTCGCCGCTCGACCGCGGTCGGGTGCGCGAGCCATTGGACGTCGGGGTGCGCGCGATCAACGGCCTGCTGACAATCGGCCAGGGCCAGCGCGTCGGCATCATGGCGGGCTCGGGCGTCGGCAAGTCGGTGCTGCTGGGCATGATGGTGCGTGCCGCGCGCGCCGACGTGATCGTCATCGGCCTGATCGGCGAACGCAGCCGCGAGGTCGCCGACTTTCTGGAAACCAAGGTGGCGGGCGAGGCCCGCGCGCGCTCGGTCGTGGTCGCGGTCCCCGCCAACCACTCGCCGGTGCTGCGTATTCGCGGCGCCCTGCGCGCCACCGCCATTGCGGAGGCGTTCCGTGCAGAGGGCAAGAAGGTCCTGCTGATCATGGATTCGCTGACCCGCGTCGCCCATGCCGGTCGCGAGATCGGGCTGGCGCTGGGCGAGCCCGCCTCGGCGCGCGGCTATCCGCCCTCGGCCATCGCGATGCTGCCCAACCTGATCGAGCGGGCGGGTGCCGATGCGCATGGCACCGGTTCGATCACCGCCATCTATACCGTGCTGGCCGATGGCGACGACGGCAACGACCCGGTCGTCGACTCGGCGCGCTCGATCCTGGACGGGCATATCGTGCTGAACCGCCATCTCGCCGAGCGCGGCGTCTATCCGGCGATCGATATCGGTCCCTCGGTCAGCCGCGTGATGACCGACATCGTCGGCAAGCCCCACGCCATGGCCGCGCGCACGCTGCGTCGTCACCTGGCGACCTATGAGGAAAATCGCGACCTGGTGCTGATGGGTGCGTACCGCGCGGGCGCCGACCCCGCGATCGACGCCGCCATCGCCTGCCACCCGGCGGTGATGGAATATATCCGCCAGGATGCCGACGAGATCGTGCCGCTCGACCATGCGGTCGAGGAGCTGGTCGGCGTGTTCGGCCAGGCGGGGGCCTGACGCACCATGGCCGACCGCCAGCAGGCGATGCTCAACCGGCTGCACCGGGTCCGCACGCTGCAACTGAACCTGACCCGCGCCGAGGAAGCGCGGGCGCAGGAACGCGTCTCGACCGAGCAGTCCCTGTCGCAGCGTATCGCCCAGCTGGTCGAGGCGGTGTCGCCGGTCGCCGCACCGCCGACCGCCGCCGCCGGATTGATGGCGCGCGCGCATTTTCGCGGACGCCTGCTCGAATCGGCCGATGCCGCCACCGCGCGGGTCGCCGCCGCCGAACAGCGCGCCGCCCAGGCCGCCGAACAGACGCGCGAGGCCAAGCGCGACCAGACCGCCGTCGAAAAGCTGCTCGAACGGGCCCGCGTCGCCGCCATCCGCGCCGAGATGCGCGCGCTGGAGGACATGCCCGCCGCCGGTTCGCGCGGCGGCCTGGGGCGGGGTCCGGACCGGGATCACAACCGGCACGATCCTTGCTGACGGTGTCCTATCATGTCAGCCATCCCCTCTTTCCTTTCGCCCGACGCGTCCTCGCCCAGCCGGGCGACCTCGCTCCGATCGCGGCCCGATGCCACGGGCGCGGCCGGGCAACCCCCGAAATTCGCTGACTTTCTGACCGCCAGCGTGGTCGTGCCGCCGCCCGGGGGCGACACGGGCATGCCGCTCGCTTCCAAGCCCGCAGCGGGCGCGATCGACGGTGCGGCAATGCCCGAGGCTCCGATGGCGGCATTGCCCGGCAACGGCTTGCCGACCCCCGCGCCTTCCTTGCCGGTCATGCCCGCCGTCCGGGCGGATAGCCCGAGCGCCGCGCCCGTCACGGCCCAGGTAGTTGCCGGTGAGCCCGTTTCCGCTGCGCCTGTCGCGGCCGGAGCGGTCACCGTCACGCCGCTTGCTACCCGGTCCGTCGCGAAGGCGATGCCAAGCGATGGTGCGCCGCGGCCCGACAAGCTTATTCAGACGGCCACCGACGACGAACCGACCGGAGATACCGATACCCCGAGCGATCCGTTGGCGACCAAGGACGACGACGAGCCCGGTAACGCACCCGGACCAGCCATCGCCACGCCCATCCTGCCCGACGCAGCCGTCATACCGTTCGCGATGGCACCCACGCCCGACGCGACGCCCGATGCAGCGCCGGTCGCAGCCGCGCCGACGCCCGCAATTCCACCCGCCGCCCGTGCGACGACCGGCCCCGTGGCAGCATCGAAGGTCTTTGCATCGCTGCGTCAGGCGACGGCCGACACCTCTTCGCTGGGCCTAGTTCCCACCCCTTCGGCCGGTCCCATGGTCGCGGCCATGCCGTCTTCGGCGGGCACGCCATCGATCGCGCTGCCCGCCATGCCGGACGCGGCCGCCACTGGCCCGGCGACGCCGATGACGACCACCGCGAATCCGGCACCGTCCGCGAATATGCCCGCCTTCCGGCTGGTCGCCATGCCGGTGGCCACGACGCCCGAGACGGCACCGCCGCCGCTGGCTACGCTGCCCAGCGGCCCGCTGAGCGTGACCCAACCGGCACAGGCGACCGCGACGATCGGCCTGCTGGCGGGCGCGCTGCGCGGGGCGGCGACGCCGGTTCGCGACGAGGATCCGCTGGACGACCCCGCCCGGCCGACCACCGCGGCGATCGACCCGGCCGCGCTGGCCGCAACCGACCTGACCCGCCCCGTGGCGTCCGCCAGCGCACCCGACCAGCCGCCGCTCGACATGACGCAGGCGCATTGGCCGCAGGGCATGATCGAACGCATCGACCGCATGCGCGAGGATGCAGCCACCGCCGACACCCGGATCCAGCTGTCGCCCGACGCGCTGGGCGGCATCGCGGTGGCGATTCGCCAGGATGACGGCGCGACCCATATCCATTTCACCGCCGACCATGCCGGCACCGCCGCGATGCTCGCCGATGCGCAGGGCCAGCTCACCCGGCTGGCCGAGGACAAGGGCATGCGGCTGGGCGATGTGGCGGTGGCGTCCGGTGGTACGGGCGGCGGCATGGCGAGCGGGTTCGACATGGGCCAGTCGCTGCGCGACCAGCGTCCCCCCGCCCAGCCCGCGCCGGTGATCCCGTCACGGCCGCGCGGCAGCGGCACCTCCCTCTTCGGCGAGGAATCGGTCGGATCGTCCCCGACCGCCTCGCCTTCCACCCCATCCATCCGAATCGCCTGAGGAACTGAACTATGAGCGACGCGAAAGACACGCCCACCGATGATGCGCCCAAGAAGAAGAAGGGCAAGCTCGGCAAGATCATCGTCATGGTCGTCGGCGTCCTCGTCCTGCTGGGCGGTGGCGTCGGTGCCGGGCTCTATGCCGCCAGTTCGGGCCTGATCGGCGGCCACGGCGCGAAGGCCGACAAGGCGGGCCATGAGGAAGCCGAGGCCGATGCCAGCCATCCCGGCCCCAAGCTGGTGCCCAAGGCCGAGCAGAAGCGCGCCGGAGCCGAAGGTGAAGGGGGCGAAGGCGGTCATGGCGGCGGCGAAGGTGGCGGCCATGGCGAGGGCGGCGAAGGCGGCGGTACACACGAGAATGTCGGCATGAAGACGCCGGTGGGCGATGGCGGCGAGCGCTATGCGTCCAACTATTACCAGCTGCCCAAGGACTTCACCTCGAACCTGCGCGACTCGATCCATATCGTCCAGGTCGGGCTGGCCATCTCGACCCCCTATGACGACACGGTCATCAACAATCTGAAGACCAACGACTTGGCGGTCCGCTCGGCGGTGCTGATGACGCTGGGCGATGCCAGCGAGGACATGGTGACGTCCGGCGACGGCAAGCGGCAGCTCCAGCGCCGCCTGGTCGACGCGATCAACGAGATTCTTCGCCAAAAGGAGGGATTCGGCGGCGTCGCTAACGTCTACTTTACCAATTTTGTTGTTCAGTGAGGCATGGTTAACGCCGCCCCTCAGGTTGAACGTCGCGAACGTCCGCGGGATCAGTATGTCGCTGATCACGGGGTGCTGGGCTCGCACAAGATCAACCCGTTCGGCGATCTCCACACGATGCAGCATCTGTCCGCGCGACTGGCGCGGACGCTGCGCGGCCTGTTCGAATCGCTCCTTCGCGAAGAGTTGCGCTGCTGGGCCGAGCCGCTGGTCGTCCAGCGCTTCTCGGATTACCGGGCCGAGCGCGGCGACGGGCTGAGCGCCTGGATGCCGATGGTCATGTCGTCGTTGAACGGCATTTCCGCCGATGCCCAGGCGCTGGTCGTCATCGAGGGCGGGTTCGGCATGTCGCTGATCGACCTGTTCTTCGGCGGCACCGGCGCGGTTCCCGATCCCCTGCCGCCCGAATTCTCGCCCGCGGCCGAGGCGATGATGACCCAGCTGGGCGGCATGATGGCCACGCCGATGCGCAACGCCTGGGACTCGCTCGCCAAGCTCGACTTCCGCGCCGGTCGCACCGAATCCTCGCCCGCCCTGCTGTCGGGGATCGAGGGCGAGGATGCGATGATCGTCACCCGTTTCGGCCTGGCCCGCCAGGATCGCCGCCCCTCGATGCTCGACATCCTGTATCCGGTCAGCGCGTTGAAGCCGCACGGCTCCGCCCTTACCGGCAAGGTCGTCGACAACAAGGGCGAGGCGCATCCGACCTGGCGTGGCGACCTGACGCGCGCGGTGATGACGGTGCGCTTCCCGGTCCGCTCGGTCCTCGCCGAACCCGTCGTGCCGCTCAGCCGCCTGATGGACCTGAAGATCGGTGACGTGATCCCCATCAGCTTCGGCCCGGAAGTGCCGGTGATGGTGGGCGGCGACCTGCTGGGCACCGGCACGGTCGGCACCGCCAATGGCCGCGCCGCCGTCCAGCTCACCTCGCTCGCCCGCTCGCCCGAGTCGCTCGCGCAATCCTTTGAAGGACACCAACAATGAACGATATGGCCGGGGGCTTCCCCGTCGACACGTCGGTCGCCGCCAATTTCCGGCTGCTCCAGGACGTCGACGTCAAGCTGACCGTCGAGATCGGCTCGACCCAGCTGACGCTGCGCGAGCTGCTGGCGCTGTCCGAATCGAGCGTGATCGAACTGGACCGCCAGGCCAACGAGTTGCTCGACGTGCTGGTCAACGGCACGCTGATCGGGCGCGGCGAAGTTGTGACGGTCGGCGACCGGTTCGGCGTGCGCATGACCGAGCTGGTCAACCCCGACAAGCGCGGCTGATCCCACGATGCTCTGGTCCTACATCCTGAAGCTGGTCGTCCTGCTGCCGCTGATCTGCGGCCTGATGATCGGTTGCCTGTATCTGTGGCGTCGCCTGGAGACCCGGATGCCGGGCCGCCCGGCGACGCGGCTGATCCATGTCCGCGAAACGATGATGATCTCGCCCGGCCTGCGCCTGGCGGTCATCGAGTTCGAGGGGCGCAACCTGCTCGTCTCGGTCGGGCGCGGCGGTGTCCAGCTGGTCGACAAGGTCGAGGGTAAGGGCCCGGTCACGCCGGTCACGCCGACGCCGATGGAACCGACCATGCCGCGCCGTCCCGACTTCGTCTCCCGCTTCGCGCCCAAGAAGTTCGACCAATGAGCATTTCCGTGACCCGCCGGGGCACCGGCCCCGCGCTGATCCGCACGCAGGATGCCGGTGCGGCGCGCCGCAGCCTGAAGCCGCTGTGGATCGTGCTGGCGCTGCTGCTGGCGCTGGTCATCGCGATGCCGGCCTTTGCCCAGGCCGCACCGGCCGCCGCTCCCGCCGCCGCACCCGCACCCGCACCGGGCGTCGGCGACGCGGTCGACCGCGCGATCGGCCAGCTGGGCGGCGGCGCCAATGGCGGCTCGGGCTCGCTGAGCCTGTCGCTCCAGGTCCTGATCATCATGGGCCTGCTGACGATCCTGCCGGGCATCATCCTGATGATGACCAGCTTTACCCGGATCGTCATCGTGCTCGCCATCCTGCGCCAGGCGATGGGCCTGCAACAGACTCCGCCCAACCAGGTGCTGATCGGCCTGTCGGTGTTCCTGTCGCTGTTCATCATGGCCCCGACCATCAACCAGATGAACACCCAGGCAATCCAGCCCTATGCCGAAGGACGCCTGCCCGGCACCGAGATGATCAAGGCCGCCGGTGCGCCGCTGCACGCCTTCATGGCCAAGCAGACCCGGATCAAGGACGTGTCGATGTTCGCCGAGATGGCGAAATCGGGTCCCTATGCCAGCCCCAACGACATTCCCTATGCCGTGCTGCTCCCCGCCTTCGTCACCTCGGAGCTGAAGACCGCGTTCCAGATCGGCTTCCTGATCTTCCTGCCCTTCATCGTCATCGACCTGGTCGTCGCGACCGTCCTGATGGCGCTGGGCATGATGATGCTGTCGCCCTCGATCATCTCGCTGCCGTTCAAGCTGCTGCTGTTCGTGCTGGTCGACGGATGGGCGCTGACCATGGGCAGCCTGGCCAACAGTTTCGCGACATAGGGGGTGCCCCCCTAATTCCTCTCCGGCAAGGGGAGGGGGACCAGCAAAGCTGGTGGAGGGGTGTCGCGCTATCGGGAGGGTGACACCCCTCCGACGCGCTGCGCGCGCCACCTCCCCTTCCACGGGACGAATGAGTTCGGTGCCGGACGACAGGCCTTCATTAACCATTTTGGCCCCATAATCCGTTCAGCCTGAGCGCAGTCGAAGGCCACGGGAATCCCTCCCACGGAAGCATGCGAGCATCATGGACGCCCAATATTTCCTGACGCTGGCCAACCAGACCATGTGGGTGCTGGCGCTGGCCGCCGCCCCCATCCTGCTGCCGGTGCTGGTATCAGGCCTGGTCATCGGCATGGTACAGGCCGCCACCTCGATCAACGAACAGACCCTGTCGTTCGTGCCCAAGCTGATCGTCGTGGCCGTCTCGATCCTGATCTTCGGCAGCCTGATCATGGGCCTGCTCAGCGACTTCACCGTCAGCATGTTCGAGCGCATCCCGGACTTGGTAAAGTGAAGGTCTGGGTAAAATAACATGCTGGGCTTCGGCCTCTCGATCGAGCCACAGGCCTGGGCGATCCTGTTCATCATGATCCGGGTCGGGGCGGCGTTCATCACCGCGCCCGTCTTCGGCGCGGTGTCGATCCCCCTGCCCGTGCGGATCAGCCTGGCCGGGGCCATCGCCTTTCTGGTGAACCTGGCGCACCCCGTCGTGCCGCCGCCCGTGATCTTCGCGGTGCCCACCATCATGGCGGTGGTGGCCGAGGTGATCGTGGGTCTCGCGCTCGGCCTGATCCTGCAGGTCGCCTTCACCGCCCCCCTGGTCGCCAGCGAGCTGATCGGCGGGTCGATGGGCATCAGCTTCGCGTCCACGATCGACCCGCTCAACGGTCGTTCGACCCAGGCGCTGGGCCAGTTCTTCACGGTCATGCTGACCCTGTTGTTCCTGTCCGTCGATGGGCACCTCGTCCTCGTCGACACGATCGTCAAAAGCTATGACGCGCTGCCCCCCGGCAGGGCCTGGATGGACCCGGCGCAATTCCGTGCGATCGCGCTGTTCGGCAGCTATGCCTTCCTGGCGGGCCTGTTGCTAGCGCTGCCGGTCGGCTTCCTGCTGCTTTGCCTGAACCTCGTGATGGGCATGATGAGCCGCGCCGCGCCCTCGCTCAACCTGTTCTCGGTGGGCCTGCCCGCCGCGCTCACCATCGGCGTCATCGCCATCGCCGTCGCCTTCCCCGCCATGGGTGACTATATGCTGGTCATCATCCGCGAAGGGCTTGCCGCCACCGTCACGCTGGTGCTCGGCTGATGTCGGAGGGCGGCGAAAAGACAGAAGCCCCAACCCAAAAGCGTCGCGACAAAGCGCGCGACGACGGGCAGATCCTGCGCAGCAAGGACCTGGCGGCGGCTTTGGTGATGATGGCGGGTATCGCCTGGCTGATGTTCGCAGGGCCCACCCTTTTGGGCGCGTGCAAGGCGGTGATGGCGACGAGTTTCCAGTTCACCCATGCCGATGTCGAGGATTTCGAGCCGTTTCGCCCGTTGATGGAGGCGGGGTGGAAGCTGCTGCCCTCGATGGCGTCGCTGTTCGCGATCACCATCGTCGCGACCGTCGCGTCGCAGGCCGGGCTGGGCTCGCTGCGCTTCAATCCCAAGGCCATCGCGCCCAAGCCGTCCAAGCTGAACCCCGCCTCGGGCCTGAAGCGCATCTTCGGGATGCAGGGCTGGACCGAACTCGGCAAGTCGCTGCTGAAGGTCGTGCTGCTCGGTGTGATCGGCGCGTACATGCTGTGGCGCACCACGCGCCCGACGCTGGGCCTGGCGCAGAGCGACATCAACGGGGCGATCGGACAGCTGGGCGGCACCTTCATCACCATCCTGCTGGTGATGGGGTTCGGCCTGATCCTGATCGCCGGGTTCGACGTGCCGCTGCAGATCTTCCAGCTGTTCTCGAAGCTCAAGATGACCAAGCAGGAGGTCAAGGACGAGCATAAGGAGGCCGAGGGCAACCCCGAGGCCAAGGCGCATATCCGCGCCAAGCAACGCGAGATGTCGCATCGTGCGGTCCGCGCGGCGGTGCAGGAGGCGCATGTCATCCTGACCAACCCTACCCATTTCGCGGTCGCGCTGCGGTACGAACGCGGCCAGGACGAGGTGCCGGTGGTGGTCGCCAAGGGGCGCGGCGCGACCGCGCTCGCCATTCGCGAGATGGCGGCCGAATATGCCACGCCCGTGCTGGAATATCCGCAGCTCGCCCGCGCCGTCTATTACACCAGCCGCGAGGGGCAGGAGGTGCGCCCCGACCTGTACCAGGCGATCGCGGTCATCCTCGCCTTCGTCTTCGGCCTCAACGCGGGTGCGGGCGGCACGGCCCAGCCGCCGGTCGAGGTCCCGGTCGAGGCGCGCTTCGACGAAAACGGCCAGCTCGCATCATGAGGTCCGTACTGATTCCACTCGCTTCGTCGCATCGCCCTAAAGCCCGACCCGCGCCGGTCGTTACCGATGACGTACCCGTGTCGGAGCGCCGTCGATGACGACCATTTCTTCCACTTCCTCGTCGACCGCCACCCCGACGCCCACGCCGTCGACGACGGACGCGACCAAGACCGCCGCGCAGGCGCTGTTCAACTCGCTGCAGACGGGGTCGGGCATCGACCTGTCGTCGCTCGTCCCCTCGCTGGTCCAGGCGCAGTTCGCCGCCCGCACCGCCGCGTTGAAGGCCAAGGCCAGCACGCTGACCGCGCAGATCTCGGCGACCTCGACCGTCATGAGCTCGATCACCGACTTTGCCAGCTCGCTCGCCTCGCTGGCCAAGGGCGGCACGCTGGCGACCCAGGCGACCAGCAGCAATTCGGGCGTGCTGAGCGTGACGACGCAATCCGGTGCCAAGCTGGCGGGCCTGTCCAAGTCGATCACCGTCACCGCGCTGGCCACCGCGCAGACCAACGTCACCAATACCAGCTATGACCGCACCGCGGCGATGGGCACGGGCAAGCTGACCATCAAGGTCGGATCGAACACGGCGGTCGACATCAATTTCCCCGACGGCACCAGCCCGACGCTCGACGATATCGCCAGCAAGGTGAACGCGGCCAAGACCGGCGTGACCGCGTCGGTCATCTCGGACGTCAACGGCAAAGCGTATCTGTCCTTCAGCGGGCCGACCGGCGCCGCGAACAGCTTCACCGTCACCGCCAGCGAGGGCGCAACGCCCGGCCTGTCCAACTTCGCGGTCGGCAACGGCGCGACCAGCACGCGCAGCGCGGCTACCGCCGGCAATGCCCAGATGACCGTCGACGGCGTGTCGGTGCAGCGTGCGACCAACAGCTTCAGCGACTTGATCCCCGGCGTGGCGATGACGCTGAACGCGGTGTCGACCGCGCCCGTGTCGCTGACCGGCACGCGCCCCACCGCCGCGCTGACTTCGGTCGTGTCGGACTTCGTGTTGACCTATAACGACAAGATGGTCGAGCTGAACAAGACGCTCGATCCGCAGACCGGCGACCTGCGCAGCAGCGTGGCTGCGCGTTCGCTGCAACAATCGCTGGCGCGGCTGACCACGTCCAAGATCGTGCCGGGCGACAGTTCGACGCCGGGGCCCAAGACGCTCGCCGATCTGGGCGTCGGGACCAACCGGGACGGCACGCTCAAGGTCGACTCGGCGCGCCTGTCGCAGGTGATGGCGCAATATCCCGATGCCGTCGAACAGATGTTCCAGAGCAGCGGCGACAATTTGATCGGCCTGTCGGCGCAGTTGAACAACATCCAGATGGCGGCGACCAGCACCGTCTATGGCCTGGGCGCCACGTCGAAGCAGCTCGCCCAGGACCAGAGCGCCAACCAGCTCGCCCAGAGCAATCTGACCGACGACCAGACATCGACGCAGGACCGGATGACGGCACAGTTCGCCGCGATGAATGCGCGCGTCTCGAGCTACAAGTCGGTTCAGAGCTTCCTGACCCAGCAGGTCAACATGTGGACGAAGAGCAGCAACTGATATGGCCTATGCTACCGGACTATTGGCCGATCCTGCCGCCACCTATCGCCAGATCGACGTCGTCGGTCGGACCGCGACGGCGGACGGCCCCGCGCTCGTCCAGCTTCTCTACGAGGAACTGATCTCCGCGCTGCGCTCGGCCGCCTGGGCGACCGAACATGGCCAGCTCGCGCGCAAGAGCGAGCGGGTGACGCGCGCCACCGCGATCCTGTTCGCGCTCGAGGCGGGGCTCGACTTCGACCATGGCGGCGAGATGTCGATCACCTTCGCCAAGCTCTACGCGGGCGCGCGACGCCAGATCGTCGACGGCTCGCTCGAACAGGACCCGCAGGTGTTCCGCAACGTCGCCGGCAGCATCGCCGACATTGCCGAGGCATGGGACATGGTGCGCAAGATGAACGCGCCGAAGAAGGGCAACTAAACGCGGCCTTCGACATCCGGCATCCGGTCACGCTGCGCGATGCCGAAGCCCGCAGTTACCGCCGGAACCAGTGTTTCTGCACGAAATAGATGACGATCCCCACCGCGATCAGCGTGCAGGCACCCAGGATCGCGTCGAATGCCCAGCTTTCGTCGGCATAGGGCAGGTTCTTGACGTTCATCCCGTAAAGCCCGGTGATGAAGGTCAACGGCAGGAACACCATCGCTACGATCGAGATGACCAGCGCGCGATTGTCGATCTGTTCCGCGCGCATGTCGCTCAGCGTCTCGTGGATCAGCGCGGAGCGTTCGCGGATCGATTCCAGCTCCTCGGCCATGCGCGCCGCACGGTCGGCGGCGGCGGACAAATGCAGCCGGTCGTCGGCGGCCAGCCAGTCGCCGGGCAGCGCGGCCAGCTTTTCGAGTGCGGCGCGTTGCGGATTGAGGAAGCGGCGATAACCGATCGCGGCGACGCGCACCCGGCTGACCGTGCGGCGCAACTGGAAGACGCGGTGTTCGTCCAGCTGCTCCTCGCACCCGTCGAGTTCGTCGCCCAGATTGGCGACGTCGGGGTCCATGTCGCCGGTGATCGCGGTGGCGAAGGCGGTGATCAGGTCGCCGGGATCGTTGATCGCGCCCTTCTCCACCTCCTGCCGCACGGCATCCGTCGCCAGCAGCGGGCGGCGGGTCACCGAATAGACCTTTCCCTTCACCGCCCAGATGCGGACCGAGGCGAGCATGTCCGACCCGTCGAGCGGCTCGCTGCTGCGCCCGCGCAGGTTGAGGAACGCCCCCTCGCCCACCGCCTCGCAACGCGGCCGCGTCTCGGTCGCGGTCAGCGCGTCGATGACATAGTCGTCCAGATGCGCCGCATCGCGCAGCCAGCGTTGCGCGACCGCGTCATTGGTTTCCAGATGCACCCAGACCAAATTCGCTTTGGCGTCCACCGCCTCGCGGATCTTGATCGGCGCGGCATGTCCGTCATCGATGCGATAGGCAAAGCCAGTCATGCGCGCAGGTCCATGGCGAGGTCGACGATCTGCCCCTCGCCCGGCTCGGTCGGCAATGCGTCGCTGGCGATCCGCACCGCATCGGCGCGCGCGCGGTCGAGGATGGCGGGCGGCACATCGACGCGGTGATAGACCCGGTCGGCGGCGGCCAGCGCCCGCGCCTGGCGCAGCGTCAAATCGTCGGGATCGGTCGAGGTGAGGACGAACGTCGCGACCTGTGCCGCCGGACGCGCGACGCCCGCCAGCCAGGCGGCAACATCGGTTTCACCGGCCAGCGGATCGAGCGCGCCGCCGGGCGACAGCGCCGCCCCGATCGCGCGCCGTCGCTCCGCCCCATCGGGGAAGCGCGCACGCAAGCCTGCGCGCGCGGCGTACAGCCCCTCGGCCAGGGTGCCGAGCCCCGCCGGAAGCAACGTCTCCAGCCGCTGGCGCAGCGCCGCGGCCAGCCCCGCCGACACGCCGCCGGTGCCGATCGCGACGATCACCGGCCCACGCTCGACGATGGCGGGCAGGGTGAAGTCGCACGCCGCAGGCCGGTCGACCGCATTGACCAGCACGCCGCGCGCCTTCAGCCGGGCGATGGCGGCTTGCGCCTTGTCCTCATCCTCGATGGCGACGATGGCGAGCGCGGCCTGCGCCTCCTCGCCGACGACCTGCGCCCCGGCGCGGTCGAGCAGACGGCGCTTGGCCTCGGCCGGTTCGCCCTCGCCGACCAGAATGACCGGGCGACCGTTCAAACGGACGAACAGAGGCAGGCTACCGAGGCTCACCCATTCCTCCCCATCTCCAAGCACAGCTTGGGGAGGAATGGGGCCAGCGGCGTCACTTCTTCAGCCACTCCGGCACGCGCTCGGCGGCGATGATCGTCTCGGCGGCGATGCGGTCGGCGACGACGGCGAAGCGGTCGCCCTCGACCATGACCTCGGGCACCAGCGGGCGGCTGTTATAGGTCGACGCCATGGTCGCGCCATAAGCCCCGGCGGTGCGGAACACCGCGAGGTCGCCCGACTTCACCGCATCGATCTCGCGGTTCATGGCGAAGGTGTCGCCCGTCTCGCACACCGGTCCGGCGATGTTCGCCATCATCGTCTCGCCGGTCGGCTTGACCGCGACGAATTCGTGGTGAGCATCGTAGAGCGCGGGCCGCATCAGGTCGTTCATCGCCGCATCGACGATGACGTAAGGGTTGGCGACGCCGGGCTTCACCCAGACGACTTCGGTCGCGAGCACCCCGGCATTGCCCGCGATCACCCGGCCCGGTTCGAACATCAGTTCGACGTCCCAGTCCCTGGTCACGCGCGCCACCATCTCGCCATAAGCGGCAGGGGCGGGCATGACGTCACCCGGCTTGTACGGCACGCCCAGGCCGCCGCCCAGATCGACGCGGCTGATGCGATGCCCCGCCCCGCGCAGCTCGGCGACCAGTTCGCCGACGCGCTTGTACGCGGCCTCCAGCGGGGCAAGGTCGCCCAGCTGGCTGCCGATGTGGCAGGCGACACCCTTCAGGTCGATGCCGGGCAGCCCCGCCAGCCGGTCGAACATGCCGAGCGCCTGGTCGATCGGCACGCCGAACTTGTTCTCCTTGCGGCCGGTCGAGATCTTGGCGTGGGTGCCCGCGTCCACGTCCGGATTCACCCGCAGCGTGGCCGGGGCGACAAGGCCGCGCTCATGCGCCAGCTCGGCGAGGACCGCGCCCTCTTCCTCCAGCTCCAGGTTGAACTGGCCGATCCCGGCCTCCAGCGCGGCGACCAGCTCGGCGCGGGTCTTGCCGACGCCCGAGAACACGATGTCCTCCGCCTTCATGCCCGCCGCCAGCGCGCGCCGCATCTCGCCGACCGAGACGACGTCCGCGCCATAGCCTTCGTCGGCCAGCACGCGCAGCACGGCGATGTTCGGGTTCGCCTTGATCGCATAGGCCAGGTGCACGCGCGGCAGGGCGCTCAGCCCCTCGCGAAACACCTGCGCATGACGGCGGAAGGTCGAGGCGGAATAGATATAGACCGGCGTGCCGACCTCCGCCGCGATCCGGGATACGGGCACGTCCTCCACATGGAGTTCGCCGTTCGAGAAATGAAAATGGTCCATCAGCGGGGGGGCAAATCAAATTCGTCCGAACGGCGATCCTGCGACTGGGTCATCAGTTCGTCGGAGCGTTGCGGGCGTTGTTGGGGGGTGGCCGTCAGCAGTTGCTGCGGCGTCGGAGTCGCGGTGGCGCCGCGCGGGGCCACGGGCAGGCTCTCGCCCTTGGCCGGTTGCAGCCGGTTGGCCGCACCGCAACCGGTCAGCGCCAGCGCGACCAGCAGGGCGAGCGCGGGCTTCATGCCCGCAGGCCCCGTGCGGTCGCGATGGCGGCGCGGACATTGGCGGGCGCGGTGCCGCCGAAGCTGACCCGGCTGGCGACCGAGGCATCGACCGACAGCACGTCATAGATGCTGTCGTTGATCCGCGCGTCGATCGCGGTCAGATCCTCGATGGAAAGCTGATGCAGCATCACGCCCTTTTCCTCGGCCAGCTTCACCGCGCGACCCGTGATATGATGCGCCTCGCGGAAGGGGATGCCACCGACGCGCACCAGCCAGTCGGCCAGATCGGTCGCGGTCGAGAAGCCCGCCTCCGCGACGCCACGCATCCGCTCGGTCCGGAACGTCGCGCTCTGGATCATGCCGGTCATCGCGGCGATGGACAGCGCCAGCAGGTCGTGCGCCTCGAACACCGGCGGCTTGTCGTCCTGCATGTCCTTGGAATAGGCCAGCGGCAGGCCCTTCATCGTGACCATCAGGCTGGTCATGCAGCCCATGATCCGCCCCGCATGACCGCGCACCAGCTCGGCCGCGTCGGGGTTGCGCTTCTGCGGCATGATCGAGCTGCCGGTCGACCACTGGTCGGACAGCGCCACGAAGCCGAAGGGCTGCGACGCCCAGAGCACGAACTCTTCCGCAAGCCGCGACAGGTGCAGCGAGCAGTTGGTCGCCGCCTGCAGATAGTCGATCGCGAAGTCCCGGTCGCTGACCGCGTCCAGCGAGTTGCGCGTCGGCGCGTCGAAGCCGAGCGCCGCCGCCGTCATGTGACGATCGACCGGAAAGCCCGTCCCCGCCAGCGCCGCCGAGCCCAACGGGCACTGGTTCATCCGCGCGCGCGCATCGGCGAAGCGGCTGGCGTCGCGCACGATCATCTCGTGATAGGCCATCAGGTGATGGCCCAAAGTCACCGGCTGCGCCGATTGGAGATGCGTGAAGCCCGGCATCACGCTGTCGGCATGTTCCTCGGCGCGGGTCAGCAACGCGTCCCGAAGCGCGCCAAGCGCCGCCAGCGTCTCGTCGATCGCATCGCGCACCCACAGGCGGAAATCGGTCGCCACCTGGTCGTTGCGCGACCGGGCGGTGTGCAGGCGTCCCGCGACCGGGCCGATCAGCTGGGCCAGCTTCGCCTCGGTCTGCATATGGATGTCTTCGAGGGTCAGGTCCTCGGCCACGCCGTTGGCGGCATAATCCTGCGCGACCTGGTCCAGCCCGGCGGCAATCGTCGCGGCGTCCTCGGCCGAGACGATGCCCTGTTTGCCCAGCATGGCGACATGCGCTTTCGATCCGGCGATATCCTGTTTCCACAATCGCTTGTCGAAGGGGATGGACGCGTTTATCTCGCGCATCACCGCGGCGGGACCTTCTGCGAAGCGCCCGCCCCACATTGCATTGGAGCCGCCCATGTCGTCGCGTACCGTGATCGCCTGTCTCCTGGGGCTGATGGTCGCCGGGTGCGATAAGCAAAGCCCCGCCCCGGAGCAAGCCGGCAACACCTCCACCGGGGAAGTTTCCAGCGGCGAAGTGACCAGCGGCGAGGCCTCGGGCCCGTCCACGACCGAGGCTCCCAAGCCCGCCGGAAAGGTCGATCGCAGCCACAAGGGCGAAGCCGCGCCGACGCTGGCCTTCACCACGCTGGACGGCAAGCCTGCCAGCCTGGCGGATTTCAGGGGCAAGCCGGTGCTGATGAACCTGTGGGCCACCTGGTGCGGGCCGTGCGTGGCGGAGATGCCGACGCTGGCGGCGCAGGCCGAACGGTCGAAGGGCAAGATCGCGGTGATCGCCGTGGCGCAGGACGATGCCGCCAAGGTGAAGCCGTTCCTGGCGGGCAAGAAGCTGGACGCGCTGCCCATCTATCTCGACTCCAAGCTGTCGTTGAGCGTCCATTACAAGGCGAATTTGCCGACCACGATCCTGTACGGGGCGGACGGCAAGGAAATCTGGCGAGTGACCGGCGGCTTCGAATGGGTCGGGGCCGAGGCGGACGGGCTGCTGGCCGAGGCGATGTGATCCGCTGATCCCCCCTGCCGCCCCGGCCCTTGCCGGGCGAGGTGCCGGGGCGGGGCAGCGTGAATCACACCACCATAAAAAAGCCCCGCCCGGGGTGAACCGGACGGGGCAGGCTGGGGTAAAATAGTCCGGAGAAAAAGGCCGGGCGGCGCGCGACCGCCCGCGGCCCTCGTCAGAATTCCGCCGTCAGGCCGATGAACACCGACCGGCCGACCACGTCGTACATGCCGGGATAGGTGTTGCCGTTCCCGAACGCGGACAGCAGCCCCTGCGCGATGATCGGCGGGTCCTTGTCGAGCAGGTTGTTGACGCCCGCGCGGAAGGTGACGCCGTCCTGAACCTTGGCGGTCGCCGCCAGATCGAAATAGCTGTACGCCTTGATCCGGCTGTTGAAGAGCGACGGCGTACCGGTCAGGTTCGGGTCGGTCGAATTGTTGGTCAGGTTCGTCGCGCCGATATAGCGCCAGTTGAGCGAGATCGTCCCCACCTTCGACGCGTCGGTCCAGGTGAAGCGCGACTGGTGCCGCCATTCGGGCGTCGGCTGGCCGCAAACGGGGCCGAAATAGCCGACGCAGTCATAGGAACCCAGGCCCGGCACCGGCTCGTTCACCAGCTTGCGGTTCCAGGTTCCCTGGAAGTCGATCGCCAGCGATCCCACGCCACCCAGCGGCTGGGAATAGGACAGGCCGAAGTCCACGCCCGAGGTGCGCAGCGAACCCGTATTCTGCGTCGTCGAGACGATATAGCCCTGGTCGCCGAAGATGATGCCGCCACGCGGATCGCGCTTGAACAGGTTGCAGAAGAACGGATTGCCGGTCGCGATGCACTGGCTGATCGTCTGGTTGACCGAGATCGAGCCGATATAGTCGCGCACCTTGATGTCGAAATAATCGACCGAGAAGGACAGCCGCCGCAGGAAGGTCGGCGTCAGGACCAGACCGGCGGTGAAGGTGTCGGCCGTCTCCGGCTTCAGCGCCGGATTGCCGCCGAACTGCGCCGTGCAGGTTTCCGCCGGGCAGTCGGTGATGCGGCCATATTGCGCCTGGGTCACGCCGGTACGGGCGCACTGGGCGAAGGTCGCGGTCGGCGTCGCGGTGGCGCAAGGGTCCTGCGCGCTGACATTGCCGTTGAACTGCGGGCCGAACAATTCCGAGACGTTGGCCGCACGGATCGCGCGGTTATAGCTGCCGCGCAGGCGGATATCGCTGCTCGGCGCCCAGGACAGCTCGGCCTTGTAGGTCGAGACGATCTTGGACAGGTTGCTATAGTCCGATCCGCGATAGCCCGCGTTCAGCGACAGGTCCTTGAAGAAAGGGCGGTTCTGGACCAGCGGCACTTCGATTTCCGCGAAGATCTCGTTCACGTCGAAGCGGCCCTGGGTTTCCTTGGTCCCCTTTTGCAGCGCCAGCGCGTCGGCCTTGAACTCCAGGCTTTCATAACGATGCTCGAAGCCGAGGACGACGCCGATGCCGTCGCTCGCGAAGGGCGACGTCACGCCGTACGTGCCCAGGTCCGCACTGATATTGCCGCTGAGCACGGTTTCCTTGTCGACGCCCCGGGTCGAGGTCGGCGCATAGATATAGCCGAACGCCGCGTCCGAAATGCCGTTGTAGCGGAAGATGTCGAGCGGAACGCACTGCGGATCGCTGCCATCGACCACCGACTTGCAGGTCGGGGTGCCGTTGACGTTGACCACCTGGATACCGCGATTGGCGCGGCTCGGGTCGATATCGTTCTCATAGGTCTCGTTATAGAGAACCGTCGAGAACAGCGCGTTGGCGTCATAGCGGATGCCGGGTGCGATCTCGCCGCGCACGCCGCCCGAGAAGCGATAGTCGGTGTGGCGCAGGTCGTCGCGACGCGGACGGGCGTTGCCCGCCACCGGGCGATAGCCGATGTAAAGCTGTTGCGTCGCGTTGGTGCCATAGGCCGAGCCGCACAGGATATTGCCCTGCTGCGCGCTGAGGAACGGATTGTCGCAATTGACCGAGTAGGTATAGCCCTGGAACAGCGCGGACGGGGCGACCTGCGAATTGGTGTGGTCGTCCATGAACATCACGCTGCCATAGGCTTCGACCGACGGCGTGATCTCGTACCGGGCAAAGGCACCGGCGGTGTAGCGGGTGTCGTTGCGCTGGAAATAGTTCAGCGGCGCGTAATTGTAGCGGAAGCTGGAATCATACGGCACCCAGGTGCGGTTGCCGTCCCGCGTATTGTTGAACCGGCCGTTATCGGCGTTCGGGCCCGTGATCGGGTCGAACAGGCCATATTGGTTGTTGCTCGACCCGCCGCAGGTCAGCGTCGAATTGCCCACGCCGGCGGGATCGAACGCGCAGGACGACACATCGCGGCTGCCCTGCAGAATCGGCTTGGTATCACGATAGCCGAAATAGGCGGTCACATTGCCGCGATTGTCGGGGAAGTTGGTGCCGAAGGCGACGTTGACATCCAGCTTGTGCCCGTCGAGCACATTGCGGTTCGCAAGGCGGTAATTGGCCTGGCTCTGGACGCCGCGCGCAAAGCTGTTGTCATTCTGGTGCTGCGCGAAGCCATATTGGATGTCGGTCCGGACGCCCTCCAGATCGTCGCGCAGGATGAAGTTGACCACGCCCGAAATCGCGTCCGACCCGTACACCGCGGAAGCGCCGCCGGTCACCACGTCGATCCGCTTGACCAGCGCGGAGGGGATGAAGTTCAGGTCGTTGGCCTGCACCGGCAGCATGCGCTGGCCGTTGATCAGCACCAGGTTCCGGTTGCTGCCCAGATTGCGCAGGTTGACGCGCGCGGTGCCGTCCGACCCGTTCGAGGCATTCTCGTTCGCGTCCGGCGTCACCTGCGGCAGGCGGTTCAGCACGTTCTCGACCTGGACCGCGCCCTGATAGCGGATCTCGGTATCGTCCACGACCGTCAGCGGGCTGTTGCTGGTCAGGCTGGGGCGTTGAAGCCGGGTGCCGGTGACGACGATCGAGTCGCCCGCTGCCTCGCGGCCCGTCTCGTTGGACAGCTTCGCGGCCTCGGGCGGACAGGGCTTGCCCGGCTCGGGCAGGCAGCGATCGTCGACATTCTGGTCCGTGCCTTGCGTCGCCTGCGCCAGTGCTGGCGAAACCGAAAGCAGCGCGATCGCAATCGCGCCGGCCGAACAGGCCAGCTTCTTGTAATTTCCATTCATGGAAGAGCCCCCTCTTGATTTTATACGATCATATTGCCGCCCCAATACCGTAAGTCAAATAAATTATACGACTTTCTGGACGGCATCTGATGGCGCGTTTGCAACCGATCGCCGCATGTTGCGTTGCAACATGGCAGGGACACGCCCAGCGCGGTCCCATTCGTCCACATGGGAGATGCCGGAGCCGATGATGCAGGCCAATCGTCGAGAACTCTTCGCGGCCTTTGCCGCATTGGGCCTTGCCCCTGCCCTTTGCGCGCGCGCCGCCGCACAGGGTGCATCCACGGGTGCACCGACCGGCAGGACCGAGCCCTTTTCGTGGGAGTCGCTGCAATCTCGCGCCCAGGCGCTGGCCGGGCGATCCTACCGCCCCCAGGCCAAGGTCGAGGCGGCCGCCGCGATCGACTATGATGCGGTTGGCACCATCCGCTACCGCGACGACCGGACATTGGCCGGGGGAATCCGGCTGTTCCCGCTGGGCCGCTACGCCCCCAATCCGGTCGGCATCCATATCGTCGAGAATGGCCGGGCGCGCACCGTCCCCTTCTCCGCCGACCTGTTCACCGCCGAGGCGGGTCATGCGCCGCCGCTGGGTATCGCCGGTTTCCGCGCGATGACGGCGGACGGGAAAAGCGACTGGCTGGCCTTTCAGGGCGCCTCCTATTTCCGTACGGCGGGCGCGCAGGACCAGTACGGCCTGTCGGCACGCGGCATTGCGATCGACACCGGCATCGACGGGCGCGAGGAGTTCCCCGCCTTCACCGACTTCTGGATCGAGCGGACCGGCGCGCAAGGCTATACCGTCTATGCGTTGCTCGACGGGCCCAGCGTCACCGGTGCGTACCGGATCGCCTCGACCAAGGGCGCGAACGGGGTCGAGCAGCAGGTGTCCGCCGTCCTGTTCTTCCGCCGCGACGTCGAGCGGCTGGGTATCGCGCCCGCGACCAGCATGTTCTGGTATGGCGAGGGCAATCGCGCGAGCGGCAGCGACTGGCGGCCCGAAATCCACGATTCCGATGGCCTCGCCCTGCTGACCGGCGCGGGCGAGCGATTGTGGCGGCCGCTGGTCAATCCGCCGCGCCCCACGCTCGACAGTTTCGCCGATACCAATCCGCGCGGCTTCGGCCTGCTCCAGCGCGACCGGGCGTTCGACCATTATCAGGATGACGGGGCGTTCTACGATCGCCGCGCGAACCTGTGGGTCCAGCCGCAGGGCGATTGGGGCCGGGGGCAGGTGATGCTCTATGCCTTTCCCACCAATTCCGAGACGGTCGACAATATCGTCGCCTTCTGGAACCCCGCCGATGCGCCCAAGGCGGGGCAGGAACGGCAATTCGACTATCGCCTGAGCTGGGGTTCCACCGATCCCACCGTGGTCCCTGCCATCGCGCACGTGGTCGACCAGTGGACCGGCGCGGCGGGCCGTCCCGGTGCCGAACCGACACCCGGTGCGCGCAAGCTGGTCGTCGATTTCGTCGGCCCCGCCCTGGGCGGGCTCGATCGGCAGAGCGGTGTCACCGCCGAAATCGTGGTCACGCGCGGCAAGCTGCTGGCCCAGGCCGCCTATCCGGTGGTGGGACAAGCCAATCGCTGGCGCGTCACCGCCGATATCGCGCCCGAGGGGCAGGGTCCGGCCGATGTCCGCCTGTTCCTGAAGCGTGGGACCAGGGCACTGACCGAAACGGTCCTCGCCCCGGTCTTCCTGCCATGACCCTGCCCCGCGCGATCATGCCGCCGCCGGCACCGCTTGCCATGCCGGTGCAGCGGTTCGACGGCCCGCCCCCGCCGCACAATGCGCCCGAACCGCGTCCGGGCGTGAACCTGTCGCCCGACGATATCTTGACCCGGCGGCTGCTGCTGATCCTGCTGACCGGGCTGCTGGCGACGGCCGCCTCGGCGTCGGTCAAGGAGGCGCTGCTCAGCGACGGGTTCAGCCTGCTCGACGGACTGTTGCTGCTGCTCTTCTTCCCGCTCTTCGCCTGGATCTCGTTCGGGTTCGTGACCGCGGCGATCGGCTTCGTCCTGCTGATCTCGCGCGCGCATCCCGGCATCACGCCCGCGCCGCGGGACGCCGCACCGCCGAGCGCGCGAACCGCCGTGCTGGTGCCGGTGCATAATGAGGATGTCGAGGCGGTGTTCGACCGGATCGCCCGCATGGCGACGATGATCGACCGGACGGGCGCCGCCGACCGTTTCGCCTTTTTCGTCCTGTCCGATTCGGGCGAGGCGGCGGAGGCCGAGGAGCGCGCCGCCTGGGCGCGCCTTGCCCCCTGGCTGAAGGTGCCGCTCTATTATCGCCGCCGGACCGAGAATGTCGGGCGCAAGCCCGGCAACGTCGCCGAATGGGTGCGCAACCATGGTGCGGCCTACGACTTCATGCTGATGCTCGACGCCGACAGCCTGATGGGCGGCGACACGATGGTCGGCATGGCGCAGATCATGGAGCAGCGCCCCTCGATCGCGCTGTTGCAGACCGTGCCGATGATCATCGGCGCGACGACCTTCTTCCAACGCTGGATGCAGTTCGCCAGCCGTTTCTACGGCCCCATCTCCACCGCCGGGCTGGTGTGGTGGTCGGGGTCGGAATCGACCTTCTGGGGCCATAACGCGCTGATCCGCATCCGGGCCTTTGCCGAAAGCTGCGGGCTGCCCGACCTGCCCGGACGGCCGCCCTTCGGCGGTACGATCATGAGCCATGACATGGTCGAGGCGGCATTGCTGCGGCGGCGTGGCTGGCGGCTGCACATGCTGATGGTCGAGGACAGTTTCGAGGAGTTTCCGCCGACCCTGATCGATCAGGCGGTGCGCGACCGGCGCTGGGCGCAGGGCAATATCCAGCATCTCAAGTTGCTGGGCGCGAGCGGCTTTCACGGGATCAGCCGGTTGCAGCTGCTGATCGGTGCCTCGGCCTATCTGATGTCGCCCGCCTGGCTGATCCTGATCGCCACCTCGATCGCGCAGAGCCTGTCCGACGATGCCGCGACGGTCCATGCCGTCACCTCGACCCAGGTGCTGGTCGTGACGCTGGTGCTGCTGTTCGGTCCCAAGCTGCTGAGCATGATCTGGGCCATGGCCGATCGCGAGCGACGGGCGAGCTATGGAGGCGCGCGGGCGATCCTGGCGTCGATGGCGCTCGACGTGCCGCTGTCGATCCTGACCGCGCCGGTGATCGCGCTGACCCAGACGATCGACCTGATCGCCATCGTGCGCGGCAAGCCGTCGGGCTGGAACCCGCAGAGCCGGGTGCGCGACGGGCTGGCGGCGGCGGATGCGATGCCGCGTTATCACTGGCATCTGGGCGTGGGCGTGGTGTTGCTGGGGGTGTCGTTCCTGAACCCGATGCTGGGGGCGTGGCTGTCGCCGGTGACGCTGGGGCTGTTGCTGGCGCCGTGGCTGGCGATGCAGACGGCCAAGGTGCGGCCCGGCGAGCGGCTGGCGAAGAAGGGCGTGTTCGCGGTGCCGGGATCGGTGGTGGCGGAACCGGCGCGGCCCTTGGCGATGGCGTGAGGGTTCGGCGTGGGCTTCGACTTCGCTCAGCCTGAACGGCTGGGGGAATTGGCCCTTCCAAACCTCCGTTCAGCCTGAGCGAAGACGAAGGCCAAGGGGATCAATCATCCTCGTCCTCGAACCCCACCAATGCCAGGGCGCGCGCCTTCATCTGCCGCGTCTCGCACCAGTGGACCAGCGCCTCCTCGCGCCCGTGCGTCACCCACACCTCGCGCGGGGCGATCTCGGTCAGCGTCTGGGTCAGTTCGTCCCAATCGGCATGGTCGGACAGGATCAGCGGCAGCTCGACATTCTTCTGCCGCGCGCGCTGGCGCACCCGCATCCACCCGCTGGCCATCGCGGTGATCGGATCCGGCAGCCGCCGCGACCAGCGATCGTTGAGCGCACCCGGCGGGCACATCACGACATGCCCCGCCATCTCCGCCTTGGGGCTATCCGCGACCATGCGCAGCTCGCCCAGATCGACACCCAGTTCCTGATACAGCGCACACAGCCGCGCCAATGCGCCGTGCAGATAGATGGGCGCGTCATGCCCGCGCACCCGCAACTCGGCAATCACCCGCTGCGCCTTGCCCAGCGCATAGGCGCCCACCAGCACGCAACGCGTGGGATTGGCGTGGAGCCGCGCGATCAGCTTGTCGATCTCGTCGCCGGTGTCGGGATGGCGGAAGACGGGCAGCGCGAAGGTCGCCTCGGTGACGAACACGTCGCATTTCACCGGCTCGAAGGCGGTACAGGTCGGGTCGGCGCGGCGCTTGTAATCCCCCGACACCACCACCCGCTCGCCGCGATGGTCGAGCACGATCTGCGCCGATCCCAGCACATGACCCGCGGGCACGAAGCTCACCTCCACTTCGCCCAGCCGGATCGTCTCGCCATAGCCAACCGGCACCCCGTTCTGCGGGCCATAGCGCGCCGCCATGATCGCCAGCGTCTCGGGCGTCGCCCACACCGTGCCGTGCCCGCCGCGCGCATGGTCGGCATGGCCGTGCGTCACCAGCGCGCGGGGCTCCGGCTCGGACGGATCGACCCACACATCGGCGGGGGCCACGTAAATCCCATGTTTATGGGGCTGTATCCAGTCGCCGAGCTTGACCATGATACCTATATCCTTCGGGATGCCCCCCGGTTCCCTTCCCCCCGCCCTGACCGACTGGTTCGCCGCCAAGGGCTGGCGGCCGCGCGCCCATCAGCTGGCGATGCTGGTCGAGGCGCGCGCCGGGCGCCACGCGCTGCTGGTCGCGACGACGGGCGCGGGCAAGACGCTGGCGGGGTTCCTGCCGACGCTGACCGAATTGATCGAGCAGCCGTCCGAGGGGCTGCACACCCTCTACGTCTCGCCGCTCAAGGCGCTGGCGGTCGATATCCGCCGCAACCTCGTCACGCCGATCGAGGAAATGGGCCTCGACATCCGGGTCGAGACGCGGACCGGCGACACCTCGTCCGACAAGAAGGCGCGGCAGCGGGTGAAGCCGCCGCAGATCCTGCTGACCACGCCGGAATCGCTGTCGCTGCTGCTCAGCTACCCGGATGCGGCAGCGATGTTCGCAGGGCTGAAGACCATCGTGGTGGACGAGGTCCATGCCTTCGCCACCGGCAAGCGCGGCGACCTGCTCAGCTTGTGCATGGCGCGGTTGCAGCGCCTGTCCCCCGACCTTCGCCGCGTCGCGCTGTCGGCGACGGTGGCGGACCCGGACGGCTATCGCGCCTGGCTGGCCCCCGATGGCGATATCGACGCGGTGGGATTGGTGACGGGCGAGCCTGGCGCGCCGCCGGATATATCCATCCTGCTGCCCGAGGACCGCGTACCCTGGGCGGGCCATTCGGGCCGCTATGCCGCCGCGCAGGTCATGCGGGTGATCGAGGCGAACCGGACCACCATCGTCTTCTGCAACACGCGCAGCCTCGCCGAACTCATCTTCCAGGATTTGTGGAAGGCCAATGACAAGAGCCTGCCGATCGGCGTCCATCACGGTTCGCTGTCGCTGGAAGCGCGACAAAAGGTCGAGGGCGCGATGGCCGATGGCCAGCTTCGCGCGCTGGTCGCGACCGCAAGCCTGGATCTGGGCGTCGACTGGGGCGATGTCGATTGCGTAATCCAGATGGGCGCGCCCAAGGGCTCGTCGCGCCTGCTCCAGCGGATCGGCCGCGCCAATCACCGACTGGACGAATCGAGCCGCGCCATCCTGGTCCCCGGCAACCGCTTCGAATATCTGGAGGCGCGCGCCGCGCTCGACGCGGTGGAGGCGGGCGAGCTCGACCCCGACCTGTTCCGGCAGGGCGCGCTCGACGTGCTGGCGCAGCATGTCATGGCCTGTGCATGCGCCGCGCCGTTCGAGCAGGGCGCGCTGCTGGACGAAATCCGCTCGGCCATGCCCTATTCGGCGTTGGACGACGAGACGTTCGACCGGGTGCTGAACTTCATCGCCGATGGCGGCTATTCCTTGCGCGCCTATGACAAGTTCAAGCGGTTGGTGCAGCAGCCGGACGGCCTGTGGCGCGTGACCCATCCGCAATTCGTCGCGCAGCATCGGCTGAACGCCGGGATCATCGTCGAGGCGACAATGCTGAAGGTGCGTTTCCGCAACGGCCGCCAGTTGGGCCGTGTCGAGGAGGGATTCGCCGCGACGCTGGCGCCGGGCGACACCTTCTTCTTCGCCGGGCTCAGCTTGGAGGTGGAGTCGATCGACGGCGAGGACCTGATCGTGCGCGCCACCTCCCGCCCGGCCCGCATCCCGACCTATGGCGGCAGCCGGATGCCGCTGTCGACCAGCCTGGCGGACCGGGTGCGCGGCTTCCTGGCCGACCGGGGGGAATGGGATCGCTTTCCGGCTGATGTGCATGACTGGCTGGAGATGCAGGACCGCCGCTCGGTCCTGCCCCGCCCCGGCCAGTTGCTGGTCGAGACCTTCCCGCGCGAGGGGCGGCATTACATGGTCGCCTATAGCTTCGAGGGGTGGAACGCGCACCAGTCGCTGGGGATGCTGATCACAAGGCGGATGGAGGCGCAGGGGCTGAAACCCCTGGGCTTCGTCGCCAGCGACTATGCGCTGGCCTGTTACGGGCTGGAGAAGGTGACCGATCCGGCAAGCCTGTTCTCGCCCGATATCCTCGAAAACGAGTTCGTCGACTGGGTGCAGCAATCGCACCTGCTCAAGCGCGCCTTTCGCGAGGTCGCGGTGATCGGCGGGCTGGTCGAGCGCCAGCATCCCGGCAAGCGCAAGACCGGGCGGCAGGTGACGTTTTCGACCGACCTGATCTACGACGTCCTGCGCAAATATGAGCCCGGCCACCTGCTGCTGCAAGCGGCGTGGGACGATGCGCGCGCGCGGATGACCGATGTGGGGCGACTGGCGAACCTGCTCGACCGGGCGGGCGGCACGATGCTGCACGTCGATCTGGAGCGGGTGAGCCCACTAGCGGTCCCGGTGCTGGTGCTGATCGGGCGGGAAAAGGTGGCGACGGGAAGTGCGGACGACGACCTGCTGATCGAGGCGGAGGCGCTGGCGGCGGAAGCGATGGGGGAGTGATTCCCTAGCTTCACCTCTAGCCGCTCCCCTCCCGGAGGCGGGAGGGGCTTCACAAGAGAAGCGCTTAAGACGACCTCGATCACCCTGATCGCATCAAAAATGTTGCATTGCCCAACCACCCCACGCAAACCTGAATCCGTGCTCCGCCAGTATGAACTCGTCGACCGCGTGCTCGACTACGACCCCCAGGCCGATGAGGCACTGCTCAACCGCGCTTACGTCTTCTCGATGAAGGCGCATGGCAGCCAGAAGCGTGCCTCGGGCGATCCTTATTTCAGCCATCCGATCGAAGTGGCGGGGATTCTCACCGACCTGCATCTGGATGACGAGACGATCGCCACCGCGATCCTGCACGACACGATCGAGGACACGGTCGCCACCTATGACGAGATCGAGCGGCTGTTCGGTCCCAATGTCGCGCGGCTGGTAGACGGCGTTACCAAGCTGTCCAAGATCGAGGCCCAGACCGAGAGCGAGCGCGCCGCCGAGAATCTGCGCAAGTTCCTGCTCGCCATGTCGGACGATATCCGCGTCCTGCTGGTCAAGCTGGCCGACCGTCTGCACAATATGCGCACGCTCCATCACATCGCGAAGCCGGAGAAACGCCGCCGCATCGCGAAGGAGACGATGGACATCTATGCCCCGCTCGCCGAGCGGATCGGCATGTACGAGTTCATGAAGGAGATGCAGATGCTCTCCTTCCAACAGCTCGAACCCGAGGCCTATGAGTCGATCACCCTTCGCCTCGCGCAAATGAAGGAAGGCGGCGGAGACCGGATTTCCAAGATCGCCTCGGGCCTGAAACTGCTGATGTCGCGCGGCGGGGTGGAGGCGGAGGTGACGGGGCGCGAAAAGTCCGCCTTCTCGATCTTCCGCAAGATGAACGAGCGGCACATCAGCTTCGAGCAGCTGTCCGACGTGATGGCGTTCCGTGCGATCGTGCCGACCGAGGAGGATTGCTACCGCGCGCTGGGCCTGATCCATCGCCGCTGGCCGATGGTGCCGGGGCGGTTCAAGGACTATATCTCGACACCCAAGCGCAACGGATACCGCTCGCTGCACACCAGCGTGATCCATGCCGACAATGCGCGCATCGAGATCCAGATTCGCACCCCCGAAATGCACGCCGAGGCCGATTTCGGCCTGGCCGCGCACTGGACCTACAAGCAGGCGACGCGCCACGACGCGCAGGTCAGCTGGATTCGCGACCTCGTCGAAATCCTCGACACCTCGGACAGCCCCGAAGAGCTGATCGAGCATACGAAGATGGCGATGTACCAGGATCGCATCTTCGCCTTCACCCCCAAGGGCGAGCTGATCCAGTTGCCCAAGGGCGCGACGCCGATCGACTTCGCCTATGCCGTGCACACCGATCTGGGCGACCAGGCGGTGGGCGCCAAGTTGAACGGGCGGGTCGTGCCGCTGTCCACCGTCATCGCCAATGGCGACCAGGTGCAGATCCTGCGCTCGGCGGGGCAGACGCCGCAGGCCAACTGGCTCAATCTGGCGATCACCGGCAAGGCGCTGGCCGCGATCCGCCGCCACCTGCGCCATGCCGAGCGCACCGAACAAGTCAGCCTGGGCAGCAAGCTCTATGAGGATATCGTCCGGCGGCTTCCGGCGCAGATCGGGCCGGACGCGCTGACCCATGCGCTGCAACGGCTGAAGATGCCCGACGAGGCGCATCTGATGATCGCCATCGCCAGGCGGACCGTGTCGGACGCGGCGGTGATGGAGGCGTTGATGCCCGGTTCGGCGGGCGCGGATGTCGCCGCCCTTGCGCCGCAGTCGAGCGCGATCTCGATCAAGGGGCTGACGCCCGGCGTCGCCTATGACCTGGCGCAATGCTGTCACCCGGTGCCGGGCGACCGGATCGTCGGGCTTCGCCGCCCGGATGCGGGGATCGAGGTGCACGCGATCCAGTGTCCTGTGCTCGCCGAACTGGCCGACCGCACCGACGAGGAAACCGACTGGGTCGATGTGTCCTGGGGCGACGAGACCGAGGGCGCGACCGCGCGCATCTCGGTGATGGTCAAGAACGAGCCCGGCGCGCTGGGCATCCTGGCGACGATCATCGGCCAGCACAGGGCCAACATCATCAACGTCCGTCTGGATACGCGCGACACGCGTTTCCATACGAACCTGATCGATGTCGAGGTGCACGACCTGCAACACCTGATGCGCCTGATCGCGGCCCTGCGCGCGGCCGATGTGGTGAGCCTGGTCGAGCGGGTTTAGGTTCGCGCAGAGGCGCAGAGGACGCAGAGAGGGGGTGCGCGGAGCGCTTATACTATTTTGACGACCGGCTGATTGTGGAAGGTCGAAGACACGACCGGACAAAATACCTCTGCGCCCTCCGCGCCTCCGCGCGAACCCATTCTTCTTCGTTCCCCGGCGTTGGCCTTGAAGGAACTGGACCCCAGCCTTCGCCGGGGAACGAAATGGGCATCGAAATTCTAACGCAGGAATGACGTCGCCGTAACAAAAGGCTGGAACCCCCAAGCGCGGCGCGCTTTGAAAAGCGCAAACAGGGAGTTCGTCACCGATGCGTTTCGCTACCGCCGCCGCCATGCTGGCACTCGTCGCCACCCCCGTCGCGGCGCAGACCACGCGCTCTATCTCCGCCTCCGACAAGGCGCAGGGTGCGCAGGCCAATCCCCAGCTCGTCCAGCAATATGGCGGTCGCTATACCGGCCCGCAGGCGGCATTCGTCGAGCGCGTGGGCAAGCGCGTGGCGGTGCAATCCGGCCTGTCCAATGCGCAGGGCGACTTTACCGTCACCACGCTGAACTCGCCCGTCGAGAATGCCTTCGCGATTCCGGGCGGCTATGTCTATGTCACCCGCCAATTGTTGGCGCTGATGAACTCGGAAGCCGAACTGGCCTCGGTCCTCGGCCATGAAGTCGGCCATGTCGCCGCGCGTCACTCGCAGAGCCGCAACACCCGCTCGACCATCGGGTCGATCCTGGCGGCGGGCGCGGGCCTGTTGACCGGCAGCAACGTCGCCACGCAGCTGGTCGGCACCGGTGCGCAGCTCTACACGCTGAAATATGGCCGCGATCAGGAGTATCAGGCCGATGGCCTGGGCATCCGCTACATGACGGCGGCCGGCTATGATCCCTATGCCTCGGCCGACATGCTCGCATCGCTGGCCGCGTCGAGCAATCTGGCCGCGCGTACCGCGGGCAGGGACGCCAACGCCACGCCCACCTGGGCCTCGACCCACCCCAACAGCGCCGACCGGGTCCGCCGCGCCGCCGATCTGGCCAAGGCGACCGGCCGTCCGGAAACCACGCCCCCGCAGGACACCGCCTTTCTCCGCATGCTCGACGGCATGGCTTACGGCGACGATCCGAAGGAAGGCGTGGTCGACGGCCAGACCTTCCGCCATCCCGGCCTCAAGCTGAAATTCACCGCACCCAGCGGCTATGCCATCGCCAATGGCAGCGATGCGGTGACGATCGCCGGACAGGGCGGGCAGGCCGAGATGCGCCTGGCGCAAGGCAGCGACCTGGGCCAGGCCATTACCCAGCGTTTCGGTCAGCTTGGCACCGGCACGCCGACCGGCCAGCTTCAGAACGGTACGGCGAACGGCATTCCCTATGCCTTCGTCACCACCCGCGCCGCCGCCAACAACCGCGCGGTCGATGCGACCGTCGTCGCCTACCGCTTCCCCTCGGCGACCTATACCTTCACGCTGGTCACGCCAGCGGGGTCGGGCATCGGCCCGTTCCAGCCGCTGCTCGCCTCGGTCGCGCCGCTCTCCACTGCGGAGGCCAACACCATTCGCGGCAAGAAGATCAGCATCGTCACCGTCAAGGCGGGCGACACGATCGACAGCCTGTCGGCGCGCATGGCCTTTCCCGATTACAAGCGCGAGCGGTTCGTGACGCTGAACGGCCTCGACCCGGAACAGGCGCTGACGCCGGGCCGTCTGGTGAAGTTGGTCGTGAATGGGTGACGGACGGCTTCGACGCCGCTAAACCGGCGGCGTCATGAAGCGCCCAGCCCTGTCCGTCGTCGTCCCCTGCTATAACGAAGCTGCCTGCCTGGACGTGCTGCACGCGCGCATCTCGGGTGCGGCGCGCGCGGCGGTGGGCGAGGATTACGAGATCGTCCTGATCAACGACGGCTCGAAGGACGACAGTTGGCCGGTGATGCAGCGTCTGGCCGCCGCCGACCCGCATCTGGTCGCGATCAACCTGTCGCGCAACCATGGCCACCAGTTGGCGCTGACCGCGGGCCTCGACCTGTGCGCGGGCGAGCAGATCCTGATCATCGACGCCGATCTTCAAGACCCGCCCGAGCTGTTGACCGACATGCGCGCGACCATGGCGGCGCAGGAGGCCGACGTGGTCTATGCCGTGCGCCGCAAGCGTGCCGGGGAGACGCTGTTCAAGAAGGCGACGGCGGCGGTCTTCTATCGGATGCTCGACCGGCTGACCGACACGCCGATCCCGCTCGACACCGGCGATTTCCGCCTGATGAGCCGCCGCGCGCTCGATGCGCTGCAGTCGCTGCCCGAACAGGCGCGCTTCATTCGCGGCATGGTCGCCTGGGTCGGCTTTCGCCAGGTGCCCTTCCCCTATGACCGCGCCGAGCGTCATGCCGGCGAAACCCATTATCCGCTGGGCAAGATGATCGCGCTCGCCTTCGACGCCGTAACCGGGTTTTCGACCGCGCCGCTGCGCTGGGCCAGCCATATCGGGCTGGCGCTGACGGCCGCGTCGCTGTTGCTGCTGGTCTATATCGCGATCGGCTGGCTGACCGGTTCGGCGGTGCAGGGCTGGACCTCGACCATGCTCGTCACCGTCATCCTAGGCGCGGTGCAGATGTTCGTGCTGGGCATGATCGGCGAATATCTGGGGCGGCTGTACATCGAGTCGAAGCGGCGGCCGCTATACCTGGTCGCGGACGTGGCGGGGCCTGTCCAGGGCCATGCCCGGCTGGGGTACAGCGCACATGAGGGGGCCAAGGACCGGGCCTGACCTCCGATCAGCGATGCCCTCAGCCTGGGTTAAGCCGCACCGCACATAGTCCGCCGTGTGAACAGCAAGGGGCTGAGCGATGCCGAAGCGTTGGGCGATCCATTTGATTCTGGCGGGATGGGCCGCTTTCCCCCTCGCCCTATCTGCACAGAGCCATGTTCCGATCGCATCCATAACGACCCGCGTCATCGACATGCCCCGCCCCAACGGTGCGGATCAGCGAATCCTGCTATCGATGCCCGCCCATGCGCGCGGGATGATCGTGATGCTGCCGGGCGGCGCGGGCGATATCGGGATCGAGCACGACAAGACGCTTCGCCACGGCGACAATTTCGTCGTGCGTACACGCGCGCTCTGGAATGCCAGGGGCTATGGGGTGCTGATCCCCGATGCGCTGGGCAGCGACAATATGCGCGGACGACGCAGTTCGCCTGGCTATGCGCGCGTTATTACCGATCTGGTCGCGCTGGCGCATCGTCAGGGGACAGGACCGGTCTTCCTGCTCGGCACCAGCCAAGGATCGATCGCGGCCATGAACGCCGCCGCCCATGCCGCACCGGGAAGTGTGGCCGGCGTCGTGCTGACCGAGTCGGTATCGGTGATGGGCGGCAGTCACGAGACGGTGTTCGATGCTGACCCCTCGGGCGTGCGCGTGCCCGCGCTGGTGGTCGCGAACAGCGATGACGCATGCAAGGTCGCGCCGCCCGCCAATGCCGCCCGAATCGCTGGCGCGATGAAACAGAGCCCGGCGGCGCAGGTGATCGTCGTGTCGGGCGGGGTTACCCGGTCTGACAATCCCTGCGGCTCGCTGACGCCGCATGGCTATTACGGGATCGAGGACAAGGTCGTCGGTGCGATCGTACGCTGGATGGACGCGCAGCCTGGGTGAGGGTGAAGCGTAGCCCTCGATTTCACTCAGCCTGAGCGAAGTCGAAGGCCAAGCGCTCCCCCAACGAAAAAGGGCCCGGGGTTTCCCCCGAGCCCTTTTCCTACCCGAAGGCAGAGGATCAGTCGCGATCGCCGGTCAGGAAGGCCGGAGCGGCGAATTCGGGCGAACCGCCCTGCTCGCCACCTTCGCGACGGGGACGGTCGCCACGGTCGCGACGCGGACCGCTGCGGCCTTCGCCACCACGCTCGCCGCCACGATCACCACCACGGTCTCCGGCGTCACGGCGCGGGCCGCGACCGCCTTCACGGTCGCCGCGCGGGCCACGATCGCCGCGCTGCTCACGCGGTTCGCGCGCCGGACGATTGTCCTCCAGCTCGGCACCGGTTTCCTGGTCGACGACGCGCATCGACAGGCGAACCTTGCCGCGCGGATCGATCTCGAGGACCTTGACCTTGACTTCCTGGCCTTCGCTCAGGACGTCCGAGACCTTCTCGACACGCTCGTTCTTGATCTCCGAGACGTGGACGAGACCGTCCTTGCCGCCCATGAAGTTCACGAACGCACCGAAATCGACCAGGTTGACGACCTTGCCGTTGTAGATCTTGCCGACCTCGGCCTCTTCGACGATGCCCTTGATCCAGTTCATTGCGGCTTCGATCTGCGCACCGTCCGACGAGCTGATCTTGATCACGCCTTCGTCGTCGATGTCGACCTTGGCGCCGGTGGTGGCGACGATCTCGCGGATCACCTTGCCGCCGGTGCCGATCACGTCGCGGATTTTCGACTTGTCGATCGTCATCGTCTCGATGCGCGGCGCGTGCGCCGACAGCTCGGTACGGGTCGACGACAGCGCCTTGTTCATCTCGCCCAGGATGTGCGCGCGGCCTTCCTTGGCCTGCGCCAGTGCGACCTTCATGATCTCCTCGGTGATACCGGCGATCTTGATGTCCATCTGGAGCGAGGTGATGCCCTCGGAAGTGCCGGCGACCTTGAAGTCCATGTCGCCCAGGTGATCTTCGTCACCCAGGATGTCGGACAGGACGGCGAAGTCCTTGCCTTCTAGGATCAGGCCCATGGCGATGCCCGACACCGGACGCTTCAGCGGAACGCCCGCATCCATCAGCGCCAGCGAGCCGCCACAGACGGTGGCCATCGACGACGAGCCGTTCGACTCGGTGATGTCGCTGGTCACGCGGATGGTGTAGGGGAATTCCTCCTTGGTCGGCAGCACCGGGTGCAGCGCACGCCATGCCAGCTTGCCATGGCCGATCTCGCGACGACCCGGCGCACCGAAGCGGCCCACTTCGCCGACCGAATAGGGCGGGAAGTTATAGTGCAGCATGAAGTGCTGGTACGACAGGCCGTTCAGGCCGTCGATCATCTGCTCCGCATCGCGGGTGCCCAGCGTCGTGGTCGCGATCGTCTGGGTCTCGCCGCGCGTGAACAGCGCCGAGCCGTGCGAACGCGGCAGGAAGTGGACTTCGGCCTCGATCGGGCGGATCTGCGTGGTCGAGCGACCGTCGATGCGGCGGCCGTCCTTCAGGATCGCGGTGCGGACGATCTCCGCTTCCAGCTTCTTGACGAGCTTGGCGGCGACCAGCTGCTCCTGAGGGGTACGCTCGGCCATGGCGGTCTTCGCCTTGGCACGCGCCTCGCCCAGCGCGGTCTGGCGCTGCTGCTTGTCGGTCAGCTTGTAGGCCGCGGTGATGTCCTTGCCGATCAGCTTCTTCAGCTCGGCCTTGACCGCCTTCTGGTCGTCGCCGACCTTCAGCTCCCACGGGTCCTTGGCGGCCTGCTCGGCCAGGTCGATGATCGCGTCGATGATCTGCTGCGACGCCTTGTGCGCATGCATGACGGCGCCCAGCATCACCTCTTCGGACAGCTCCTTGGCTTCCGATTCGACCATCATCACCGCGTCGTGGGTGGCGGCGACGACCAGGTCCAGCTCACCGGCCAGCGCCTCGGCGTCGGTCGGGTTCAGGACATATTCGCCATCGACATAACCGACGCGCGCGGCGCCAATCGGGCCCATGAACGGCACGCCCGAGATGGTGAGCGCGGCCGACGCGGCGACCAGCGCCAGGATGTCGGGCTCGTTCTCGCCGTCATACGAGAGCACCTGGCAGATGCAGTTGATCTCGTTGTAGAAACCTTCGGGGAACAGCGGGCGGATCGGACGATCGATCAGGCGGCTGATCAGCGTCTCACGCTCGGTCGCGCCACGCTCGCGCTTGAAGAAACCGCCGGGGATACGGCCCGCCGACGAGAACTTCTCCTGATAGTGAACGGTCAGCGGGAAGAAGTCCTGCCCTTCCTTCACGTTCTTCGCGGCCGTCACGGCGCACAGCACCACCGTCTCGCCCAGCGTCGCGATCACCGCGCCGTCGGCCTGACGGGCCACCTTGCCGGTTTCGAGGGTCAGCGTCTTGCCGCCCCACTCGATGGCCACTTTCTTGGTATCGAACATCAAATTTCCTTCACTCCGACGGGCCTATCCCGCCGGGGCCTATGGGTTGAGCCAAAATTGGCTCTGGAGGTCGACCGAATTGCCGATCCCCCGATCCTACCCGACCCTATCGTCGGGTTTCATGACATAAAGGCCTTGGGATGCGCATCTGCGCCGTCCGGTCGGCCGGGTGCTCTATACACCAGCCGATGAAAAAAGGGCACCCCGTGAGGGATGCCCTTTTTCGTCAGCGTCGTCCGCGTGTTACTTACGCAGGCCGAGCTTGGCGATCAGCGCCAGATAGCGGTCGCCGTCCTTGTGACGCAGATAGTCGAGCAGCGAGCGACGCTTGTTGACCAGCATCAGCAGACCGCGACGCGAATGGTTGTCCTTCGCATGGGTCTTGAAGTGCTCGGTCAGGTTCTGAATACGCTGGGTCAGGATCGCGACCTGGACTTCGGGCGAACCCGTGTCACCCTCGGCGCGGGCATGATCCTTGATGATTTCCTGGCGGCGTTCAGCGGTTACCGACATCGTGGTCCTTTCTTAATCGAGGTTGAAACCACGAACGACCCGGACATTTGCGTCCAGCGCCTCCACCAGCGCCACCGGATTCTCACCCAGCATCGCGAAATATTGGCCATCGTCCACGGCAATCCCAACCAGCACACGCCCCTGACGGAGCGCCCCTGCCTGGTCGGGGTCGAGAGCAAGAGCCGGGATGTCGTCCAGCCCCGCCCTCAGTGGCAGGAGTATCTGTTCAAGGGTGCGCGCCTGCCCCATCTCGTTCAATTTGTCCAGCGATATCGCCGGGGCCAGGGTAAACGGCCCCGCCTTGGTGCGGCGGAGCATCGTGACGTGCCCGACGGAACCGAGCGCCAGCGCGATGTCGCGGGCGAGGCTGCGGATATACGTACCCTTCGAGACATGCGCGGTGAGGGTGATCTCCGACAAATCCTCCCCGGCACGGGGAGGGGGACCGCCAGCCGCAGGCTGGGGGTGGAGGGGGGCCTCTGCGGGGGAGTCGCCCAGTGGCGCCCCCCCTCCACCATTCGCTGACGCGAACGGTCCCCCTCCCCGTTCCGGGGAGGATTGGAGCGAGTGAATCGTCACGGCGCGACTCGCCAGCACCACCTCTTCCCCCGCGCGCGCCAGATCATAGGCGCGCTCGCCATCCACCTTCAGAGCCGAATAGGCGGGCGGCACCTGGTCGATCGGCCCGGTGAAGCGCGGCAACACCGCCTCCAGCGCGGTGCGAGTCGGGCGCACGTCGCTGGTCGCGACCACCTCGCCCTCGGCATCGAGCGTCGAGGTCTGCTCGCCGAAACGGATGGTGAAGTCATACACCTTGTCGCTGTCGAGCATCCGCCCGGCCAGCTTTGTCGCCTCGCCCACCGCGATCGGCAGCACGCCGGTCGCCAGCGGGTCGAGCGTGCCGCCATGCCCGACCTTGATGCCCTTGCCATAGCCGCCCTGGCGCAGCACGCGCTTGACCGCGCTTACCCCCTGGGTCGAGCCGAGCCCCAGGGGTTTGTCGAGAATGATCCATCCATGCATCGAACGGCGTTAGTCGGGGTTACGTCCCGCCTCAAGCACCGCCTCCCCCGCCAGCGCCTTGCCGAAATGGCGGCGGCACAGCGCGACATAGCGGTCGTTGCCGCCAATCTCGGTCTGCGCGCCCTCGGCGATCGCCCGGCCCTGGCCATCGACCCGCAGGTTCATCGTCGCCTTGGCCCCGCAGAGGCAGACCGACTTGATCTCGTTGAGCGCATCGGCCAGCGCCAGCAGCCGCGCCGAACCGGGGAAAAGCTGGCCCTTGAAGTCGGTGCGCAGGCCGTAGCACAGCACCGGAATCCGATGGACATCGGCGAGTCGTGCAAGCTGGTCGACCTGTTCGGGCGTCAGGAACTGCGCCTCGTCGACCAGGATACAGGCGAGCGGCGTGAGCCCATGCTGGCCCAGCGCACACGCCTCAAGATCGGTCGACGCGTGGAACGGCGTCGCGGGCTGTGACAGACCGATGCGCGAGGCGATGGTGCCATAGGCGAAGCGGTCGTCGATCGCGGCGGTGAACAGCATCGTGTTCATGCCCCGCTCGCGATAGTTGAAATCGGCCTGCAACAACATGGTCGACTTCCCGGCATTCATGCTGGCGTAGTAGAAATAGAGCTTGGCCATGGCGCGCCCTTATCCGAAGGAAGCGGCGTTTTCGAGCATGGGACGACCGAACATGGAAATGGGAATGCGCATCGCCGTCGCGGCGGCGATGTCGATGGCCATGGCGGCGCCCGCCGGAGCCATCACCTATCATGTCGATCCGGCCCATGCGCGGGTTCGGGCCAAGGTCGGCTTTTTCGGGCTGGGCAGCAAGACCGCACTGTTTCCGAAGGTTGAGGGGCGGGTGGCGCTGTCCGACCGGGATGCGCAAGGCCTGACGCTGGACGTGTCGATCGACGCCCAGGCGCTGGAGGCCGGGGATCCGCTCACCCGCTCGCGCCTGCGCGGGGCGGACTTCTTCGACGTCGATCGCTATCGCCATGTGATCTTCCACGGATCGTCGATGACGCGGACCGGTCCGCATAGCGCGCAGGTGGCGGGCACGATCTCGGCACGCGGGGTGACGCGGCCTGCAACGCTGGCGGTCGATTTCTCGCGGGACTTTGCCGCGATGACCGGCCGCGAGCCGGTGCACATCGCGGCTTCGACGCGGATCGACCGGCGGGATTTCGGGGTGACGGCGTATCCGCTGATCGTCGGGCGACAGGTGACGATCGCGATCGACGCGGATCTGATGCCGGGGCGGGAGTAAAGCTGCTCCCTTCCCTTGCTCCGTTTAGCCTGAGCGAAGTCGAAACCGTTCCTGAGCACCTGCCTTGGCAGGCAGTCGAAGCGGCCACGGGTAAACGGCTTGATCTTGGTTCGCGCAGAGGCGCGGAGGGCGCAGAGGGAGATTTGTCCACTTCCTCAAATACCGGACCACCCCGGCGAAGGCCGGGATCCAGCTACCGTACCGTGTCGAAAGCGCATTGCATGGGCTTCCCCCGCATCGGAGGACCATGTCATTGGCGTTATAGGAACTGGGCCCCGGCCTTCGCCGGGGCACGATCATTCGTGAGGATGTATGATGCGCATCATGAGGGCCACCGCTCTCTGCGCCCTCTGCGCCTCTGCGCGAACCGAATCCATTGGCCTTCGACTTCGCTCAGGCTGAACGGCGGCGGAGATTCAGCCCTCCGACCCCTCACCCTCGGTCAGATCCTGAGCGACCTTGGGCGTCCGCAGCAACGAGTCGATATGGCTGCCCTCGTCGAAGCTCTCGTCGGCCAGGAACTTCAGCTTGGCGGCGTATTTCATCTTCACCCGGTGGGCGACCTCACGCTGCAGATACGCGGTGTTGCTGCGCAGCGCCTTGATGACCACCTCTTCGTCCTTGCCCAGCAGCGGCTTCACGAAAACCGTCGCGTGGCGCAGGTCGGGGGACATGCGCACCTCGGTCACGCTGACCAGATGCTTGGCCAGCGTCTCGTCATGCACGTCGCCGCGCGCCAGGATTTCGGACAGGATGTGGCGGACCTGCTCGCCGACGCGCAGCAGGCGGACCGAGGGTTCGGCGGGGTTGTTGGGTTGGACCATGGCTCAGTTTCTTCTCAAACGAAAATCGCGGCCGCCGGGCAAGGCGACCGCGATCCATTCCGGCATGAACGACCGGCGGCAGGATCGCTCCCGCCGCCCCGCCGTCATCAGAGCGAACGCTCGCGCAGTTCGACCTCGAAGGTTTCGAGATAGTCGCCCGCCTTGATGTCGGTGAAGTTCTGCGTGAACGTCACACCACATTCCAGGCCGGCGCGAACCTCGGCGACATCGTCCTTGAACCGGCGGAGCGAGTTGATCTCGCCCTGGTAGATGATGACGTCGTTGCGCGTGATGCGCGCCTTGAGCGCCTTGCGGATGACACCCTCGGTAACCAGCAGACCGGCGGCACGACCGATCTTGCCCGCCGAGAAGACCTCGCGGATTTCGGCGCGGCCGACGACCGTCTCGAATGCCTCGGGGCCCAGCTCGCCCGCCATCCCTGCGCGGATCTCGTCGATCAGGTCGTAGATGACGTCGTAATATTTCAACGCCACCTTGTTCCGCTCGGCGATCTCGCGCGCCTTGGCGTTCGCACGGACGTTGAAGCCGATGATCGGCGCGCCGCTGGCCGCGGCCAGCGTCACGTCCGACTCGGTGATGCCACCGACGCCCGAGTGCAGGATACGCGCCTTGATCAGATCCGACTGGATCTTGTTGATCGATGCCACGATCGCCTCGACCGTGCCTTGCGTATCCGCCTTCACGACCAGCGGATATTCCTTGGCCTGGTTCGCCTTCAGCGCCGAGAACATCGACTCCAGGCTGGCCGGGGCCGAGGTCGTGCGCTTCTGGAGCACCACGCTCTGGCGATATTCGGCGACTTCGCGGGCACGCGCCTCGTTCTCGACGACCTGCAGCAGGTCACCCGCCTGGGGCACGCCCGACAGGCCCAGGACCTCGACCGGCATGGCCGGACCGGCTTCCTTCACCTGACGGCCCTTGTCGTCGACCAGCGCACGGACCTTGCCGCTTTCCGCGCCGACCACGAACACGTCGCCGACCTTCAGCGTGCCGCGCGTGACGAGCACGGTCGCGACCGGGCCACGGCCCTTGTCCAGCTTCGCCTCGATCACGCTGCCCTCGGCATCGCGATCGGGGTTGGCGGCCAGTTCGAGCAGTTCCGCCTGAAGCTGGATCTTCTCGACCAGCGTATCCAGACCGGTCTTCTTGAGCGCCGACACCTCGACGTCCTGGGTCTCGCCGCCCATGTCCTCGACCTGCACGTTATGCTCGAGCAGACGCTCGCGCACGCGCTGGGCATTGGCATCGTGCTTGTCGATCTTGTTGATCGCCACGATCATTGGCTTGCCCGACGCCTTGGTGTGGTTAATCGCCTCGATCGTCTGCGGCATCAGCCCGTCATCGGCCGCGACCACCAGCACCACGATATCCGTGACGTCGGCACCACGCGCCCGCATCTGGGTGAAGGCCTCGTGGCCCGGCGTGTCGAGGAAGGTGATCTTCGACTTGTCCTTCAGCGTGACCTGATAGGCGCCGATATGCTGGGTGATGCCACCGGCTTCGCCGCGCACCACGTCGGTGCCACGCAGCGCGTCGAGCAGCGAGGTCTTGCCGTGGTCGACATGGCCCATGATCGTGACGACCGGCGGGCGCGGCTGCAGGCTCTCGGCCGCATCCTCGCTCGTGTCGAGCGCCAGATCGATGTCGCTGTCCGAGACGCGGACGATGTTATGGCCGAATTCGGTCACCAGCAGCTCGGCCGTGTCCTGGTCGATCGTCTGCGTCATCGTGACGGGCATGCCCATCTTGAACAGCGCCTTGACCAGGTCCGCGCCCTTTTCGGCCATACGGTTGGCCAGTTCCTGGACGGTGATCGCCTCCGGCACCTGCACGTCGCGGACCTGCTTGATCTGCGGCTCGCGCGGGCCGCCAAAGCCACGCTTTTCCTTCTCACGCGCACGCTTCAGCGCGGCGAGCGAACGGGCACGCGCGCCGTCCTCGTTCAGGGCGCGGTTGACGGTCAGCTTGCCGCCGCGACGCTCGTCACCCTTGCGGTCACGCTGCTGCGGACGGCTGGGGGGCGCGTTGCGCGGGGTCGGCTGGCCCGACGGCAGCGGCCGCGGCGCGCCACCCGAAGGGGCGGATGCCGTGGTGGTGTTGCTCGTCTGGTTCGCGGCCGGAGTCGCGGCTGCGGCGGCCGCAGGCGCGGGCTTGGGCACAGGCTTCGGGATCTCGGGACGCTGGACCGGCGAGAAACGGCGCGGTGCGGGCATCGAGGGATCGCGACCCAGGATCGGCGGCGTCGGCACCACGGGCGCAGGCGCCGGAGCGGGTGCAGGCTTTGCCGCGACCGGGGCGGGCGCAGGCGTCGGAGCCGGGGTCGGCGCGGGCGCCGCAACCTTGGGTTCCTCGACCTTGCGCGCTTCCGCCTTGGGCTCGGGCGCCGGGATCACCGGACGCTCGACCGGACGGAACGGGCGAGCCTGGACCGAGATGGTCGGCGCAGCGGGCGCGTCAGCCTGAACGGGGGCCTGAACCGGCGCTTCCACGACGGGCGCGGGCGCAGGCTCGGGGGCCGGGGTCGGCTCCGGAGCGGGCGCAGGCGCAGCGGCGGCCGCAGCGGCCTCCGCCTCGGCACGGGCACGATCCTCGGCGCGGGCACGCTCGTCCTCGGCGCGCTGCTGACGCTCGGCGTCCTCGCGGCGACGCATTTCTTCCTGCGTGCCGAGACGCTGTTCCTCGGCCTCACGCAGCAGACGGGCCTGACGCTCCTGCGCCGTCTCGTTCGACGGAATGGGGCGCGACGCGGCGACCGGTGCGGCCGCTGCGGGGGCGGCCGGAGTCGGGGTCGGGGTCGGCGCAGGGGCCGCCGCCTCGGCGGCTCCGCCCTGCGGGCCCAGGACGCGACGGCGCTTCGTCTCGACGATCACGGTGTTCGAGCGGCCGTGGCTGAAGCTCTGCTTCACCTTACCGGTCTCGACCGTGCGCTTCAGCCCCAGGGGCTGGCGCATTCCGAGTTTCGGCTTGTCGTTGTCGGTCTCGCTCACTCAAAATCCTCGTGTACGGTCACGGCCGTTCGGTCACCGGTAATGTCGGACGCCGATGCGCCTTGCGAGGCCGTTTCGCAAGGCGTTGCCACAGGGTCGGGTCCGATAAAATGCAGCCAGCGGTCGAGCGCTTCGCTCACCCGCTTTGCCGCGTTACGATCTGTCAGGCCGATGTGTACCACATTTTCGCGGCCCAACGCCAACGACAATATGGGGCGTGTGGCAGGCAGTGCCAACCCCTTGAGATCGGAACCTTCACGTCCCGAACCCACGCGCCACGCCTGCGCCAGCTTGCGACAACCATCGTCGCTTGCATCGGATGCATGATAGAGCGCGTGCAACTGGCCCGAACGGGCCGCCGTCGCGATCTTGTCCGATCCGGTCAGGAGCATGCCCGACCGCGACTCGAGTCCCAGCCGGTCGAGCGCGTTGCGCTCCAGCGCGGTGGTGATCAGCGCGGGCAGGTCGTCGGAGATGACGAACTCGCCCGTCTTGAACGCCCGCGCCAGTGCCCCCTTCAATCGCCCCTTGGCGATCGCGGTTTCCAGCTCGGCGCGAGTCACCCCGATCCAGCCGCCTCGGCCCGGCGCCTTCGCACGGACATCGGGCAGCACCCGCCCATCGGGCGCGAGCGCCAGACGGATCAGGTGCGGGCGCGCGTCATGCTCGCCCGACAGGATGCAGCGACGCACCGGCCCGTCGATCGATTCGCGGGCCGCCTTCGCCGATTCCCTGGGGCTCCGGCCCCGAGGGGCTTGAGCACCGGCGGGAGCGGGCTTTACGCCACCACGCTCATTGTCCCGGTTCCGCATGCGCGTCTCCCCGGGGTTGAGGGGTAGGGGCATCACGGTCGGCGATCAGCTGACCGCCCGCACCGTAATTCTCGGGGCTGACCTCCTCGATCACGATCTGGACGGCGGCCGGGTTCTTGCCCAGCCGCTCCACCAGCGAACGGGTCACGTCGGCGACGATCTCGGCCTTTTGCTGTTTGGAGGCGGTGCCCGCCAGACGGATCGAGACGAACGGCATCAGGCTTCGTCACCCTCCGCGTCCGCATCCGCCGCAACGGGTTCTTCCTCGTCGGAGAACCAGTGCGCACGCGCGGCCATGATGATCTCGTTGCCCTGCTCCTCGCTGAGCCCGTATTCGGCGAGAATACCGCCCTTGGGCGCGGCGCGCGGGGTGTCGTCACCACGGCGACGCGGCTCGGCGCGCTTCTTCTCGACCAGCTCGTCGGTCGCCAGGTCGGCCAGATCGTCGAGCGTCTTGACGCCCGCCTTGCCCAGCGTGACCAGCATCGCCTCGGTCAGATACGGCATCTCGGCCAGCGCGTCGTCGACGCCCAGGCCGCGACGCTCGTCACGGGCGGCCTGTTCGCGGCGGTCCAGCGCTTCCTGGGCACGGCTCTGCAGCTCCTGCGCCAGATCCTCGTCGAAGCCCTCGATCGCGGCCAGCTCGTCCAGCTCGACATAGGCGACCTCTTCCAGCGCGCCGAAGCCCTCGGCGACTAGCAGCTGGGCCAGCGTCTCGTCCACGTCCAGCTCGTTCTGGAACAGCTCGGAGTTCGCGACGAATTCCTTCTGGCGCTTCTCGGAGGCGTCGGCCTCGGTCAGAATATCGATCGCCTTGGCGGTCAACTGGCTGGCCAGACGCACATTCTGGCCGCGACGGCCGATGGCGAGGGACAGCTGATCGTCGGGAACGACGACCTCGATCCGGTCCTCTTCCTCGTCGATCACGACGCGGCTGACGTTCGCGGGCTGGAGCGCGTTCACCACGAAGGTCGCGGTGTCGGGCGACCAGGGGATGATGTCGATCTTCTCGCCCTGCATCTCCTGCACGACGGCCTGAACGCGGCTGCCCTTCATGCCGACGCAGGCACCGACCGGGTCGATGCTCGAATCGTGGCTGATCACGCCGATCTTGGCGCGGCTGCCCGGATCGCGCGCGGCGGCCTTGATCTCGATGATGCCGTCATAGATTTCGGGCACTTCCTGCGCGAACAGCTTCTTCATGAAGTCCGGGTGCGCGCGGCTCAGGAATATCTGCGGGCCACGGTTCTCGCGGCGCACGTTCAGGATCAGCGAGCGGATGCGGTCGTTCACGCGGACGACTTCGCGCGGGATCTGCTGGTCGCGACGGATCACGCCCTCGGCGCGGCCCAGGTCGACGACGATGTGGCCGAACTCGACGCGCTTGACGACGCCGGTGATGATCTCACCCTGGCGGTCCTTGAACTCATCGAACTGACGGTCGCGCTCGGCGTCGCGGACCTTCTGGAAGATGACCTGCTTGGCCGCCTGCGCGGCGATGCGGCCGAATTCGATCGGGGGCAGCGGGTCGACGATGAAGTCGCCGATCGCGGCACCCTTTTGCAGCTTCTCGGCACCCTTCAGGTCGATCTGCTTGTAATAATCGTCGACCACCTCGACCACCTCGACGACGCGCCACAGGCGCAGGTCGCCCGAGTTCGGATCGAGCTTGGCGCGAATGTCGTTCTCGGCGCCGTAACGGGCACGGGCGGCGCGCTGGATCGCGTCCTCCATCGCCTCGATGACGATGCCCTTGTCGATCATCTTTTCCGAGGCGACCGCATTCGCGATCGCGATCAGTTCCGCCTTGTTGGCGGAAATGGCGGTAGCCATCAGTGCCGTCCTTCCGTGGTGGCGCCGTCCTGTTCGGGCGCATCCTGATAATAAACCTCTTCCGCGCCCTCGGGGGACAGCGGCACCGTCGCGGCGATCAGCCGGTCGGTCATGACGAGCTTGGCGTCCTCGATGGCGGTAAAGGGCAGTTCGTGACGAACCTCCTCGCCATCGACGATGACGACATTCTCGCCCTCGACGCCGTCCAGGTCGCCCTTGAACTGCTTGCGGCCGTTCCGCTTCTCGGCCAGCGTGATCCGCGCCTCATGCCCCGCCCAGTCGGCGAAGTCCTTCAGCCGGGTCAGCGGACGGTCGATACCGGGCGAGGACACCTCCAGCCGATAGGCATAATCGATCGGATCGCGGCCCTGCTCCTCCAGCGCGTCGAGCACGGCGGAGATGCGGCGCGACAGGTCGGCGCAGTCGTCGATGTTCAGCTGGCGCGTGTCGGGGCGCTCGGCCATCACCTGCAGCGTGGGGTCCGACGTGCCGCCATACATCTTCACGCGCACGAGTTCGAAGCCGAGCGCCTTGGCCTCGGGTTCGATGAGTTGCGTCAGAAGGGCGATGTCCGCCATGAAAGCTCCAGATGTGCCGGATCGGCGCCGCGGAACCCGTTCCGCAGCCTCCTTCACCCGACGATGTAAGAGAATGGGCCAGTCTATACACAGAAACCGCCGACGAAACAAGCATGGATGCCAGCGCGTTGGCGGCCCATCGGGCCGAACAGGGCCATACCGGGAGAGATGAAGATGAAACTGCCGCTGCTCGCCGCCTTGCCGGTGGCCCTTATCGCCTGTTCGGGCAACGGACCGGCCCCTGACGAAACCGGGAATACGTCGCCCGTGACGGTCGCGCCCGGCGACACCCCCACCCCCTCGCCCTCCGCCTCGGCCACACCGCCCGCGACCGTGGTCGACGGCCAGCCCTTTGGCCGCACGGTCATCGCCGATTTCGACGCGCCCTGGGCGATGACCTTCCTGCCCGACCGGCGGATGCTGGTGACCGAGAAGGACGGCCGGATGCTGCTGGTCGCCGCCGATGGACAGGCGCGGCAGACGATCGCACGCATCGCCGTCGATTCGGCAGGCCAGGGCGGGCTGATGGACGTGGTCCTCGCCCCCGACTTCGCGCGGTCGGCCCGCGTCTATTTCAGCTATTCGGCCGCCGCCGATGGCGGCAAGCACGTCGTGCTGGCGCGCGGGCGGTTGCAGGAGGCGAACGGCACCGCGCAACTGACCGGGGTCGAGACGCTATGGGCCGCCAGCCCGGCCGTCACCGGCGACGGCCATTATTCGGGCCGCATCGCCTTTTCGCCCGACGGCCAGTATCTGTTCTTCACCGCGGGCGACCGGCAGAAATTCACCCCGGCGCAGGATCCCAAGGCGACGCTGGGCAAGGTGTTGCGCCTGACCCCGGACGGCAAGCCTGCGGCGGGCAATCCGCTGGCCGCGCAGGGCTTCGATCCCGCCATCTGGTCCTATGGCCATCGCAACCTGCTGGGCATCGCCTTCGATGCTGCCGGCAATTTGTGGGAGCAGGAGATGGGCCCCAAGGGCGGCGACGAGGTCAACCTGATCCTGCCGGGCCGCAATTACGGCTGGCCCAACGCCTCGAACGGGTCGCATTATGACGGCCGCGACATTCCCGATCACCGCGCGGGCGACGGCTATGAAGCGCCCAAGGTCTGGTGGAATCCGGTGATCTCGCCGGGCGGGCTGATGATCTATTCGGGCTCGCTCTTCCCGCAATGGCGCGGCGATGCGTTCATCGGCGGCCTGTCCAGCAAGGCGCTGGTCCGCGTCGACCTGAACGGCACCAGCGCCGCCAAAGGCGACCAGTGGGACATGGGCGCGCGTATCCGCGAAGTCGAACAGGGTCCCGATGGCGCCATCTACGTCCTGGAGGATGGCGGCGATTCGCAAGGTCGGCTGATCAGGCTGACCCCTGCCTGATCCCGATTGAGGCCGCCCCGCCCCGGTGGCGAACCGGGGCGGAAAAATCTGGTCTGACAAAAGCACTTGACCCGACCGGTTCGCATGTCGATTTTGCGCCCAAAGCGGCGACGCAGGATCGCCATACCGACAGGGGACGGACCAGATGCGATCGCCGCAGCCCGGCGCGCCGGATATACCGGCCATGGGGCTGACCAAGCCACCGGCCAGGGGATCGGACACCGGCAACCGCGCGGTCGAGGTGCATTCGCGCGACGCACGCCTGTCGCGCGGCTTTTCCGGCACCAATCTGGAACGCGCGGGCGACTATAATCTGCGCACCGTGCTCCAGGCGATACGCTGTCATGGCGAGACCACGCGGATCGCGCTGGCCAACCAGACCGGGCTGACCCCGCCGACCATCGCCAATATCACCGGCCGCCTGAGCGAGATGGGGATGATCCGCACCGCCGGGCGGCTGCATCGCGGACGGGGACAGCCTGCGCTGCGGATCGAGATCTGCCCCGACGGCGCGTTCGCGATCGGGCTGACCATCGACCGCGACCATCTGGCCATCGCGATCCTGGACCTCAGCGGCACGGTGCGGGCGCGGGCGACGCGCGAGATCGCCTTTCCCAGCCCCGACGACGTCACCGCCTTCATCCACGATACGTTCGAGCCCGCGCTGGCCGAGGGGCAGGTCGACCGCTCACGGGTGATCGGCGTCGGCATCGCGATGCCCGACGGCGTCGACCGCTCGCTGCCCAACCAGACGCGCGGATATGATGCCTGGGTCGGCGTCGATCCGGAGGCGCTGCTCGCCCCCCTTCTCCCCTGGCCGATCCACCGCGACAATGATGCCGCCGCCGCCGCGCTGGGCGAGGCGCAATATGATCACGACTTCGACTGCCCCAGTTTCTTCTACCTGCTGATCACGGCCGGGCTCGGCGGCGGGCTGGTCGTCGATCGCACCTATCATCGCGGCGCGCATCGCCGTTCGGGCGAGATCGGACTGATGCCCGATCCGACCGCCAAGAGACCTGGGGCAATCGTGCAGGACACGGTGTCGCTGGCCGGGCTGCAGGTGCGGCTGGCGGCGGCGGGCTATACGCTCGATTCGCCCGAGACGCTGGGCGAACAGGACGATCCGATGCTGTGCGCGGTCCTCGACCGGTGGATCGTCGATTCGATCGCGGCGCTGACCCAACCCTTCGTCGCAGTGACGACCTTGTTCGATCCCGATGCCATACTGATCGGCGGTCGCCTGCCCATCTGGCTGCTCGACCGGCTGGCCAGGGGGCTGGACCAAGCGCTGGCGGAGATCGAACTGCCGGTGCGCCCCGCCATCCGCCCGGCACGCCGCGCCCATGACGCGCCCGCCATCGGCGCAGCCATGCTGCCCTTCATGGACCAGTTGCTGCCCTCCGACTCGATCCTGGTTCAGGCGGGACGGGGTTAAGCCCCCTCACCATCCTCGGTTCGGGCTGAACGGAGGTCGGGGACAAAGAAAGGGCCCGCCTCCTGTTGGAAGCGGGCCCTTTCGGCATTCCGATTTCGGGACGATCAGCCCGCCATGTCTTCCAGCTCGCGACCGCGCGTCTCGTTGACCATCGCGCGGACGAAGAAGAACGACACCGCCGCGAAGAAGGCATAGCCGAAATAGGTCACGCTCAGGCCCGGCGACACGGCCAGCGCCGGGAAGCTGACCGAGATGGCGGCATTGGCGATCCACTGAGCAAAGCCCGAGACGGCCAGCCCGGACCCGCGGATCTGGTTCGGGAACATCTCGCCCAGCATGACCCACATGACCGGGCCCCAGCTGGCGTTGAAGAAGATGACGTACAGGTTCGCCGCGACCAGCGCGATGACGCCGTTATTGCCGGGCAGGCTGACCGCGCCGTTCGCCCCGGTGACCGCGGTCGAAAAGGCATAGGCGACAATCGCCAGCGTCACCGCCATGCCCGCCGAGCCGATCAGCAGCAGCGGCTTGCGGCCGATCTTGTCGACGGTCGCGATGGTGAACAGACACGCCGCGATCGACAGCACGCCCGACAGGATGTTGGTCTGGAGCGCGTAATCCTCCGAGAAGCCGACCGCCTCCCACAGCGTCGCGCCGTAATAGAACACGACGTTGATGCCGACGAGCTGCTGGAACACGGCCAGGCCGATACCCGCCCACAGGATCGGGCGGATCCTGCCGGTCGTCTTGTCGACCAGGTCGGACAGTTTGGGCTTGTGCTGGTCGGCGGACAGGCTGCGGCGGATTTCGGCCACCTTGCGGGTCGCCTCACCCTCGCCGAACAGCTTGGTCAGGACGGTATGCGCCTCGGCATCGCGGCCCTTGGCGACCAGGAAGCGCGGACTTTCCGGGATGATCGAGAGGGCCGCGAAATAGATCGCCGCCGGGATCGCCTGAAGCCAGAACATCCAGCGCCAGGCGGGGAAGCCCAGCCAGAATTCGGCGGTCGAGCCACCGGCATAGCGCGCCAGCGCGAAATTGGCGACGAACGCGCCGGTCAGGCCGGTGATGATCATCACCTGCTGCACGCTCGACAGGCGGCCGCGAATCGAGGCCGGGGTGACTTCGGAGATGTAGACGGGCGAGATGACGCTGGCCGCGCCGACGCCCAGGCCGCCGATGATGCGCGCGAAGATGAAGATCGCCGAGCTGCCGGCGGCACCCGCCAGCAACGCGCTGACCAGGAAGAGCCCGGCGGCCAGCATCATGACGTTGCGGCGGCCGATCGCGTCGGACAGGCGCCCCGCGCCGAACGCGCCGATCGCCGATCCGACCAAGATCGCGCCGACATTGACGCCGACACCCAGACGACCGAGGTCGAACGCGGCCTCCAGCCCCTTTTGCGTGCCGTTGATGACGCCGGAATCATAGCCGAACATGAAACCGCCGATGGTCGCGACAACGACGATCGCGGCGATGAATCCATGGTTGACGCGGATCGCGTCCCCACCCCTAGTCGAATCGGTCACCTCGGGCCCTCTCCTCATCCGCGCGGCTCACGTCTTCGCCTAACCGCGCGACTTAATCCTGTCACCGGCGCAAAACTGCCCGGCCTTGAATGGTAACGCTATCTTAAAACATCGCGCCGTCAAGCGGATGTATATGCGCTTCGTCCCGCTTCCGCATGGCGGGACCGGTCATGCGATCGCGCGCGGGCGCCGCCGCGGCGCCGCATCCGACTGACGCCGGATCAGGCTATAGTCGAGCATGCGGTGCGGCGCGGCCTCGCCCGTTTTCTGGCGGATCACGGTCGCCATCATCTCGACCGCGGCGCGCGCCATGTCGGCGATCGGCTGGTGGATGGTGGTCAGCTCGGGCCAGATGGTCGTCGACAGCGTCGTGTCGTCGAACCCGCAGACGGTCAGGTCGCTCGGCACGTCCAGGCCACGGCGATGCGCCACCGCCACCGTCGCGGCCGCCATGTCGTCGTTAGAGGCGATGATCGCGGTCGGCGGCTCGGGCAGGTCGAGCAGCCGTTCGGCCGCGTCCAATCCGGAGCGATAGGTATAGAGCCCCGGTGCGACCATGTCCGCGTCGAACGGCGCGCCCGCCGCCTCCAGCGCGGCGCGAAACCCCTCATATCGCCGGGCGCTGGCGGTCAGGTTCGGGTTGCCCGAGATGAAGCCGATGCGGCGATGGCCCAGCGTCATGACATGCCGGGTCATCTCCTCGGCGGCGGCGCGGTCGTCGATCTGGACCGCCATCGCCGAGTCGGGCATCTCCTCGGGCGAGCGGCCGGTCGCCACGACGACGGTCGGCACCCCCGCCTCGCGCAACAGCGAGAGCACCGGTTCGGCCTCGCACAAGGGCGGCGGCAGGATGACGCCGTCGATCCCGCCCTTGATCAGGTGGCGCGTCACCTCGACCTCATGGTCGCCGATCTCGCACTTCTCGACCACCATCTGCACGTCCAGCCGCGACGCCTGGTCCAGCGTGCCGAGCAGGAATTCGCTTAAGAACCCCTGGCTGGGATTGCTGTACAGCATGCCGATGCGGATCTGCGCCGCGCCCGCCAGGCTGCGCGCGGCGGGGTTGGGGGCATAGTTCAGCTGGGCGATCGCCGCCTCGACCTTTTCGCGGGTGGCGGGTCGGACATTGGCCTCGTTGTTGATGACGCGCGACACGGTCATCAGCGACACGCCGGCCTCTCGGGCGACGTCGCTGATCGTGGGAGCGCTGCTGCCGCGGCGCGAGGTCCTGATATTCATGGCCCTACGCTTCCACGTTTCGTGCCCGATGCGCAATGCTTTGCGGCCGAAAGTCAGGCGTGGAGCGGTAACACCCCTTGCGATTTCCCGTTCATGCCGGTAGTGCGCCCGCCAGCATCAAGAGTCGGGCCCATGCCCGGCACCAACCTGCCTCCCGGCAAGGTGGTGCCTTTCCAGATGGAGAGGGATGTGGCCGAACCGGCAACAACGGGACGAACCGCCACTTCCTCATCCGACTCGCCCAAAGGCACGAAGGATTTGTGATGAAGACGGCCCCTCAGCATCTCGCGCCCCAGCAATTTGCCAGCGACAATTATGCCGGCATCTGTCCCGAGGCCTGGGCCGCGATGGCCGAGGCGAACCAGGGCTATGTCCCCGCCTATGGCGAGGACCCCTATACCGACCGCGCCGCCGACGCGTTCCGCACGCTGTTCCAGACCAAGTGCGAGGTCTTCTTCGCGTTCAACGGCACGGCGGCGAATTCGCTGGCGCTGGCCGCACTCTGCCAGAGCTATCACAGCGTGATCTGCTCGGCCTCCGCGCATGTCGAGACCGACGAGTGCGGCGCGCCGGAGTTCTTCTCCAACGGCTCCAAGCTGCTGGTCGCGCAGACCGAGGACGGCAAGCTGACCCCCGACGCGGTCCGTGCACTGGCCACCGGCCGCTCGGACATTCATTTTCCCAAGCCGCGCGCGGTGACGATCACCCAGCCGACCGAGACGGGGCAGGTCTATACCCTGGCCGAGATCCATGCGCTGTCGGCGGTGTGCCGCGAACTGGGCCTGCGGCTGCACATGGACGGGGCCCGCTTCGCCAATGCCTGCGCGGCGCTGGGCTGCTCACCCGCCGACATGACCTGGCGTGCAGGGGTCGACGTGCTGTGCTTCGGCGGGACCAAGAACGGCATGGCGGTCGGCGAGGCCATCCTGTTCTTCGACCCCGTGCTGGCGGAAGATTTTGATTATCGCTGCAAGCAGGCGGGGCAGCTGGCGTCCAAGATGCGCTACCTCGCCGCGCCCTGGATCGGGATGCTCGACACCGGCGCCTGGCTGACCAACGCGGCGCATGCCAATGCCTGTGCCCAGCGGCTGGCGGCGCGGGTCGCGGGGCTGCCCGGCATCGAACCGATGTTCCCGGTCGAGGCCAATGCCGTGTTCCTGAGTGCACCGCCCGAAGTGCTCGACGGCCTGCGCGCGCGCGGCTGGCGCTTCTATACCTTCATCGGCGGCGGTGCGCGCTTCATGTTCGCGTGGGATGCAGATCCTGCACGGGTCGACCAGCTGGGCGACGACATCGCCGCGGTGGCGGCCGAAGCGTTGCAGGCGGCATAAACGCCGGACGGACCATATTCCTTCCCTCCTGGTGGGGAAGGAAGAATCGGCTTCATCCCTCGGCGGCGAGACGGTCGAGCCAGGCCTGGGCCTGTTTGGGCTCACCCACCGCCTCGGGCCCGACCGGCCCGCGCGACGCGAGAAACTCGGCATGGAGCGCAAAGGGCGGCAGGCCCAGCTGTGTCCTGGCCGCGTCGATCGCCTCGCCGATCTCGGCCAGCTCCGCCACCACGGGGGCCGCCGCCGCGCGGGCCACGCGGTCCTTGCGATGGTCGAACAGCCCCCATTTGCCGCCCGCCGTTATACGCAGCGCCGCGATCAGCGCCTCGCGATAGTCGCTTTCCATTTCCTCGCGCTGCACATCCAACCGCGCCAGTCGATCACCCTTGGCCATGCCCCGGCCTTAAGCCGCGCCGATCGGGTGGGCAATCACCGACATGGCGTGCCGCGAAAACCGGATCAGGAAGCGGCGGGCGTCAGCGCGATCTCCACCCGGCGGTTGCGCGCGCGGCCTGCGCTGTCGTCGCTGCCGTCGGGCTTGGCATTGGGCGCGACGGGGCGCGTCTCACCAAGCGCGATGACGGTCATCCGGTCGCGCGCAATGCCCTTGCGCGCCAGATAATCGCGTACCGCATCGGCCCGCTTGCGCGACATGGTGCGATTGGCCGTGTCATCGCCGTCGCTGTCGGAATGGCCACGCAGCGTCAGGCGGCCCGTCTTCACCGCCGCCGGCTCCGCCATCCGGTCGAGCGTCGCCTTCGCCTCCCGGCTCAGGACCGCGCCCCCTTCGGGAAAGCCGATCGTCGCCAGGGGCGCATCGGGATTGGCGGATGGGTCCGGCGTCGCACGGGCCGAAGGCGACGGCTCGGGGATCGGCATTTCGATGACGGTGCCGTTCGTCCCCGCGGCACGGGCGACCGGCGTTTTGCCGTCGCCGCAGCCCGCCAGGGTCAAGGCCATGGCGGACACGATCATCCCGCCCCCCGGTCGCATTCGCATCCCCATCCCTTCAACGGCCATCACCGCGGGCCCGCCTGCCCGGCCGCTGGATCATAGGAACCGATTGTTGCGGTGCAAACAGGCTTCGCCGCGCATCCCGGCCCAAATCCCCCATTATGGGTCACCGCCGGTGTCGGATCAATCCGACGCTTCGGACGGCAGGGCAACCCCGCGCTGCTCGCTCAGGATCCGCCAGCCCGTCAGGAACAGCGCCGCCACGACCGGGCCGACGACGATCCCGCTAAGCCCCAGCAGCTCGATCCCGCCCAGCGTCGTCAGCAGCACGATCCAGTCGGGCAGGCCGGTGTCGCGGCCGACCAGGATGGGACGCAGGATATTGTCGGCCAGTCCGATGACCAGCACGCCCGAGGCGACGACCACCGCCCCCTGCCAGATCGCCCCCGTCGCCAACAGGTAGATGGCGACCGGCCCCCAGATGATCGCCGGGCCGATCGCGGGCAGCAGGGCGGCGATCGCCATCAGCACGCCCCACAAGAGCGCGGCGGGCACCCCGACGATCGAAAAAGTGATCGCCCCCAGCGCACCCTGCACCAGCCCGACGATGACCGATCCCTTGATCGTCGCGCGCACCACCGCAACGAAGGTATCCACCAGTCGCGTCGACACCTGCCCGTCCAGCGGCAGCGCGCGGACGAAGGCGGACCCCAGCCGATCCCCGTCCCGGATCAGGAAGAAGGCGACATACAGGCCGACGCCAAAGGCCAGCGCGAAGGCGAAGGCGTTGCGGCCGATCGACAGCGCCTGGCTCGCGATCTGGCTGACGCTGCTGCTCAGCGTGCGCGAGACGCGCTGCTGAAGCCCCTCGAAGCTGCCGACGCCCGAATTGTCCATCGCCTGGCGCAACCGCTGGGGCAGTGCATCGCGAACCTGCTGGAAATATTGGGCGAAGTCGATCTGGCCGCTGCGGAGTTTCAGATACACGCCCGAGGCCTGGTCGACGACCATGCTGCCGATCACCAGGGTCGGCACCACCACGGCGAAGGTGATGATGAGCATGGTCAGCCCGGCGGCCAGGCCGCGTCGCCCGCCCGTCTTGGTCAGCAGCCACTGGAACAGCGACCGGAACAGGATCGCCGCCAGCGCCGCCCAGAGCAGCGCCATCAGAAAGCCGGAAACCACCGCGATCAGTCCGATGGTCACGATCGCGAGGAAGAGGATGAATCCCCCTCGTTCGATCCGTTCGCGGTCGATGGTCATGCGGTCTTCCCCCTGTTCATCGCGACCAAACTGTCACGGCGACGCAACGGTTCCGTCTTGGGCTTTGCGAGTTGGACGGGATGGAATCCCGTTCCTCCCCTGCAAGGCGCGGGGGACCAGCGAAGCTGGTGGAGGGGTGTCCCGCTATCGAGGACGCGACACCCCTCCGTCAGGCCTGCGGCCTGCCACCTCCCCTACCAGGAGAGGAAAAGAGCTATCATTCCGCCGCCACCGCCTCGACGCTGTCGTCGAGCGGATGCACCAGCCGGCTCAGCATTTCCTTCGGACAGACCTGCCAGAAATGCCCGGCCACGCGGTCCCAATCCTCGAGCAGCCCCTTCGACCACTTGCTGTCGGTGCGCGCGGCATGGTCGGCGACCAGGTCGCGCAACACGCCTTCCCAATGCGCCGAGGCGAGACGCTGCCACACGATATTCTCGGGATTGGCGCGGCGCGGGAAACGCGCTTCGGGATCGTAGATGAAGGCCATGCCGCCGGTCATGCCCGCACCGAAGTTCGCGCCGACCTCGCCCAGCACCACTGCGGTGCCGCCGGTCATATATTCGCAGCCATTCGCGCCGCAGCCCTCCACCACCACGGTCGCGCCCGAATTGCGCACCGCGAAGCGCTCCCCCGCCTGGCCCGCCGCGAACAGGCGACCCGAGGTCGCGCCGTAGAGGACGGTGTTGCCGATGATCGTGTTCTTCTGGCTGGCCAGCGGCGAGCTGACCGCCGGACGCACGATGATGGTGCCGCCCGACAGGCCCTTGCCGACATAGTCGTTGGCATCGCCGAACACTTCCAGCGTCACGCCCTTGCACAGGAACGCGCCCAGCGACTGGCCCGCGCTCCCCCGCAGCCGGACGGTGACATGCCCGTCGGCCAGCTTGCTCATGCCGAACGTGCGCGTGATCTCCGAGGACAGGCGGGTGCCGACCGCGCGGTGCGTGTTGCGCACCGAATAGGTCAGCTGCATCTTCTCACCGCGCGAGAAGACGGCAGCGGCGTCCTTGATGATCTGCGCATCCAGGCTGTCCGGCACCTCGTTGCGGAAGGTCGACAGGCTGAACCGCCGCTCGGCATCGGTCGCATCGACCTTGGCCAGAACGGGATTGAGGTCGAGATCGTCGAGATGCTCGGCCCCGCGGCTGACCTGACGCAGCAGCTCGGTCCGCCCGATCACCTCGTCCAGCGAGCGCACGCCGAGGCGCGCCAGGATGTCGCGGACTTCCTCGGCGATGAAGGTCATCAGGTTGATGACCTTTTCGGGCGTGCCGGTGAACTTGGCGCGAAGCCGCTCGTCCTGCACGCAGACACCGACCGGGCAGGTGTTGCTATGGCACTGGCGCACCATGATGCAGCCCATGGCGACCAGGCTCAGCGTCCCGATGCCGAACTCCTCGGCCCCCAGGATCGCCGCGATCACGATGTCGCGCCCGGTCTTCAGGCCGCCATCGGCGCGCAGGCGGATGCGACCGCGCAGGCCGTTGAGGGTCAGCGTCTGGTTGACTTCCGACAGGCCCATTTCCCAGGGCGTGCCGGCGTATTTGATCGACGTCTGGGGCGACGCACCCGTGCCGCCGACATGGCCCGACACCAGGATGACGTCGGCATGCGCCTTCGCCACGCCCGCCGCGACCGTGCCGATGCCCGCAGAGGACACCAGTTTCACGCACACACGGGCGCGCGGATTGATCTGCTTGCAGTCATAGATGAGCTGCGCGAGATCCTCGATCGAGTAGATGTCGTGATGCGGCGGCGGCGAGATCAGCGTCACGCCCGGCGTCGCATGGCGAAGCTTGGCGATGAACTCGGTCACCTTGAAGCCGGGCAGCTGCCCGCCCTCGCCGGGCTTGGCGCCCTGTGCGACCTTGATCTCGATCTCGTCGCAGGCGTTCAGATATTCCGCCGTCACGCCGAAGCGGCCGCTCGCGATCTGCTTGATCGTCGAGTTGGCGTTGTCGCCATTGTCATAGGGCTGGTAACGCAGCTTGTCCTCGCCGCCCTCGCCCGACACGGCCTTCGCGCCGATGCGGTTCATCGCGATGGCCAGCGTCTCGTGCGCTTCGGGGCTCAGCGCGCCCAGCGACATGCCGGGCGTCACGAAACGCTTGCGGATCTCGGTGATCGCCTCGACCTGATCGACCGCCACGCCCTCGGCGGGGAAGTTGAACTGGAGCAGGTCGCGCAGATAGACCGGCGGCAGGTCGCCGACGCCGCGCGCGAATTGCAGGTACGTCGAATAGCTGTCGGTCGCGACCGCCGTCTGCAACAGGTGCATCAGCTGTGCCGAATAGGCATGCGTCTCGCCGCCGTCGCGCTGGCGATAGAAGCCGCCGATCGGCAGCGTCGCGACATGCTGGTCCCAGGCCGCCTCGTGGCGGATCATCGCCGAGTAATGGAGCGAGTTGTAACCCTCGCCCGAAATCTTGGCGGGCATACCGGGGAACAGGTCGTTGACCAGCGCGCGGGACAGGCCGACCGCTTCGAAATTATAGCCGCCACGATAGCTGGAGATCACCGCGATCCCCATCTTGGCCATGATCTTGAGCAGGCCGTCCTCGATCGCGGTGCGATGGTTGGCCAGGCACGTCTCGATGGTCATGTCGCCGAACAGGCCACGGCCGTGACGATCGACGATCGCGGCTTCGGCCAGATAGGCGTTCACCGTGGTCGCCCCGACACCGATCAGCACCGCATAATAATGGGTGTCGAGGCATTCGGCCGAACGGACGTTGATCGACGCATAGGAGCGCAGGCCCCGCCGGACGAGATGCGTGTGCACCGCCGCCGCCGCCAGCACGCCCGCGATGGCGACGCGGCCTTCGGAGACGTGCTCATCGGTCAGGAACAGCTCGGAGCGCCCTTCGCGCACGGCCTGTTCGGCCTGGTTGCGGATACGCTGGATCGCGGCGCGCAGACGGTCGGGACCGCCATCGGCCTCGAAGGTGCAGTCGATCTCCGCCGCCGAACGGCCGAAATGCGTCTTCAACCGGTGCCAGTCGGCCCCCGTCAGCACCGGCGAGTTGAGCACCAGCACCCGCTCGCGCCGATCCTCGGTGTCGAGGATGTTGGCGAGATTGCCGAACCGCGTCTTGAGCGACATCACATAGCGCTCGCGAAGCGAGTCGATCGGCGGGTTCGTCACCTGGCTGAAATTCTGGCGGAAGAACTGGCTGATCAGGCGCGGCTTGTCGGAGATGACGGCCAACGGCGTGTCGTCGCCCATCGACCCGATGGCTTCCTTGCCGCCCTCGGCCATGGGCGACAGGATCAGCTCCATATCCTCCATCGTCTGGCCGGCGGCGACCTGACGACGCAGCATTTCGCCGCGCGGCATCCGCACCAGCGCGTCCTCCTCGGACGGCGCAGGCAGCTGGTCCATGGTCAGGAACTCGCCGATCATCGCGGCATAGTCCTGCTCGCCCGAGATCTGGTCCTTGATCGCGCGGTCGTCGTACAGCTTGCCCTCGGCCAGATCGACCGCGATCATCTGCCCCGGCCCCAGGCGGCCCTTGGCGGTGATCGTCGATTCCGGCACCACGACCATGCCGCTCTCCGAACCCACGATCAGCAGGCCATCGGCGGTCAGCGTATAGCGCAGCGGGCGCAGCGCGTTGCGGTCCATACCCGCCACCGCCCAGCGGCCATCGGTCATCGCCAGCGCGGCCGGGCCGTCCCACGGCTCCATCACGGAGGCGAGATACTGGTACATGTCGGCATGCGCCTTGGGCGCGTCGAGGTCCTTCTGCCACGCCTCGGGCACCAGCATCAGCTTGGCGGTCGGCGCGTCGCGGCCCGACCGGCAGATCGCCTCGAACACCGCATCGAGTGCTGCGGTATCGGACGCGCCCGCCGGGATCACCGGCTTGATGTCCTCCGAATTGTCGCCGAACGCGATCGAGGCCATGCGGATCTCGTGACTGAGCATCCAGTTCTTGTTGCCACGGATCGTGTTGATCTCGCCATTATGCGCCAGGCAGCGGAAGGGCTGCGCCAGCCACCATTGCGGGAAGGTGTTGGTCGAATAACGCTGGTGGAAGATCGCCACGCGGCTCTCGAACCGATGGTCCTGCAGGTCGGGATAGAAGACCGATAGGCTCTCGGCGAGGAACAGCCCCTTGTAGATGATCGAGCGGCACGACAGCGAACAGATATAGAAGCCGCTGATCTGCGCCGCGATCACCCGCTTTTCGATGCGGCGGCGGACCAGATACAGGTTCTTCTCGAACTCGGCGGCGTCGACCTCGTCGGGCATCGGCCCGGCGATCATGATCTGCTCGATCTCGGGCCGGGTCGCCTGCGCCTTCATGCCGATGACCGACACGTCGACCGGCACCTGGCGCCAGCCATAGATGGTGTAGCCCGCCTCGATGATGACGCTCTCGACGATGGTGCGGCAGGTTTCCTGCGCGCCCAGGTCGGTGCGCGGCATGAAGATCATGCCGACCGCCAGCCGGTTGGGCAGCACCTTGTGTCCCGACGCAGCGATGGCATCGTCGAAGAAGCGGTGCGGCAGGTCGACGTGCAGGCCCGCCCCGTCGCCGGTCTTGCCGTCCGCATCCACCGCACCGCGATGCCACACGGCCTTCAGCGCGTCGATCGCCGACTGGACGACCCGGCGCGAGGGCTGGCCATCGGTGGCCGCGACCATGCCGACGCCGCACGCATCGCCCTCGAACTCAGGGCGGTACATACCATGCTCGGCGAGATATTCGCGCTGGTCCATCGTCATTCTCCGCTTGCGCCGAACCGGGTCATCACCCCGGCCACGGCCTTTTCCGTTTCCGCCCATTCCCAGGGCGCTTCTTCCGTAATCCAGCTCAGGACCGTCTCTTCGGTCCGGGGCCGCAGCGCCCGGACCTTGTCGACCAGCCCGGCCTCGGTCGTCATATTCGGCGGGACCGTCCCACTCTGCATCGTCGCGATCAGCGCCTGTCCGGCGGGCGTCGCGTAAAAGCGGTTCAGCGTCGCCAGTTCGGCATCGCTGAACGCCGCGCCGTAGATCGCCGCCTGGCGTTGCCACAGGACCGGCATCCGCTCATGCATCGAACGGGCGCGCAACGGCTGTATCGCCTGGGCGATCGCCCGGACGATGCCGGGATGCTTCACCTCGCGCGCCTGCATCTTCGGGTCACTCGCCAAGAGCTGCGCCACCATGGTGTCGGTGCCCATGTCGGCCATCTTGACGAGAAGCGCCTCCGGGTAGAGCAATTGCGCAAGCGCCAGTGCCGCCGGGCGTGGACGGGTCGACGCCGCCAGCGCTATCGGGGCGACCTGTTCGATCCCGCCCGGCACAAGCGCCAGTGCCACAAGGCCGACGACCAACGTCACTGACCGCCCTCGGCCTTGTCCAGCGCCTGGATCCGTGCGCGTATCTTCGGGAAGGCCGCCATGCCCGCCTCGCGCCCGACCGCCTTGCCCGCTTCGGACAGCCGCTGCTGCAATTGCGGTTGCAGGGCGAGCAGGCGCTTACCCGCCGCCGAATCATAAAAGACGATAATCGCCTTCAACTCGTCCTCCGAGAAATTCCGGCGATATTCCTCGGCGGCCGCCTCGGCGATGGCGGGATAGCGCGCACGGAAGGCCGCCAGCATCTCCTCCGAAGTGATCACGCCGACCTGTCGGCGTCCCTCGGACGTTGCCAGCCGGTCCTTGATCGCCTTCGGCGCGTCGCTCGCAGTCTGGAGACCGTTCACGATGTTGGCCGCGACCAGCGGCATCAACCCGGAGAACTGGAAATCCAGCGTCCGGTCGAGATTGAGCTTCCCGACGAGCGTGCGCGCGGTCTCGATCCGCCCACCTGCAGCCGCCGTGGCGGTGGGCGAAGGCGCGGTTTGCGCCGCAACCGGCGCAGCACCCAGCAGCGCCAGGAAGGCCAAGCCACGTGTCACGCCGCCACCTTCTCTCGCGCAGCCGTCTTCGCCCGTGCCTTGAGCCACTTGTGCATCGCCTGTGCGACGTCGCGGCCGTCGCGGATCGCCCACACGACCAGGCTCGCGCCGCGCACGATGTCCCCAGCCGCGAACACGCCGTCCAGGCTGGTCATCAGCGTGCGGCCATCGACCAGCACCGTGCCCCAGCGGCTGACGCCCAGTTCGGCGGTGCCGAACAGGCTGGGCAGGTCCTCGGCATCGAAGCCCAGCGCCTTGATGACCATGTCCGCGTCCAGCAGATGGTCGGCGCCCGGCTCGGCCTCCGGCGCACGGCGGCCGCTCGCGTCCGGCGCGCCCAGCCGCATCTTGGCGGCGCGCACGCCGGTCACCGTCTCGCCACCCTCGAAGCCGAGCGGCGCGGACAGCCAGACGAACTCGGCGCCCTCTTCCTCGGCATTGGCGACTTCGCGCTGCGAGCCCGGCATGTTGGCGCGGTCGCGGCGATAAAGGCACTTCACCGACTTGGCGCCCTGGCGGATCGCGGTGCGGACACAGTCCATCGCGGTATCGCCGCCGCCGATCACGACGACATTCTTGCCCGCCGCGTTCAGCGAGCCATTCTCGAACGCCTCGACCGTGTCGCCAAAGCTCTTGCGGTTGGAGGCGGTCAGATAGTCGAGCGCGGCGATCACGCCGTTCGCACCTGATCCATCCACCTCGACATTGCGCGCCTTGTATACGCCGGTCGCGATCAGCACCGCGTCATGGCGATGGCGCAGTTCCTCCAGCGTCGCGTCCTCGCCAACCGAGAAGCCCTCGTGAAAGACGATGCCGCCCGCCTTCAGCCGCTCGACGCGGCGCATGACCACGGGCTTCTCCAGCTTGAAGCCGGGGATGCCATAGGTCAGCAGGCCGCCGGCGCGGTCGTGCCGGTCATAGACATGGACCTCGTAACCCGAGATGCGCAGATACTCGGCGGCGCTCAGGCCCGCGGGCCCCGCGCCGATCACGGCGACCGACTGGCCGCGCTCGGGCCCCGGCACCAGCGGTTCGACCCAGCCCTCTTCCCAGGCGGTGTCGGTGATGAACTTCTCGACCGATCCGATCGTGACCGCGCCGTGGCCCGAAAACTCGATGACGCAATTGCCCTCGCACAGCCGGTCCTGCGGGCAGATGCGGCCACAGATCTCCGGCATGGTCGAGGTGGCGTTGGACAGTTCATAGGCTTCGCGCAACCGCCCCTCGGCGGTCAGGCGCAGCCAGTCGGGGATATGATTGTGCAGCGGGCAATGGACCGAGCAATAGGGCACGCCGCATTGCGAGCAGCGCCCGGCCTGGTCCTCGGCCGCCGGGGGCGCATAACGCTCCGCAATCTCACGGAAATCCTCCGCACGCGCCTCTGCGCCCCGCTTGGCCGGATAGGCCTGCTCGCGGCCCACAAACTTCAGCATAGAATCGTTCGCCATATGCGCCTCCGAAGATGCGGATATTGCGCAAGCGACCCTAAGTCACCTCGAAATCGACATATATGGCATACATGCTGCCATATTTATTACAATTTATCGATGGCTGGCCGCCCTATTGCGATCGACCCGCAAAAAACAAGGTCCGATCCGGTATCAATGCATCATCAACAGCGCCAGTGCGATGCTGCCGGCCACGATTCGATACCAGGCAAAGGGGCCAAAGCCATGCTTGCCGACGATGCCGACGAACCAGCGTACGACCAGCAGCGCGACGATGAACGCCACCACGAAGCCGATCGCGATCTCCAGCGGCCCGACGCTATTCCCGGCGCGCATCGCATCCATATGCCCGGCCGTCTCCACCACGCTCGCGCCCAGCATCGTGGGGATGGCGAGGAAGAAGCTGAACTCCGCCGCGGTACGCCGCTCGACGCCCAGGGTCAGCGCCCCCAGGATCGTCGCACCCGAACGGCTGACGCCTGGAATCATCGCCAGACACTGGAGGAAGCCGACGCCCAGCGCGGTCTTGGCCGGGACCGCCGCGATGCCGCGCGTGTTGCCGGGCTTCACCAGCCGCTCGATCACCAGGATCGCGACGCCGCCGACGATCAGCGCGACCGCCACAACCTTGGGCTGGAGCAGCAGCGCCTCGATATGCTTTTTTGCCAGCACGCCGATGACGGCGGCGGGAATGAAGGCGATCAGCAGGTTGCGCACGAAACGGACCGAGCCGGGATCGCCCTTGGCCAGGCCGACCATGACCGTCCAGAAGGTACGCCAGTAGAGGACGACGACCGCCAGGATCGCGCCCAGCTGGATGACGATGTTGAACATCTGCCACCGCGCATCGTCATAGCCGAGCAGCGCGCCCGCAAGGATCAGGTGGCCGGTCGAGGATACCGGCAGGAATTCGGTGACACCCTCGACAATTCCGAGGATGATGGCGGCAATCAGGTCGTTCACGCGAGTCCCCAAATGATAAGCCCCGCCGCCATAAGGCGACGGGGCTGACAGCGATACGGCAAAGACGGCGGCCGCGCGACGGTTCAGGCCGCCAGCGTCTCGGCCCGCCGCCCGAAGCGCCCCGCCTTGCGGAAGCGGATCAGATATTCGGGGGCCACGGTCGCCAGCGGCGCGCCCGTAATGCCCAGCTCGGCCAAGCCCGGTGCACCGGCGGCCACGACATTGTCCTGCTGCAGCATCAGCCACTGATCCTGGCTGATCGGCGAGCCCGGCAGGCGTGCCAGCAAGGCGCCCGCGAAATCGGGCATTTCGAGGAAGGTCGGCTTGCGGCCCAGCGTCTGCGCGATCCAGCGGACGAGCTCGCCCATGGAAATGACGTCCGGCCCGCCAAGCTCATAGGTCTTGTGCCCGTGCGATTCGGGATCGCGCAGCGCGGTGGCGACCGCCTCGCCGACATCGCCCGCGAACACCGGCTGGAATTTCACGCCCGCGCGCAGGATCGGCACGATCGGGGCCGACACCATGCCCGCAAAGCGGTTCACGAACTGGTCCTCGCGGCCGAACACGATCGAGGGGCGAAGGATCGTGGCGCCGGGGAAGGCCTGGCGCACGGCGTCCTCGCCCTGCCCCTTGGAGCGCGCATAGGCCGCCGCGCCATGCGCGTCCGCGCCGATCGCCGACACATGGACCAGCGCCCTGGCCCCGGCCCGTGCCGCCGCCTCGGCCACGGCGCGCGCGCCGTCGACATGGATACGCTCCATATTGCCGCCCATCACGCCGACCAGGTTGACGACCGCATCGGCACCCTCGACCGCGCGGGCGACCGTGTCGGGACGCGCGATGTCGGCGGCCACGAACTGGGTCTGGCCCAGCCCGCCCTGGGTGCGCAGGAAATAGGCCTGGCGCGGATCGCGCTGCGCAATCCGTACGCGCGTCCCGTCCCGCATCAGTTCGCGTGCGACATAGCGGCCCAGAAAGCCCCCGCCGCCGATCAGCGTCACCAGCTTGTTCGTCATGACCGTCCCTATTCGCCAGATTTTTTGTGCACCGCCCCTTTGCCCCGCAAAAAAGCCGTTGACAAGGATTCGAACCCTACCCTAAAGGCACACGCCTACCCCGTGCCCAGATGGCGGAATTGGTAGACGCACCAGCTTCAGGTGCTGGCGATCGCAAGGTCGTGGAGGTTCGAGTCCTCTTCTGGGCACCACTTTCCAACATCGGTGGAAAATGTGAGGCGGCTGTCGAAAGACAGCCGCCGACACGTGTTTGTCGCGTTGCTTGCGGACTATTGTCCGAACAGCGCCCGCACCTCGCTCACCATTATATCCGGCAGGCCATCATCTGCGGCGGAATAGTCGCGACCTTCGTCAACGCTTCATCCCCGGCAATAGCGGGTGGCATCATATTGCCTGCCTTTCCTCTGACTCTCCCCGTCACGTCGCGGTTGCCCTTGCCGATGCAGCCTATCAAAAGGGCCAGTCCGGATGGACGTCGATGGTGTCGTGCCGCCGCCCCGCAACGATGATGGACGATCCCGTGACCACCAAAATCTATCTGTCCGCCGATCGCCTGCTGGAGGATTCCTTCCGGCTGGCCAATCTGGTCTTCGATTCGGGCTTTTGCCCGACGCATATCGTCGGCATCTGGCGCGGCGGCGCGCCAGTGGGCATCGCGGTCCAGGAGCTGCTCGAATATCGCGGGGTGCCCAGCGACCATATCGCGATCCGCACCGCCTCCTATACCGGCATCGACCAGCAGGAGCCGCAGGTCCGCATCTATGGGCTGGGCCATCTGGTCGATGTCCTCAACCCGGAGGATCGCCTGCTGCTGATCGACGATGTCTTCGATTCCGGACGCTCGATCCGCGCGGTGCTGCAGGAATTGAGGGCGCGGTGCCGGAACAACATGCCCCACGAGGCGAAAGTCGCGACGGTCTATTACAAGCCGTCGCGCAACGTCACCGACCTGACGCCCGACTTCTTCGTCCATGAAACGAACGACTGGCTGATCTTCCCGCACGAGATCAACGGCCTGACCGAGGATGAAATCCGCGCGCACAAGCACGGCGCCGACATCATCCTGCGCTGACGGCCGGATCATCCGCCTGAGACGGGCCCGGCATGTCCGGGCCCGAACACGCGCCAATACTGACGCGCGAGGGCTGGTCGTAAGGTGCGTCTGGAATTTTGTGGAAGTGTCTGGATGCCCCGTGAGGATTCGAACCTCAATTAACGGAGTCAGAGTCCGTGGTCTTACCTTTAGACGACGGGGCACCGGACAGGGGCGTGCCTCTATGCGGGCCGATCGGGCCTGTCAACCGAAATCCGCCGGGCCAGCCGCCCGGCGTCTTGTCGCGCGGGCGCCGACTCGCTACCTTGAGATTCAAACACCGGCGGACGCTCATGTCCGTGACGGATAGAACAGAATAAGCGAGATACGGCGATGGGGGATGTTCCCACCCGAAGGCCGTACCGGCAGGCCAAGCCCCCTGCCCGTTCGGCACCCCCCCGGCCCCAGCGTGGCCGGTGGTCGGATGCGCAGGCCTATGCCGCGCTCGATCTGGGCACCAACAATTGCCGCCTGCTGATCGCGCGGCCGCAGGGCGGCGGCTTTGCCGTCGTCGACGCCTTTTCGCGGATCGTGCGACTGGGTGAGGGACTGGCGACGACGGGCCGCCTGTCCGACGCCGCGATCGACCGCACCATCGCCGCTCTCCGCGTGTGTGCCGACAAGCTGAAGCGCCGCAACGTCACCCTGTCGCGCGCCGTCGCGACCGAGGCGTGCCGCCGCGCCGCCAACGGCCCCGCCTTCATCGCGCGCGCGCTGGCCGAAACCGGCATCCACCTCGACATCATCTCGGCCGAGGAAGAGGCGCGGCTGGCGGTGCTGGGCTGCCATGCGCTGATCGAGCCGGGCGAGGACCCCGCGCTGATCTTCGACATCGGCGGCGGTTCGACCGAACTGGTGCTGGTCGACACGCATGGGGCCAGCCCACGCATCCTCGACTGGCATTCGGCGCCCTGGGGCGTCGTCTCGCTGACCGAAAGCGCGGGCGGTGGCGAGGGTGAGGCCGGGCGGCTGGCCGCCTATGCGCGAATGCGCGCGATGGTGGCGGACAGCTTCGCCGATTTCGCCGCGCGCCTGCCGAGAAATTTGCGAAGCCCCCGGCTGCTGGGCACCAGCGGCACGGTGACGACGCTGGGCAGCGTCCATCTGGGGCTGAGCCATTACGACCGCAACGCCGTCGACGGGTTGATCGTACCCACCGCGGCCATGCGCGAGATCAGCGCCGATTTGTCGCGCAAGAGCCTGGCCGCGCGCGGCAAGGTGGCGTGCATCGGCCCCGAACGCGCCGATCTGGTGGTGGCGGGCTGCGCCATCCTGGAGACGATATTGGACCTCTGGCCCGCCGAGCGGCTAGGGATCGCCGACCGTGGGATTCGCGAGGGAATCCTGCGCCGTTTGATGGGAATCGCCAGATCGTGAGCAGAGGCAATGCAGGGCTGCACCAGCGCGTGCGCACCGCCCGGAAGCGCACCGCCCAATCGACCCGCTGGCTCGAGCGCCAGCTGAACGACCCCTATGTCCGCCGCGCCAAGGCGGAAGGGTATCGCAGCCGTGCGGCATACAAGCTGATCGAGCTGGACGAGCGGTTCGGCTTCCTGCGCGGCAAGAAGCGGATCATCGACCTGGGGCTGGCGCCGGGCGGCTGGTCTCAGGTGGTGCGGCGCACATTGCCGAATGCGGCGGTCGTCGGCATCGACCTGTTGCCGGTCGACCCGATCGACGGCGTCACCATCTTCGAGATGGACTTCATGGACGATGCCGCGCCGGACGCGCTGATGAACGCGCTGGGCGGCACGCCCGACTTGGTCATGTCGGACATGGCGGCCAACACCGTCGGCCACCCGCAGACCGACGCGCTGCGCACCATGGCGCTGGTCGAGACGGCGTTCGCCTTTGCCTGCGACGTGCTGTCGCCGGGCGGGGTGTTCGTGTCGAAGGTGTTCGCGGGCGGCGCCGATTCGCAGCTGGTCGCCGAGATGAAGCGCCACTTCGCCACCGTGAAGCACGCCAAGCCGCCGTCGAGCCGCAAGGGCTCGGTAGAATGGTTCGTCGTCGCGCAGGGGTTCAAGGGGCGGAAGGCCGTGGCCGTGGAGAATGATTCGGAGGATTGAGCCTGGGGCGGCTGGAGCCGCTCTCGCGCCATTGCCGCCGCAGCGTTTCCATGATCAAAGACCTGATGCCCGACGCGACCATCAAGACAGGTCTTGATCAACGTCCCTCCCAAAGTCGCCAGATCAGCGGCCCCTTGATGCTCGGCCTGTTGACCATGCCGTTGGTGTTCGGTTGGTTCCTGGCTCGGCGTGGCTATGCGAACAGCACGAGAATAATCGTTGCTGTCTATGCCTCGCTCGGGCTGGCCGGCTCGATCTTGTCTTCTTGGGGATAGCTGCGTCGTCACATCCCCATCCGGGCAGACCACTCATCCCAACCCTCCGTTCAGCCTGAGCGAAGTCGAAGGCCACGGGGTGACGTTCATAGCGGAGCTCCGGAGCGTGCACTTCGACTCCGCTTAGTGCGAATGGACAGTGGGGAGCGTAGCGGACGGAGGTTTGGACCCAACGCCCCCCCCTCACAACAACCCGTTCACCGCCTCCATGAACCGCATCAGGCTGATCGGCTTGGAAACATAGGAATCCGCCCCCGCCGCGCGGATGCGGTCTTCGTCGTCGCGGCCCGCATAGGCGGTCACCGCCATCACCGGGATTCGGCGCAGATCCTCGTCGGCCTTCAGCTCCAGGATCAGCTCATAGCCGGTCACATGCGGCATCTGGATGTCCATGATGATCAGGTCGGGCTGCGTCTCGCGGGCGCGCGCCACCGCTTCGCGCCCGTCCCGCACCGGCTCGGCGATGAAGCCGTGCGCGCGCAACAGGTCGCAGAAGAGTTTCAGATTGAGTTCGTTGTCCTCGACAACGAGCACCTTTCTTGTCACGCGGTCTCCACCATTCACGAGGTGACGATAGGCAATGCCCGGACCGGATACAATCGAGCCCGCACGTATCGAGCAAGCCGGGTCGCTGGCGCTTCGGGCGCTGGTCTGGACGCTGCAAAGCCCGTCGCGGGCCGAGCGGCTGCTGGCGCTGACCGGCCTGTCGGTCGAGGAATTGCGGGCAGGTGCCGAACAGCCGGGCGTCATGGCCGCGATCCTGTCGTTCCTGGAGGGGCATGAAGCCGACCTGATCGCCTGTGCCGACGAACTGGGCGAGCGCCCCGAGTCGCTGGTCGCCGCGCGCCGGGTGCTGGAGGCCGCATGAAGCCGCTGCTGATCTGCGACTGCGACGAAGTGCTGGTGCACATGGTCCGCCATTTTCGTACCTGGCTGGACGAGGCGCACGACATCGACTTCGCGCTCGACCGGCATGATTTCTTCGGGGCGATGACCCGGCGGAACGGTGGCGCAGCGCTCGACCAGGCCGAGGCCTGGGATCTGCTGCACGGCTTCTTCCCCGGTGAGATGGAGCGCCAGACGCTGGTGCCGCACGCCGCCGAGGCGCTGGCGGCGCTGGCGGACCAGGCCGACATCGTCATCCTGACCAACCTGATCGAGGAATGCCGGACGCCGCGAATCGAACAGCTGGCACGATTCGGCATCCACCACCGGGTCCAGTGCAATTCGGGCGGCAAGGGCGAGCCGGTCGCCCGGCTGGTCGCCGAGCATGGCCACCCCGTCACCGTTTTCGTCGACGACCTGCCCCAGCATCATGCCTCGGTCGCCGAACATGCCCCGCAGGTGCACCGGCTGCACATGGTGTCCGAACCGGAAATGGCCCCGCACGTGCCACCCGCGCCGGACGCCCATGCGCGGATCGACGACTGGCGACAGGCGCAGGCCTGGATCGCCGCACGCTTCGCCGGGGGGCAGCCCGCCGCCACCTGATACCGCCGCCTGATCCGATGGCTTGACGGCCATGGGGCGGGCACGTCATGTCTCGCCCCATGACCACCCATATCGATCGCGCGCTCGAGCAGCTCGGCCTCACCCTGCCGGAGGCTGCCGCCCCCGTCGCCGCCTATGTCCCCGTCGTCGAGGCGGGCGGGCTTCTTCACATTTCGGGCCAGCTGCCCTTTATCGACGGCCAGCTCGTCACCGGGCGGCTGGGCGAAGGCGTCTCGCTGGAAGACGGGCAGAAGGCGGCGCAGGCGTGCGGGCTGATGCTGGTCGCGCAGATCAAGAAGTATCTGAACGGCGATCTCGGCCGCGTGAAGCGGATCGTGAAGCTGGGCGTGTTCGTAAACTCAGGCAGTGACTTCACCGACCAGCCCAAGGTCGCCAATGGCGCGTCGGAGCTGATGGTCTCGCTGTTCGGCGAGGCCGGGCGTCACGCCCGCTCGGCGGTCGGCGTGCCGGTGCTGCCGCTGGGTGCGGCGGTCGAGGTCGACGCGATCGTCGCGTTGGTTTGATTTCTTTGGGGGGGGCCTGCGGCCCCGCCCTCCCCCATCCCCTCCCGCCTGCGGGAGGGGCGTGCTTCGTGGCCAGAACACGCTTCTGTCGCGAAGGCGGGAAGACGCCTGCCCGGTAACGCACCCCTCCCGCAGGCGGGAGGGGATGGGGGAGGGAAAGCCACGAACCCTGTCGCCGCCCCCCTTGTCCCACCCCACCCCGCACCGCATATCTGCCAGCGATGAGCACCGCCGTCGCGCGTATCCTGTCCGGCGTCGCCGCCCTGTCCCCCGACCAGTGGGACGCTTGCGCTGGCACTGCCAATCCGTTCGTCAGCCACGCCTTCCTGACCGCGCTGGAGACATCGCATAGCGTCGGCGGCCGATCGGGCTGGACGCCTGCCCCGATCGTCATCGACGGCCCCGACGGACAGCCTGCCGCGATCGCCCCGGCCTATCTGAAGGCGCATAGCCAAGGTGAATATGTCTTCGACCAGGGCTGGGCCGATGCCTGGGAACGGGCGGGCGGGCATTATTACCCCAAGCTCCAGATCGCATCGCCCTTCTCGCCCGTGCCCGGCCCCCGCCTGCTGCTCCGCGAACCCTCGCTCGCCCCTGCGCTGATCGCCGCGATCGAGGTGGTGACCGACCAGAACGAACTGTCCTCCGCGCACGTGACCTTCGTCACGCCCGACCAGCTGCCCTATTTCGAGGCGGCGGGCTGGCTGATCCGCGAGGGCGTGCAATTCCACTGGCGCAATGACGGTTATGCCCGCTTCGACGACTTCCTGGACGCGCTGGCCAGTCGCAAGCGCAAGGCGATCCGCAAGGAACGCGCCGCCGCCGTCGAGGGGCTGACCATCCGGCATTTGTCGGGGGCGGATATCCACGCCGAGCATTGGGACGCCTTCTGGACCTTCTATCAGGATACCGGCAGCCGCAAATGGGGCCGCCCCTATCTGACCCGCGCCGCGTTCGACCGGATCGGCGAGCAGATGGGCGACAAGGTGCTGCTGATCCTGGCCGAGCGGGACGGCGTGCCAATCGCGGGGGCGCTGAACCTGATCGGCGCGGACACGCTGTACGGCCGCTATTGGGGCGCGGTCGAGGAGGTGCCCTTCCTCCATTTCGAGCTTTGCTATTACCAGGCGATCGACGCCGCCATCGCGCGGCGGTTGGCGACGGTCGAGGCGGGGGCGCAGGGCGAGCACAAGCTGGCGCGCGGCTACGCCCCCGTGCCGACCTTTTCGGCGCATTACATCCCCCACCCCGCCTTTCGCCGCGCGGTCGCCGAGTTCGTGGAGCGGGAGCGTGAGGCGATCGCGGCGGAGAGCGACTATCTGGGCGAGTTGACCCCGTTCCGCCGGGGCTAGGGCGCTTGCCTAGTCGTCCTGGTCGGCCGTCGCCTTGCGCCGCGCGGGCACGCGCTTGTCTTCCTCGGGCGAGGGACGGCTGAGCATCTCATAGGCCGCCGGGTCGATGATCGGGCGGCGGTCGTCGATGCGATACAGCACGCTGTCGCCCGCCCGCCAGATCGGCGTCAGCCCGCGCGTCAGGCTCTCGTCATAACGCGGCGCATGGACCAGCCAGACATAGTCGAACGCGTCGCGCGGCAGCAGCTTCAGCGCGGTGTCGACCGGCCGCCACCATTGCCCCCGGCAGCGCCGCTGCGTCACGATCTCCGACGGGTCGTGCGCGAACCGCTTGGCGGGGGCATAGCGCACGGTCAGCAACTGCCCGCCCGCCATCGACCACTGGTCGTTGGCATAGGCCAGCTTGCGCTCCAGCGCGAGGCCGGCGACATGCTCCAGCCGGCTCGAAGGCCAGACATCGGCGCAATATTGGCGGCCCACGAACGTCAGCAGCCGCGCGCGAGGCGGCACATGATCCAGCGCGCTCAGCACCCGGTCATAGTCGTTGCTGTACATCACATAGCTGACCGTGGTCGCCGCGATCCGCACGCCGAAGAACGCCAGCCCCACGACCGCCAGCGTCGACGCCCCGCGCAGCGACAGGCCGCGCCGGGGCCGCAGCGCGATCAGCGCGATGGCGAGCACGTACGGCGCCAGCCGCATATCGGCATAGGCCGATCCGAACACGATGCGCGGCAGCAGGATATAGACGACCGCCAGGAACGCCGCCGACAGCACCAGATTGCGCGAATATTCGACCCGCTCGTCGCGCACGCCCTTCAGCAGCACCAGGAACAGCACCGTCACCGACGCCAGGTCGAACGCCATCCAGCGATCGCGCAGCACCATCGTGACCCAGTTGATCTTCCAGCGCCAGTTGAACCAGTCGCCGGTCTTGCCAGTGACGTCCGCACCCGAGCGCCACAGCACCATCAGCACCATGGGCAGCGCCAGCGGGATACAGCCCAGCCCGGCATGGAAGGCCGACTCCGCCCAACCGCGGACGCCGTGCGCCCCCTTGGCCCGGCGAATGTCGTGCTGGCGGATCAGCTCGGCCGAAAAGGCCAGCACGCCCAGCACGCCCCAGCCGAAGGTATGCGCCACCCACAGCACACAGGACAGCGGCACGAACAGCACGGCGCGCAGCTTGACCGCGCCCAGCCGCCCCATGCGCAGCCAGAGCGCGAACAGGTTCAGCGCCAGCGCCATCGCCAGCGCGAAATTCACGAACCCGAACTGGAAGGGATAGCTATAGGCCAGCGGCAGCGCGAACAGCGCGGTGGCGGGAATGCGCCCCTGCACCTCGCGCGCGATCCACAGCAGGCCGGTCACGGTCAGCACCGGGATCGCCATCACGATCAGCTTGACCGCCAGTTCCAACCCGAAGATCGGCGCCAGCGGCTCGATCAGCAGGTCGATGCCCAGATTGCCGATCATCTGCCATTCGAAACGATACCAGGTCGCCAGCCAGGGCTGGTTGGCATATTCCAGCTGGACCCGATACCGCCCCATATGACCCGGCAGGTCGACCAGCGGCGGTACGGTCGGCCAGATCAACGGCAGCGCCGCGAGCAGCGCCATCGCCGCCACGAACCACCGCGTCTGCCACCAGTTGAGCTTTCCCCCATTCATGCCGCCGGGCCTAGCGGATCGAAGGGGGCAAGGACAAGACGAACGCGGCCTGCGCTGCGGCGAGTTGTTGCGGGTGCCGCGAAGGTCATCCCATGACCTTCGACTATGCTCAGGCGGAACGGCGGTCGGGAACGGGGCAAGCGCGCCGGGCCTATGCCCCTCCCTCCGTTCGCACTGAGCGAAGTCGAAGTGCACGCTTGCGCCTTCGCCATCCGCTCCGGCACCCCCACGAAAAAGGGCGGACAGGTTGCCCCGTCCGCCCCTTCGTCCGTCGAACCCGAGCCGGATCAGCCCTGGTCGCGACGCCCCAGCAGGCGCAGGCGAAGCGCGTTGAGCTTGATGAAGCCCGCCGCATCGCGCTGATCATAGGCGCCCTGGTCGTCCTCGAAGGTGACGACCTTTTCCGAGTACAGGCTGTAGGGCGACTTGCGGCCCGTGACGATCGCCTGGCCCTTGTACAGCTTCAGGCGGACGGTGCCGGTCACCTTCTCCTGGCTGTAGTTGACGGCGGCCTGCAGCATCTCGCGCTCGGGGCTGAACCAGAAGCCGTTATAGACCAGCTCGGCATAACGCGGCGCCAGTTCGTCCTTCAGGTGCGCGGCACCCCGGTCGAGCGTGATCTGCTCGATACCGCGATGTGCCAGCGCATAGATGGTGCCGCCCGGCGTCTCGTACATGCCGCGGCTCTTCATGCCGACGAAGCGGTTCTCGACCAGGTCGAGGCGGCCGATGCCGTGCTTGCGACCCAGCTCATTGAGCTTGGCCAGCAGCGTGGCGGGCGAGCACGCCTCACCGTTCAGCGCGACGCCGTCGCCGCGTTCGAAGTCGATGGTAATGACCTCGGGCACGTCGGGCGCGTCTTCCGGATTGACCGTGCGCGAATAGACGTAATCGGGGACTTCATCCCACGGATCCTCGAGCACCTTGCCCTCGGACGAGGTGTGCAGCAGGTTGGCGTCGGTCGAGAAGGGGGCCTCGCCGCGCTTGTCCTTCGACACCGGGATCTGGTGCGCCTCGGCGAATTCGATCAGCTTGGTGCGGCTGGTCAGGTCCCATTCGCGCCACGGCGCGATGACCTTGATGTCGGGGTTCAGCGCGTAATAGCCGAGTTCGAAGCGAACCTGGTCGTTGCCCTTGCCGGTCGCGCCATGGCTGACCGCGTCGGCATTGACCATCTTGGCGATCTCGATCTGGCGCTTGGCGATCAGCGGCCGCGCGATCGAGGTGCCGAGCAGATACGTGCCCTCGTACAGCGCATTGGCGCGCATCATCGGGAAGACGTAGTCCTTGACGAACTCTTCGCGCAGATCGTCGATGAAGATATGTTCGGGCTTCACGCCCGCCATCTCCGCCTTCTTGCGCGCGGGCTCCAGCTCTTCGCCCTGGCCCAGATCGGCGGTGAAGGTCACGACCTCGCAGTTGTAATGCTGCTGCAGCCACTTGAGGATGACGCTGGTGTCGAGGCCGCCCGAATAGGCGAGGACGACGCGCTTGATATCTTCGCTCATGGCAAAGTCCCTAGGAAAGAGGAAGGGGTGGGTTTGACCCGGCCCCTATGCGCTGTCGCGGTCCCACGCAACCTTCGGTTGGCGTCGTTCCCCACTCGTTCATTGCGCGGACAGCCAAAGGGCGTCAGGAGCGGCCCTGATGTCCCGTTCAGGAGTATCGTGCATGACCCGTTTCCCCATCGCCGGTGCGCTGGCCGGCCTGATCGCCGCGACCCTTGCCGTCCCCGCCACGGCGCAGGACACGCGCGCGTCCGCCGCCGCCAAATTCTCACGTGAGTTCAAGGCGCGCGACACCAATCACGACGGCGTGCTGACCAAGGCCGAGGTGAAGGCGGCGATCATGCGCATGGGCAACGGCCAGAAGAAGCTCGACGACGTCCATGCCGCGCGTCTGGCCGACCTGTGGTTCACCAAGGCCGATGCCAACAAGGACGGCAAGGTGACCGAAGCCGAAGCCCAGGCGCTGCTGTCGCGCACCTTCGACGAGTATGAGGCGGCCAAGGCGGCACAGGCCCAGGCCCGGCCCGCGGGTCCGGCGGCGGGGCCGAAGGGGCGGTAAGGGAGCCTCACGCTCCTAATCCCAGTTCCGCCTACCCCCCCCCTCCGTTCCGCCTGTTCCCCAACTCCGTTCACACTGAGCGAAGTCGAAGTGCACGGGACAGCGTTCGCGGCGAGGGCATGGCGTGGCCTTCGACTTCGCTCAGGCTGAACGGAGGTTGGGGTTTCTCCTACCCTCCTTGCGAGGGCCGGAATCCTCCCCCAACCCACACACAAAAAAAGGCCCGGTGCGTTGCCGCACCGGGCTTAGGTCGTCCGCAGGAGGAACGTCGTGGGGTGCGGGGGTTCTTGGTGCCCCCGCTCCCGATCAGTTGTAGGCGCGCTCGCCGTGCTCGCCGAGGTCGAGGCCTTCCTGCTCGACTTCCTTCGAGACCCGCAGGCCGGTCAGGGCCTTGGCAACGAACATCGCGATGACGGTGCCGATGGTGGCCCAGACGATGGTGGTGGCGACAGCGCCCAGCTGGACCAGCAGCTTGGCACCCATGTCGTAATCGGCCGCACCCGGACCGCCCAGCGACGGAGCATAGACCACCGCCGTGCCGATCGCGCCGACCATGCCGCCGATGCCGTGCACACCGAAGGCGTCGAGCGCATCGTCATAGCCGAGCTTGGGCTTCAGGACCGACACCGCATAGAAGCAGACCACGCTGGCGATGGCGCCGAGCACGATCGCACCGAACGGGCCCGAGTTGCCGGCGGCCGGGGTGACCGCGACCAGCCCCGCGACGATGCCCGAGCAGAAACCCAGCGCCGAACCCTTGTGACCCGCGACCCGCTCAGCCAGCATCCAGGCCAGGCCACCAGCCGCCGTCGCGACGAAGGTGTTGATCATGGCGAGCGCCGCCGAGCCATTGGCTTCCAGCGCCGAGCCCGCATTGAACCCGAACCAGCCGACCCACAGCAGGCCGGTGCCGACCCCGGTCAGCGTCAGCGAGTGCGGAGGCATCGGCGTGGTCGGATAACCCATGCGCTTGCCCAGGATCAGGGCGGCGACCAGCGCCGACACACCGGCGTTGATATGGACCACGGTGCCGCCCGCAAAGTCGAGCGCGCCCGCCTTGAAGAACAGGCCCGACGATGCCCACACCATGTGCGCGATCGGCAGATAGACGATGGTCAGCCACACCGCCGTAAAGGCCATGACCGCCGAAAACTTCATCCGCTCGACGACCGAGCCCAGGACGAGCGCGGCGGTGATCGCGGCGAAGGTCATCTGGAAGCAGATGAAGACATATTCGGGAATCTCGACGCCGGCGGTGAAGGTGGCCGCCTGGCTGGCCGGGGTCACGCCCTTCAGGAATGCCTTGCCCAGCCCGGAGATGAAGTTGGACGCGCCCCCCGACACGTCCGGCCCGAAGGCCAGGCTATAGCCGTACATCACCCAGATCAGCATCGCGAGGCAGGCCGCCGCACCGATCTGGGTCATGGTCGCCAGCATGTTCTTCGCGCGGGTCAGGCCGCCATAGAACAGCGCCAGGCCCGGCAGGATCATCATCATGACCAGCACGGTCGAGGTGAGCATCCAGGCGGTGTCGCCCTTGTTCACGGTCGCGGCGGGTGCGGCGGCGGCGGCATCCTGCGCCCAGGCGGGCAGCGCGGCGAACAGCGTCAGGCCAAGGCCTGCGGCACCGGTCGCCATCTTGGTGATGTGCTTCATCGAAATCCCCCCTCTCAGAGCGCTGCGTCGTCGGTTTCGCCGGTGCGGATCCGCACGGCCTGGCCGACATCGAGCATGAAGATCTTGCCGTCGCCGATCGCGCCGGTGTTGGCGGCGGCCTGGATCGATTCGACGACGCGGTCGGCGATCTCGGACGCGCAGACGACCTCGATCTTGATCTTGGGCACCATGTTGGTGCTGTACTCGGCCCCGCGATAGATTTCGGTCTGGCCCTTCTGCCGCCCGAACCCCTTCACCTCGGTCACCGTCATGCCCGCCACGCCCAAGGTCGTCAGCGCTTCGCGCACCTCGTCGAGCTTGAACGGCTTGATGATAGCAATGATCAGCTTCACCTGCGCCCCCTTTGCGTTACTCGGGGAGCAGCCTCGCAAGGGGTGTGCCAGTTTACATTTTCGTTACTTTTACAGCGTTGCCATGGTGCAGCGCGGCATGAATCGCTCGCTGGCTGCATCAATTTTTAGGCATCGGACCTGACCTGCCCGTTTTTTGGGCAGCTTTCCGTTCCTCACCTGTACAGGAAGGTGGCAGCCCGGAGGGGTGTCGCGGTTAGTGCGAACACCCCTCCACCATGCTTCGCATGATCCCCCTCCCCTTGCGGGGAAGGAATATCCGTTACGCCGCCAGCGCCGTCCCGCCGACGGTCAGCCCTTCGACCAGCAGCGTCGGCTGGCCGACACCGGCGGGCACGCTCTGCCCGCCCTTGCCGCAGACCCCGATGCCTTCGTCCAGCGCGAAGTCGTTGCCGATGCCTGTCACCTTCGTCAGCACGCTGGGGCCGTCGCCGATCAGCGTCGCACCCTTGATCGGCGCGCCGAGCCTGCCGTTCTCGATCCGGTACGCCTCGGTGCAGGAAAAGACGAACTTGCCCGACACGATATCGACCTGACCGCCGCCGAACGACTTGGCGAAGATGCCGTTCTTCACCCGCGACAGCAGTTCGGCGGGATCGTCCTGCCCGCCCTTCATGAAGGTGTTGGTCATGCGCGGCATCGGCGCATGGGCAAAGCTCTCGCGGCGGCCGTTGCCGGTGGGCGCGACACCCATCAGCCGCGCGTTGAGCCGGTCCTGCATATAGCCCTTCAGGATACCGTCCTCGATCAGCACGACCTCGCGCGTCGGCGTGCCCTCGTCATCGATCGACAGCGAGCCGCGCCGGTCGGCCAGCGACCCGTCATCGACCACGGTGACGCCGGGTGCCGCGACCCGCTCGCCGATCCGCCCCGAAAAGGCCGAGGTGCCCTTGCGGTTGAAGTCGCCCTCCAGCCCGTGACCGATCGCCTCGTGCAGCAGCACGCCCGGCCAGCCCGGTCCGAGCAGCACGGTCATCTCACCCGCAGGCGCCGCGACCGAGTCGAGATTGACCAGGGCCTGGTTGAGCGCGACGTCGATCCCGCGCTCCCAGGTTTCGCGCGCGACCAGCCGGTCGTAGAGATAGCGCCCGCCAATGCCGAAGCTGCCCGTCTCGCGCCGCCCATTCTGTTCGACCACGACCGAGATGTTCAGCCGCACCAGCGGCCGCACATCGGTGGCGACGAAGCCGTCGGCGCGGACGATTTCGACCACGCTCCAGCTTCCCGACAGGCCGACCGACACCTGCACCACGCGGGGATCGCGCGCGCGGGCGGCGGCGTCGATCGTCTGGCAGAGCGACACCTTCTCGGCAAAGGGGATCAGGTCGAGCGGATCGGTCGCGGTATAGAGATGCCGGTTGGTCCCCTGTGGCGCAGCGGCGGCGGCGCCCTTGGCCGGGTCGATCAGCGCCATGGTCTGCGCGGCGCGCTGGATCGCGGCCTCCGAGAGTTCGTTGGCGTGCGCGAAGGCGGTCATCTCACCCGACACCGCGCGCAGCCCGAAGCCCGAATGGGTGTCGTAGGCGGCGGTCTTCAGCCGCCCGTCGTCGAAGCCGAACGCTTCAGATCGCTTATATTGCAGGTAGAGCTCGCCATCGTCGGCACGCGACAGGGCGCTGGCGGTGAGGCGCAGCGCAGCATCGGGGTCCAGCGTGTCACGGTACAGGAACGAGCGGGGATCGGTGGCGGTCATCTTCGGGATATAGGATGCCCGGCCGGGGTTTGAAACTCCAAGCCGCTCCGCTTCTCCCCTCCCGCAAGCGGGAGGGGTCGGGGGAGGGCATGGGGGTCTCACCGAGCCTGTCGCTCGTGGCAAAGCCCTCCCCCATCCCCTCCCGCCTGCGGGAGGGGCGTGAATCTCAACAGCGTTGGGGGAGCTTAGCGCCCCGCGCCGTCGCCATGATCAGGCAACGCCGCCTGATCCACGCCATCCGCCGCACCGCCGATCAGCACGAAGCGGCGATCGCAATAGCCGCAATCGACATAGCCGGTCTCGTCGATCTGCAACCAGATGCGCGGATGGCCGAGCGCGGCGCCGCCCGGAATGTCGGTGGCACCGTCGCAAGCGACGCGGGTCTGGGTGACGCGGGTGGTTTCAGGCGGCGGCAACATAGCCCTGCGCGATAGCAAGGTGCCGTCCCCCGTGCAATTCCCGAAAACCGGCTTGGCCTGTTGCCCGTGCGGGCCTATCTCGGGGTCCATGACCGCCACCACAGAAGCCGCCATCTCGATCCAGGGCATCGCCAAGACCTATCAGGGCGGCAAGCGTGCGCTCGACGGGGTCAGCTTCGACGTGCCACGCGGCCAGATCTTCGGGCTGCTGGGGCCGAACGGCGCTGGCAAGTCGACGCTGATCAACATCCTGGCCGGGCTGGTCATGAAGACCGAGGGCACAGCTTCGATCTGGGGCTTCGACATCGACCAGCATCCGCGCAACGCCAAGGCGTCAATCGGCATCGTGAACCAGGAGATCCTGTTCGACCCCTTCTTCACGCCGCTGGAGACGCTGGAGATCCAGGGCGGGCTGTACGGCGTGCCCAAGGCGCAGCGCCGTTCGATGGAATTGCTGCGCGCCGTCCATCTGGAGGACAAGGCCAAGGCCTATTCGCGTACCCTGTCGGGGGGCATGAAGCGGCGGTTGATGGTGGCGAAAGCGATGGTGCATTCGCCGCCCGTGCTGGTCCTCGACGAGCCGACGGCGGGCGTCGATATCGAGCTTCGCCAGCAGCTCTGGGCCTATGTCCGCCAGTTGAACGAACAGGGCGTGACGGTGGTGCTGACCACCCACTATCTCGAAGAGGCCGAGGAGCTGTGCGACCGGATCGCGATCATCAATCATGGTCGCCTGGTCGCCAACGAGCCGACCCGCGAACTGGTCGGCAAGGCGCAGGAAAAGATCGTCGCCGTCACCGTCGACCGCGACGTCGCGGCGGTGCCCGACCATGCCAGCTTCGGCAAGATCGTGCTGAAGGGCACGCGCACGCTGGAAATCACCTATGCCAAGGACAAGGTGAATGCGGGCCAGGTGCTGGCGGCGGTGCAGGCGGACGGGTACGGCATCGTCGACGTCTCGACCAAGGAGGCCGATCTCGAGGACGTGTTCCTGTCGCTGACGCGAAGCGTGGCGGTTTAAGGCTGGGGATTTCCCTTGGGCTTCGACCTCGCCCAGCCTGAACGGGGTTTGGGGAGAAGAAAGATTTTGGTTCGCGCGGAGGCGCGGAGGACGCAGAGATGGGCGGTGCGGGGATAGCGCATCCCCAATCCATGACGACCTGTTGGTGTGGACCGACAAACAACCAGGGCCGGACACCTCTGCGTCCTCCGCGCCTCTGCGCCTCTGGGCGAACCAGCCCTTGATTCCGTCCAGGCTGAGCCCTTCGGCTGGCTGGCAAGCCAGCCGCCCAGGATGAACTTCGGCGCTTTGCGCCGGAGTCGAAGCCCACGCCCTCACCGCTCGGCAGGCATCCGCTCCAGCACCCAATCCTGGCTGACTACGATGATCGAGCGCACCGGCCGCCCATCGGCATCGCGCGACGGGTCGTAGCGATAGCGCTGCTCGATCAACCGGCACGTCGTCTCGTCGAGCACGGCATTGCCGCTGCTCCGCGTCACCACGCAGCCGCTGACCCGGCCGTCGACATTGACGAAATAGCGCACCGTCACGCTGCCGCTCGCACCCATTTCGGCGGCCGCTTCGGGATAGTCCGAATTTCTGATCCGCCCCTTGATTCGGCGCGGCGGCGTCTCGTCGCCATAGCCGTCCCCGTCGCCAGAACCTCCGCTGCCCGTGCCATTGCCGATCCCGCCCGCCCCGGTGCCGGGCCCCGGCTTGTCGGAGGCGCCCTGTGTCGCCTGCACGCCGGTTCCCGCCACCGGCGCGACGACGACCGGGGATACAGGCGGCAGGACGACGACCGGTGGCGGCGCGACGATCTCGGTCGCCTGTGAGCGGATGTTGGGCGGCGCGGCGGCCCCGCGCGGGCGGTGGCTGGGGATACGCTTGGGCTGGATTCGCGGCGGCGGGGGTGCGGGCGGGCGCACGTCGAAGCTGTTGAGCGCCTCCGACGGCACCGGCAACACGGGCGCGAAGCCGAGACCTGCGACCAGCGCATAGCCGAGCGCTCCCACGATCAAGCCTGTGGGAATGCCTGCGCGCAGACGATCGCGCCAATCGGGCCGGGCCAGCGTCATGGGCAAGAGGTGGGAATGGCGGCGTGGCGCGGCAAGGCGTTAACCCCCTGTCCCAACCCCCTGGACCGTGCCAGAGGGAAGCGATGTATTCCGCCAACGCGCCCCAAGGAGCCCGCGCATGACCGATTCCGATATCCTGATCGTCGGATCGGGCGCGGCCGGGTTGACCGCGGCCCTGAATCTCGCCGACCGGTTCAAGGTGACGGTGCTGGCCAAGGGCAAGCTGAACGAGGGCTCGACCGCCTGGGCGCAAGGCGGGATCGCCGCCGTGCTGGAACCCGGCGACACCTTCGACAGCCATATCGAGGACACGATGGTCGCGGGCGCGGGCCTGAACGACCGGGCCACCGTCGAGTTCGTCGTCGAGAACGCCCCCGCCGCGATCGAACGGCTCCAGAAACTCGGCGTGCCGTTCGCGACCGAGGGCAATATGCTGCACCTGACGCGTGAGGGCGGGCATTCGCACCGGCGCATCGTCCATGTCGCCGACGCGACCGGCTGGGCGGTGCTCGACGCGTTGCTGCGGGCGGCCGAGGCGCATCCCAACATCACGCTGGTCCCCGACCAGGTCGCGATCGACCTGGCGACCAGCCGCCACGAAATGCGCTATTCGGGCGCGGGCCATGTCTGGGGCATCTATGCGGTCGACCGGCGGACGGGCCGCGTCGTCGTGCACAAGGCGCGCGCGACCATCCTGGCGACCGGCGGGGCGGGCCGCACCTATCAATTCTCGACCGCGCCCAAGGGGGCGACCGGCGACGGCATCGCCATGGCCTGGCGGGCAGGCGCGCGCGTGTCGAACATGGAATTCATGCAGTTCCACCCGACCTGCCTCTACAACACCCAGGTCAAGAATTTCCTGATCACCGAGGCGGTTCGCGGCGAGGGCGGCCACCTGAAGATCCCCGAGACCGGCCACCGCTTCATGCCCGATCTCGACCCGCGCGCCGAACTGGCGCCGCGCGACATCGTGGCGCGCGCGATCGATCATGAGATCAAGCGGCTGGGCCTGGATTACGTCCATCTCGACATCAGCCACCAGTCGCCCGCCTTCGTGCGCGAGCATTTCCCCAACATCCACGAAAAGCTGCTGTCGCTCGGCATCGACATGACGGTGCAGCCGATCCCGGTCGTCCCCGCCCAGCATTATACCTGTGGCGGCGTGATCGTGGACCGCGACGGGCGTACCGACCTGCCCGGCCTCTATGCGGCGGGCGAGGTGACCCAGTCCGGCCTGCACGGCGCCAATCGCCTGGCGTCCAATTCGCTGCTTGAATGCTTCGTCTATGGCGAGGCGTGCGCGAACCATATCGCGGCGCATTGGGATGACCTGCCCCCCGCCCCCGCCATCCGCCCCTGGGACGAAAGCCGCGTCACCGATTCGGACGAAGAGGTGGTCATCAAGCAGAACTGGACCGAAATCCGCCGCTTCATGTGGAATTATGTCGGCATCGTGCGCACCACCAAGCGGCTGGAGCGTGCGCAACATCGCATCCGCATGCTGACCGACGAGGTGAACGACTATTACGGCCATTTCCGCGTCACGCCCGACCTGATCGAGCTGCGCAACCTGCTCCAGACCGCCGAACTGATCGTCCGCTGCGCGCTTCACCGCAAGGAGAGCCGGGGGCTGCATTATACGCTGGATTATCCGCAGACCCTGCCCGACGCGGTCGACACGATCCTGATTCCGTAAAGGGTTTCGCGGCTTGTCGTGTGCGTGCCGCCGTTCGTCGCAAGCTCCGTGCGGGGGGATTTCCCCCATTTGGTCAACACGTAAGGATGGCCGGGTGTAGCGGGGTACGACGGTGACGAAGCGAATAGCGAACGGTGGGCTGCGTCTGGGGCCCGTCGCAATTCTGTTGAGCCTGGCGGCGTGCGGGACGGACACGCGCCCCGGTTCCACTGCCTATACCCCCAGCGCACCCGAACCGCAGGTCGCGGTGTCGATGCCGCTGCCCCCGCCCCGCCCCAGTCGCGCGCCGTCCGCGCCCGCCGGACTGGTCAGTGCGATCAACCGCCTGTCCGCCGGTTTTACGGGCAAGAAGGGTATTGCCGTGCGGGCGGTCGACGACGGCTGGACCGTCGAGGTCGGCGGTCGCCAGCGCCTGCCGCAGCAATCCGTCTCCAAGCTGTGGGTCGCGATCACGCTGCTTGACCTGCGCGACCAGGGCCGTGCCCGACTGGACGAGCCGATCGTCGTGCGGCGCGAGGACCTGACCCTGTTCCACCAGCCGATCGCGATGCTGGTCAAGGGGGACGGATACCACACCACGGTCGGCGAGCTGCTGACCCGTGCGCTGACGCAGAGCGACAATACCGCGAACGACCGGCTGCTGACCTATGTCGGCGGGCCGCAGGCGGTGCGCACGATGATCGCCAACAAGCGGCTGGGCGACATCCGCTTCGGCCCCGGCGAGCGGTTGCTCCAGGCCAAGACCGCCGGGCTGACCTGGCAGCCCGCCTTCGCGATGGCCGGGGCGTTCCAGGCGGCGCGCAACCGCCTCGACCCGGCGGCACGGGCGGCGGCGCTCGACACCTATGTCAGCGATCCGCCCGATGGCGCGGCCCCCATCGCCATCGCCGATGCGCTGGCCCGGCTGGCGCGAGGCGAGCTGTTGTCGGAAACCTCCACCCGCATCCTGATCGACACGATGGAGGCCTCGCGGACCGGCCATGCCCGCCTGCGCGCCGCCGTGCCCAGCGGCTGGACGATCGCGCACAAGACCGGGACGGGTCAGGATCTGGGCCGCCGCAATGCGGGCTTCAACGATGTCGGCCTGCTGACCGCCCCCGATGGCCGCCGCTTCGCCATCGCGGTGATGATCGGCGACACGACAGAGGATATCCGCAAGCGCCAGCTGCTGATCCAGAATGTCGCGGCGGCCGTGGCCGATGCGGCGGGGCCGCCACGCGGGCCGGTGGCGGTGGCGAACTGATCTGGCGCTTGGGGCTCGTGGCTATTTGCCTCCAATTGCGGACATTGGCAAAAGCGGGCAGCGTTCTGAAATGGGTAGAACGGAACGTAGACAGGTGGAGCAGGTGGCGTGAGATTCGCGGGCCTACTGATGGTGCTCGCGTTTGGCTGCTGCTTGATCTGGGGTGTTCGCTCGGGTCGAATGCCCGTTAGGTGGTTCCCGGATGCAGAACGGGAAGCCAACCCGGTATATTTCTGGTCTGTCGTGGCGCTTTACATGTTGTTCTTGGCGTTCGGCATCTGGATCCTCATGACACAGGATTGAACGTCGAATTTCCACCTCATTCCCGTCGCGAAATCAGCACATCAGGCGGAGCGTGGCCCATCCGCCACACGCCCCAAAAACCGGTGCGATCAGGGGCTGTTTACCCTCTCTCTGTTCCGCTAAACCGCGCGGATCATGCCCCATCTCTATCTTGTCGACGGCTCCGGCTATATCTTTCGCGCCTATCACCGCCTGCCGCCGCTGACGAACAAGCATGGCGAGCCGGTGGGGGCGGTCTATGGCTATACCACCATGCTGTGGAAGCTGGTGGACGAGATCAACGCCGCCGACGGGCCGACCCATATGGCGGTGGTCCTCGACAAGTCGTCCAAGACCTTCCGCAACGAGATGTACGACCAGTACAAGGCGCACCGGCCCCCGCCCCCGCCCGATCTGGTGCCCCAGTTCCCGATGATCCGCGATGCCACCCGCGCCTTCTCGCTGCCCTGCATCGAGGAGATGGGGCTGGAGGCGGACGACCTGATCGCCTGCTATGCCCGCGCCGCGCTGGCGCAAGGGTGGCAGGTCACGATCGTGTCGGGCGACAAGGACCTGATGCAGCTGGTCGAGGATGGCAGCCTCGACATGCTCGACACGATGAACAATCGGCGCCTGGGCGAGGCCTATGTCGTCGAGAAGTTCGGTGTCGGGCCCAAGCAGCTGGGCGATGTGCTGGCGCTGATGGGCGACAGCGTCGATAACGTGCCGGGCGTGCCGGGTGTCGGGCCCAAGACCGCCTCCAAGCTGATCGTCGAGCATGGCGACCTGGAATCCGTGCTCGCCGCCGCGCCCGAGATGAAGAAGGGCAAGCTGCGCGACAACCTGATCGAACATGCCGACAATGCCCGGCTGTCGAAGCGGCTGGTCACGCTGGAGTGCAACGCGCCGCTGCCGCAGCCGCTGGAGGAACTGGCGCTGCATCCGACCATCCCGGATGCGCCGCTTCGCGCGTTCCTGGAGCATCACGGTTTCCGCTCGCTGATCGCCAAGATGGGCCAGATCACCGACGATGCCGCGCCCGCCCCCGCCGCCGGGGAAGCTGCGCCCGCCGCCCCGATGGACGATGACGAGCCGTGCAATCTCGACGGCTATGTCACGGTGCAGGACCTCGACACGCTCGACCAATGGGTCGCGGACGCCCGTCACCAGGGCTTCATCGCGATCGATACCGAGACCAGCTCGACCGACGCGACCCAGGCCGAACTGGTCGGCGTCAGCCTGTGCCTCGCGCCCAACAAGGCGTGTTACATCCCGCTCGGCCATGGCGGCAACGACCTGTTGTCGGAAGTGCCGGTGCAGATTCCGGTCGCGCAAGCGCTCGAGCGGATCAAGGCGCTGTGCGAGGACCCGTCGGTCCTGAAGATCGGCCAGAACCTGAAGTTCGACATGATCGTGCTGGGCGAGCGCGGCATCGTCGTCGCGCCGCACGACGACACGATCGTCCTCAGCTTCGACCTCGATGCCGGCCTGCACGGGCACGGCATGGACGAGCTGGCCGCGACTCACCTGTCGCACACCTGCCTCGCCTTCAAGGAGGTGGTCGGCACCGGCAAGAAGCAGCTGGGCTTCCACGAAGTCGATCTGAAGACCGCGACCCGCTACGCCGCCGAGGATGCCGACGTGACGCTGCGCCTGTGGAAGCGGTTCAAGGCGCGCCTCCCCATGGAGCAGGCGACGCGCGTCTACGAGATGGTCGACCGGCCGCTGGTGCCGGTGATCGCGGGGATGGAACGGCGCGGGATCAAGGTCGATCGCGAGCGACTGGCCGCCCTTTCGACCGAGTTCGCCGGACAGATCGCCGCGCTGGAGGGCGAAATCCATGGCCTGGCGGGCACCCCCTTCACCATCGGCAGCCCCAAGCAGCTAGGCGAGATCCTGTTCGACCGACTGGGACTGAAAGGCGGGCGCAAGGGCAAGTCCGGCGTCTATTCCACCGACGTGACCGAACTCGAGCGCCTGGCGCGCGACGGCGGTGACGCGGCGGAGATCGTGCGCAAGATCCTGGAATGGCGCCAGCTGTCCAAGCTGAAGAGCACCTATACCGACGCGCTCCAGGCGCAGATCAACCCCAAGACCGGCCGCGTCCACACCAGCTACAGCCTGACCGGCGCGCAGACCGGGCGCCTGTCCTCGACCGAACCCAATCTGCAGAACATTCCGATCCGTACCGAGGTCGGGCGGCAGCTGCGCGAGGCGTTCATCGCGGAAGAGGGCCATGTCCTGATCGCCGCCGACTATTCGCAGATCGAATTGCGGCTGGCCGCGCATATGGCCGACGTGCCCGCGCTGCGCGACGCCTTCGCCAATGGCGACGACATCCACAGCCTGACCGCCAAGGAGCTGTTCGGCGAGGTGAATCGCGACACGCGCGGCCGGGCCAAGACGATCAACTTCGCCATCCTCTACGGCATTTCGCGCTGGGGGCTTGCGGGCCGCCTCGACGTGTCGGCGGACGAGGCGCAGGCGATGATCGACCGCTATTTCGAGCGCTTCCCGGGCATCAACCGCTATATCGCCGAAACGTTGTCCAGCGTTCGCGAGAAGGGTTTCACCACCACGCTGTTCGGCCGCAAGACGCATTTTCCGCGCATCGCCTCGCGCAACCAGGGCGAGCGCCAGGGGGCCGAGCGCGCCGCGATCAACGCACCGATCCAGGGGACCAGCGCCGACATCATCAAGCGCGCGATGGTCCGCATGGAACCCGCGCTCGCCGCGGCTGGCCTGGGCCATGTGCGGATGCTGCTCCAGGTGCACGACGAACTGGTGTTCGAGGCACCCGAGGCGGATGCGGAAGCGGCGGGCAAGGTCATCCGCGAAGTGATGGCGGGCGCGGCCGAACCGGCGGTGTCGCTGTCGGTGCCGCTGGGCGTAGAGATCGGGTTCGGCAAGAGCTGGGGCGCGGCGCATTGATCCACGCCCGCCGATACGCCAATCCTCCCCAAGCTCGGCTTGGGAAGGGGGACCATGGCGACAACCATGGTGGAGGGGCATGGCCGTCCGCTACGGCAGTGATCCTCGCGGCCGGTGACACCCCTTCGTCAGGCCTTGGGCCTGCCGCCTCCCCTCACAGGGGAGGAATATTGGACGATCAGCCGACCATAGGACTTCGCGTCCTCTGATGCCTCAGACCCAGGACATCGACGCGCTCGCCAAGGGTGGGCGGACCAATATCGCCGGGTTCGCCCTGCGGCTGGCGGCGCGTATCCCGTTCCTGTTCATCGCAGGAAGGATCTATGGCCCCGACCTGGTCGGGCGTTTCGCCATCGCGGTCGTCGTCGTCGAGCTGGCGGCACTGGTCGCGACGCTGGGCATGAAGCGCGGGCTGGCACAGGCGCTGGCCTCGACCGAGCGGCCGCACGTCCATGTCGTCTGGGATGCCATGGCGCTGGCCTTTCTCGCCTCGATCACGGCGAGCGCGGTGCTGTGGAGCTTTCCCGAGCTGCTCTATCCCAACAGCGCGATCACCGGGCTCGACCGGTGGCTGCCCGCGATCATCGTCGCCATCGCCTGGTCCGACGTCAGCCTGGCCGCGCTCGCCTATCGCCACAATGTGAAGGCGACGGTGACCGCACGCGCGGTGATCGAGCCCTGGACGATCTCGATCGCCGCCTGGGTCTTCTCCTTCTTCACCATCCGCGACGGGCTGGTCCTGTCCTATGTCGCGTCGATGACGGCGGCGCTGATCGCCAGCCTGGTGCCGTTCCTGCGCAGCTATGGCCTGCCACACGGCTGGAGCCCGCGCCTCGCCCGCGTCTTCGCGCTCGCTCGTGCCAACGCACCGCTGGCCGGGGCCGACGCGCTGGAATGGGGCACGCGCAATGTCGATCGCTTCATCCTGGGCGTGATGTTCGAGCCGCGCATCGTCGGCATCTATTATATGGCGCAGCAGGTCGCTTCGCTGCCGCAGAAGCTGAAGACCAGCTTCGACCCGATCCTGGGTCCGGTCATCACCCAGAGCCTGGCCAATGGCGACATGGCCGCGATCGCGCGACAGGTGCGCCAGGTCGCGTTCTGGATCATGGCGGCACAAGGATGCCTGGCGCTGATGGGATCGATTCCGGGCGAAGGCGTGATGGGCGTGGTCGGCCCGCAATTCGTCTCGGGCACCGCCGCGCTCGCCTTCCTGCTGTTCGCCGAGGTGCTCGCCTCGACGGGGGCGGTGTGTGAATCGGCGCTGGTCTATACCGCGCGCCACCGCAACCTGATGATCTCCATCGCGATGCTGGGGGTGCAGATCGGCCTGAGCTTTGCGCTGATCCTGGGGATGCGGGCGCTGGGCTGGCCCGACACGTGGGCGGCGGCGGGCCCGGCGGTCGCTCTGGCGATGAGCGTGACCATGACCTCGGTCATCAAGGCACGCGTGCTGTCGGGCATATTGAAGGCACCGGTGTCGCCGTTCCGCTGGCCGCTGGTCTGGGCGGCGGGCGCGGCGGTGGTGGTGGGCGGCGCCTTCACGCTGCTGCCCCAGCGGCTGGAATGGGCCGAACTGCTGTTCGGCGAGCCCGCGATCGCGGCGACCTATCTGCTGATCCTGTGGCGCTGGGCCTTCGGTCCGGCGGACCGCGCACTGTTCGCCAAGGCCCCGAGCGTGGAAGAGGCGACCCTGCCCAACGCGGGCGGGATTACGCGGTAAGAATTTCCTCCCCTGCAAGGGGAGGTGGCAGTCTGAAGGACTGACGGAGGGGTGTCGCCCTTATCGAGAGCGGGACACCCCTCCACCACCGCTCCGCGGCGGTCCCCCTCCCCGTGCCGGGGAGGATGGGATCAATGCCGGAAGTGGCGCATGCCGGTGAACATCATCGCCAGGCCCGCCTCGTCCGCCGCCGCGATGACCTCGTCGTCGCGGATCGAGCCACCCGGCTGGATCACCGCCGTCGCGCCCGCCTCGACCGCCGCCAGCAGGCCGTCGGCGAAGGGGAAGAAGGCGTCCGACGCGACCGCCGAACCGATGGTGCGAGGCTCGGCCCAGCCCGCCTTCTCGGCGGCATCCTTGGCCTTCCACGCGGCGATGCGCGCCGACTCCAGGCGATTCATCTGGCCCGCGCCGACGCCAGCGGTCGATCCGCCCTTGGCATAGACGATGGCGTTCGACTTGACGTGCTTGGCGACGGTCCAGGCGAAGCGGCAATCGGCCAGTTCCTGTTCGGTCGGTGCACGCTTGGTCACGACCTTCAGCATGTCGTCGGTCAGGCGGCCATTGTCGCGGCTCTGGACCAGCAGGCCGCCCGCGATCGACTTCATCATCAGGCCGGGGCGCGACGGGTTGGGCAGTTCGCCCGACAGCAGCAGGCGCAGGTTCTTCTTCCTGGCGAAGATCGCGCGCGCCTCTGGCGACGCGTCCGGGGCCACCACCACTTCGGTGAAGATGCCCGAAATCGCTTCAGCCGTCTCGGCATCGAGCGGACGGTTGCAGGCGATGATGCCGCCGAATGCCGACACCGTGTCGCAGGCGAAGGCCGCCTGATACGCCTCGAGCAGCGTATCGCCGCTCGCCACGCCGCAGGGGTTGGCGTGCTTGACGATCACCACGGTCGGCGGACCGTCGATGAACTCGCTGACCAGCTCCAGCGCGGCATCGGCGTCGTTGAGGTTGTTGTAGCTCAGCGCCTTGCCCTGCAGCTGCTCGGCCTGGGCGATGCCCTGACCACCCTTTTGCGGCAGATAGAGTGCGGCGACCTGATGCGGATTTTCGCCGTAGCGCAGGGTTTCGGGATGCTTGGTGAAAGCGAGCGGCAGGGTGGCCGGAAACGCCTCGCCCTGGTCGACGAAGCCGAACCACTGCGCGATCGCGGAATCATAGGCGGCGGTGGCGGCGAACGCCTTGGCGGCGAGGCGCTGGCGCGTCTTCAGGCTCGAGGCACCGTCATTGGCCGCCAGATCGGCGAGATAGTCGGCATAGTCGGCCGGATCGGTCAGGATCGAGACGTAACCATGGTTCTTGGCCGCCGAGCGGACCATGGACGGGCCGCCGATATCGATATTCTCGATGATCTCCGGTCGCTCCGCGCCCTTCGCGACGGTCTGCTGAAAGGGATAGAGGTTGACGACGACCAGGTCGATCGCGCCGATGCCATGCTCGGTCATGGCGGCGGCATGGGCGGGGTCGTCGCGCACCGCCAGCAGGCCGCCATGGACCATCGGGTGCAGCGTCTTGACCCGGCCGTCCATCATCTCGGGGAAGTTGGTGACCTCGGAGATGTCACGCACCGGCAGCCCCGCATCGCGGATCGCCTTGGCGGTGCCGCCGGTCGAGACGAGGTCGACGCCCCGCTCGGCAAGCGCACGGGCCAGGTCGATGACGCCGGTCTTGTCGGACACCGACAGCAGCGCGCGGCGAACCGGCACCAGATCGACGGAGGGAGCGGTGGGGAGCGAAACGGCCATCGGGCAGCGGGTCCTAAGCTTGGGAGGAGTTTGCGGACCCGATAGACGCCGATCGATCGAAGCGCAAAATGTGATTCGGGCATCGCGCCGCGCCATGGCGGGCGTGCCACCGGACGGGATGATCGCGCGTTGACCGGGAAGCTTTGACTTTAGGGGTTTTCATTTGCTTTATCCGGCGGCGATTAAAAAGGGAGCGGGCATGAGCGTGGCGACGGCAAGAGCGATGGGGGCTCTGGCATCGATGACGGCGCTGTGCTGGAGCCTGGGCGTCTCCGCGCAGACGGCCCCTGCGGCCACGCCGCCGGCGACCCCGCTGGGTCCGATCAATGCCGACCTGCCGCAGGGGGGCGATTCCTATCGCCGCGCGATCGTCGCCAGCCCGGTCGCGGCCACCAGCTGGACGCTGTCCGCCTGGGTCCAGCCCAGGGACGTGCAGGGCAAGGGCACGACGATGCTGATCGGCGGCTTCGGCAATCCCGCCTCCGGCCCGCGCCGCTACCTCGCGCTGGTCGACGGCCAGCCCGCGCTCGTCACCGAGGCGGGCGTGGTGCAGGGCGGCGGCGATGCCGACCGCAGCAAGTGGACGCATATCGCCGCCAGCTATGACGGCAAGGTCGTGCGGCTGTTCGTGGGTGGGCGACAGGTGGTGCAGCGCGCATTGTCGCTGGAGCCGGTCATGGGCGTCGCGACGCTGGCGCCGCGCGCATTTCAGCCGGTCTTTGCGGGCAAGGTCGTCGACTTCCGCATGGTGCGCGAGGCGGTCGATCCGCTGACCATCCGCCTCGCCGCGCGCCGTGCGCCCGATCCGGCCCGCCTCGCGCTCCAGACCGGCAGCCCCAGCTGGCCCTATCAGACCCGGCAGATGCAGGGGCAGACCGTGCCGCAGGACGCCTGGACCCTGCCCCAGTCCAAGGCCCCGATCCCGACCAGCGGCACCGCCAGGCCCGAACCCAAGACCCCCGCACTGGTCGCCACCGCGACCGGGCAATGGGCGGTGAACGGCTGGCGGCTGATCGAGGCGGCGAAGGTCGGCCCCGGCGGCGCGGACCTGTCACAGGGCAATTTCGACGCCAGCAAATGGTATGCCGCGACCGTGCCGGGCACGGTGCTGACCACGCTGGTCGATCGCGGCGTCTATCCCGATCCGGCGGTGGGGCTGAACAACCTGTCGATTCCCGAAACGCTGGCGCGGCAGGATTACTGGTATCGCACCGAGTTCGATACCCCGCCCGAGGCGGCGGGGCGGACCATGTGGCTGACCTTCAACGGCGTGAATTATTCCGCCGAGGTCTGGGTCAATGGCCGGATGGCGGGCACGATGAAGGGCGCCTTCATCCGTGGCCGTTTCCCCGTGACGCTGGCCGCCGGGCGCAACGCGATTGCGGTGCGCGTCTCGCCGCCGCCGCATCCCGGTATCGCGCACGAGGAATCGATGACGGCGGGCGTCGGCGAGAATGGCGGCGTCCAGATGATGGACGGCCCCACCTTCGTCGCGACCGAGGGCTGGGACTGGATCCCGTCGGTCCGCGACCGCAATACCGGGCTGTGGCAGGGCGTGACGCTGGCCGCGACCGGCCCGGCGGTGATCGGCGATCCACAGGTCGTCACCACCCTGCCCAAGCCCGACAATTCGGTCGCCGATGTCGAGATCGCGGTGCCCGTCACCAATAACGGCCAGGCGCCGGTAACGACGACCGTCCGCGCGGTGTTCGACGATGTCGTGGTCGAAAAGCCGGTGACGGTCGCGCCGGGCCAGACGGTCCGTGCCGTCCTGTCGCCCGCCGAGTTCCCGCAGCTGTCGGTCAAGAATCCGCGCCTGTGGTGGCCCAACGGCTATGGCGACCCGGCGCTGCACGACCTGGCCCTGACGGCGGCGGTCGACGGCGCGCTGTCCGATTCGAAGGCCTTGCGCTTCGGCATGCGGCAGGTGACCTACGACCTGTCGCTGTTCGACGGGGAAGGCGACCTGGAGCGGGTGACGCTGGACCTCAACCGCGTGCGCGGCGGCCAGCGGGTGGTCGACACCAGCCATGCGGGCATCCGCAAGACCGCCAATGGCTGGGCGATGAGCTTCATGCCGGGCGGCGACCAGTCGGCGGCGGTCGCCAAGGTCGCCGACGATCCGCGCCTGGCCCCCTATCTGGTCCTGCGCGTCAACGGCGTGCGTATCGCGGCGCGCGGCGGCAATATCGGCATGGACGACTTCATGAAGCGCGTCGACCGTACGCGCCTGGAGCCGTTCTTCCGCCTCCACCGCGACGCGCATCTCAACATCATCCGCAACTGGGTGGGCCAGAATACCGAGGACAGCTTCTTCGACCTGGCCGACGAGTATGGCCTGATGGTCCTGTCCGATTTCTGGGAGTCGACCCAGGACTATAATATGGAGGCCCAGGACCCGCAGCTGTTCCTGGCCAATGCGACCGATGTCGTGCGCCGTTATCGCAACCATCCCTCGATTGTCGCCTGGTTCGGCCGGAACGAGGGCGTGCCGCAACCGATCCTGAACACCGGCCTGGACACGCTGCTGCGCGCCGAGGACGGGACGCGGCTCTATATGCCCTCATCCAATGCGGTGAACCTGCAAGGGTCGGGGCCGTATAACTGGCGGCCGCCGGTCGAATATTTCACCACCCTGGCCAAGGGCTTTTCGGTCGAGGTCGGCACGCCCTCGCTACCCACGCTGGAGGCGTGGAAGCGCGCCATTCCGGCCGAGGCGGATCGCTGGCCGATCGGCGATGTCTGGGCCTATCATGACTGGCACCAGACCGGGAACGGCGCGGTCAAGAGCTTCACCGATGCGCTCGAACGTCGCTTCGGCCCCGCGACGGGCCTCGAGGATTTCGAGCGCAAGGCGCAGATGATGGAGTATGAATCCTACCGCGCCATCTTCGAGGGGATGAATGCGGGCCTGTGGACGGAAAACTCCGGCCGTATGCTGTGGATGACGCAGCCCGCCTGGCCGTCCTCGGCGTGGCAGATCTTCTCGTCCGACTATGACACCCATGCCGCCTTCTACGGCGTGAAGAAGGCGTCCGAACCGGTCCATGTCCAGATGAACCTGCCCGACAACCGCGTCGTGCTGGTGAACAACACCCGCGATGCGCTGAAGGGCGTGCAGGTGCGCGCGAAGATCGTCGGGCTCGATGGCCGCAGCGAGGGCGAGCAGGAGGCCAAGGTCGCCGCCAATGCCGAGGGCGTGACGCCGGTCCTGACCCTCGACCTCGCATCCGCCATGAAGCGCGGGCCGGTACTCGTCCGGCTGGAGGCGATGGACGCGGGCGGGCAGGTCTTGTCGACCAACGCCTATTGGCAGGCGCCGGACGATGCGGGCTACCGCGCGCTGACCACGATGGGCGCGGCGACCGTCACCGCGACCACCAGCTTGCAGGGACAGGGCGAGGAGACGACCGCCAACATCACCCTGACCAACAGCGGCTCGGTCCCGGCGGTCGAGACCAAGCTGACCGTGATGAACGCCGACGGCACCCAGGTGCTGCCCGCTTATTTCAGCGACAACTACGTCACCCTGCTGCCCGGAGAGACCCGCGTGATCGAAATTCGCTATCCCACGGCCAAGGCGGACAAGCCGACCGTGGCCCTGCGCGGCTGGAACATCACCGCCACGCAAGCCGAGTTGCGGCCGTGAGCCGCGTGATGCTGGCCGCGCTGGCCGCGCTGGCCGCCCTGACCCTCGCCGCCCCCGCCATCGCCCAGACGACGGCAATCCCGGCCAGGGAAACCGATTCGCAGCGCTGGACCCGCGAATGGGAAGAGCGGCTGCACAACGACTTCGCCTATCTGGCGCGCTACCGGGCCGACAATGCCCGGCTCGGCGCGCCGGTGGCGGGGCAGCCGCGCATCGTCTTCATGGGCGATTCCATCACCGAGGGCTGGGTCGGCAAGATGCCGCAATTCTTCGTGCCCAGCCGGATCGGGCGCGGGATCAGCGGGCAGACCACCTCGCAGATGCTGCTTCGCTTTCGCCAGGACGTCATCGACCTGAAGCCCGCCGTCGTCCAGATCATGGCGGGCACCAACGACATTGCGGGCAATACCGGCCCGACCACCGATGCCCAGGTGCAGGGCAACATCATGTCGATGGTCGAGCTGGCGCAGGCGCATGGCATCCGAGTCATACTGGCGTCGATCCCGCCCGCCGATCATTTCGAGTGGAAGCCCGGCCTGCCGACCGCTCCGCGTATCGCGGCGCTGAACATGTGGCTGAAGGACTATGCGGCGCGTGTCGGTGCGACCTATGCCGATTACTGGTCGGTCCTGCATGTCGGCGATGCGCTGAACCCCGCTTATGGCACCGACGGGGTGCATCCCAATGCGGCGGGCTATGCCGCGATGGCGCCGGTCGCGGACGGCGCGATCCGGCAGGCGCTGGCGAAACCTCAGCCGCGCAGGATGCGGTAGTTCAGTCGGGCGGTCGCGATCGGCTTTTCGCGATCCTCCTGCCAGGCGGTCGCCTCGACATTGGCGATCCGCTGGCCCAGGCGCAGGATGGTGCCGACCGCGCGCGTGGGATGGTCGCGGCCGGTGCGCAGATAGTCGGTCGTCACCGTCACCGGCTTGATCCGCCCGCCCCCCTCCTGCGTCAGGCGGTGAGTGAGCGCGGCGATGCCCGCCACCTCCAGCAACCCGGCGATCGCACCGCCCTGGAGCAGCCCCGGCCAGCCCATCACATGGTCGCCGAACGGCATGACCAGTTGCGGCAGTCCGTCGACCCATTCGATCGAGCAGCCGAGCCATTCGGCATAGGGGGGCAGCACCATCGCCAGTCCGATGCCGGTACGCGCGATGGTCATGGCTTCATCCCCATGAACGTACCCGCGACATGCGCGACGGGATCATCGGGGTCGCCGTCATGCGCGATCCCCCGGACAAAGGCGACGCTGGGTGTGATCCGATAGCATTCCCCGCGCCCGATCACGGCGCGTTCGGGCACGGCGGGGCGCAGGTAATCGACACGCAGGTCCAGCGTCACATGCGGCGCGAACGCGCCACGCTTCAGCCAGACCGCGACGCTGGTCGCCATGTCCATCATCGCGACGATCGGGCCGGAGGCGAGCACGCCGCTGGTCGGATCGCCGATCAGCCGCGCGTCATAGGGCAGCGCCAGTTCCGCCCAGTCCGGCCCGTGCGCGCGGTACGCGATGCCCAGATGCTGGCCGTGCCCACCGCCCAGGCCGCCCATCGCGACGAAGCGTTCCATGTCGAACCCCATGGTGCGATGCTCTACACCAGCCAGGCATTGGCGCAAAAGGAGAGAGATATGGACGGCCGGGTGACGATCGCGGTGACGGACGGCGTGGCCGATGTCCGCCTGGCGCGCGGGGAAAAGCTGAACGCGATCGATCGGGCGATGTTCGACGCGCTGGCCGAGGCGATCGCCACGCTGGCGGCACGAACGGATGTGCGCGCGGTGGTGCTGTCGGGCGAAGGGGACGGCTTCTGCTCCGGTCTCGACATGGCGGCGATGGCGGGGGGCGATCTGGCGGGACTGGACCTGTCGGCGCGCAGCCATGGCCCGGCCAACCTCGTGCAGCAGATCGCCTGGGGCTGGCGCACGCTGCCGGTGCCGGTGATTGCGGCGGTCCACGGCGTGGTGTTCGGCGGGGCGACGCAGATCATGGGCGGCGCGGACATCCGGCTGGCGCATCCCGCCACCCGCTTTGCGATTCGCGAGGTGCATTGGGGCATCGTGCCCGACATGGGCGGCTTCGCCTTGTGGAATGGCGTGCGCGACGATGTGTTGCGCGAGTGGATCTACACCGCACGCGAGTTCGACGCCGCCGAGGCGCAGGCGGCGGGGTTCGTCACCCGGTTGGCGGAGGACCCGCGTGGTGAGGCTTTGGCATTGGCGCGCATGATCGCCGGGCGGAGTCCCGATGCGGTGCGTAGCGCCAAGCGGTTGTTCGGTGCGATGGGGAGCGCGCCCGAGGCGATGCTGGCGATGGAAAGCGCCGAGCAGGTGACGCTGATGCAGGGGGCGAACCACCGCGAGGCGGTGCAAGCGAATATAGAGCGGCGGCGGCCGGTGTTTCGCGACGCTTGAGGCGCGCCTGACCTCTCCGCCAAGCGATAGCCCCTCCCGCAGGCGGGAGGGGTTGGGGAGGGCATGGGGTCTCACAGAGCGTATCGCCTGGGTCCTTGCCCTCCCCCATCCCCTCCCGCTTGCGGGAGGGGCGTGCCTGGGGCGATCGGCAGGGCCAAACAAAAAAGGGGAGCCTCTTGCGAGACTCCCCTTTTCCCGGCTTTCGCAAAAATTACTCCGCGGTCGCCTTCAAGATCTTGCCCGGGCTGCGCGGCGGCTCGCCCTTCGGCAGTGCGTCGACATGCTCCATGCCGCTCTCGACCTGGCCCCACACCGTGTACTGGCGGTCGAGGAAACGCGCATCGTCGAAGCAGATGAAGAACTGCGAATTGGCCGAGTTCGGATCGTTGGTCCGCGCCATCGAACAGGTGCCGCGCACGTGCGGCTCGGCGTTGAATTCCTGCTTCAAATTCGGCTTGTCCGAACCCGACATGCCGGTGCCGGTCGGATCGCCGCCCTGTGCCATGAAGCCCGGGATCACGCGGTGGAACACCACGCCGTCATAGAAACCTTCGTTGGCGAGCCCGCCGATGCGTGCGACATGCTCGGGCGCCAGGTCGGGGCGCAGCGTGATGACGACGTCGCCGCTGTCGAGCGTCAGGGTCAGCTTGGAAAAAGTCTCGGCCATAAGGGTCTTCCTTGGTTGATGCCCCGCAGGTAGGCATTCCCGTGCCCGCTGGCAAATGCCGCCATCGCAAGTTAGGGGCATGACACCACGTTCATGATCCCATTTTGACATGATCGATCGAGGGAGGCCGAGATCAGCGACACCGAACTCCCCGAACGCGACGCCGAGGCCCTGACGCAGGAGCCCCAGTTGCCCGAGACCCAGCTGGACGAAGACGACCGGTTGAAGCCCGAATATGTCACCGCCGTGCTCGACGCGCTGGAGGATGGCGACGACGAGGGCGCGCGGGCGCTGGTCGAGCCGCTCCACCCCGCCGACATCGCCGACCTGTTCGAGCTGGTCGGCGACGAGGCGCGCGTCAACCTGGCGCGTGCGGTCGCGGACCTGCTGAACGGCGACGTCTTCGCCGAGATGAACGACTATGTGCGCGAGCAGCTGATCCAGGCGCTCGAACCGCATGAAGTCGCCGACATCGCCTCCGAACTCGACACCGACGACGCCGTCGCCATCATCGAGGACATGGACGAAGACGAGCAGCGCGCGGTGCTGCGCGCGCTCGACCCGGACGACCGCGCCGCGATCGAGGAGGCACTGTCCTTCCCCGAGGAGTCCGCCGGCCGCCTGATGCAGCGCGAGCTGATCGCGGTGCCTGAACACTGGACGGTGGCCGAGACGATCGAGTTCCTGCGCGACGACGAGGAACTGACGACCGACTTCTGGGAAATCTTCGTCGTCGATCCCGGTCATCGGCCGATCGGCACCTGCCAGCTGTCCTGGATCCTGCGCGCGCCGGGCGGCATCGTGATCGGCGACGTGATGAAGCGCGAACAGACGCTGATCCCGGTCGACATGGACCAGGAAGAGGTCGCGCTGCGCTTCCAGAAATACGCGCTGATCTCGGCCGCCGTCGTCGATGCCAGCGGGCGGCTGGTCGGCATGATCACCGTCGACGACATCGTCCACATCATCCAGCAGGAGGCGGGCGAGGACGTGCTGCGCCTGTCGGGCGCGGGCGAAGGCGACATCAACGAGCCGATCTTCGACAGCTACAAGAGCCGGGTGCGCTGGCTGCTCGCCAACCTGATCACCGCGATGGTCGCCTCGTCGGTGATCGCCGCGTTCGAGGGGACGATCGCGCGGATGGTGGCGCTCGCCACGCTGATGCCCATCGTGGCGGGCGTCGGCGGCAATGCGGGGACGCAGACGCTGGCGGTGACGGTCCGCGCGCTGGCGACCAACCAGCTCACCCAGTCCAACACGACCCGCGCGATCATGCGCGAGATCCGCGTGGCGATGATGAACGGCGTGACCGTCGCGGCGGTGATCGGCGTGGGGGTCAGCCTGGTCTTCGCCAATCCCGCGCTGGGCATGGTGATCGCGGCGGCGATGATGACCAACATCCTGGTCGCGGGGCTGGCAGGCGTGCTGGTGCCGGTGACGCTCGACCGGTTCGACGCCGATCCGGCGGTCGCGTCTTCGGTATTCGTCACGATGACCACCGATTCGATCGGCTTCCTGGCATTCCTGGGCCTGGCGACGGCGGCGGGTCTGACCGGCTAAATCAATTCCTCCCCTGTAAGGGGAGGTGGCAACCAAAGGCCTGACGGAGGGGTGTCCCGGCTGGCGATGTCGGGTTTTCGTCGCCAGCGGTGACGCCCCTCCACCATGCTGCGCATGGTCCCCCTCCCCTTACAGGGGAGGAATAGTGTGAATGCCAATCAGCTCTGGAATTGGTTGCTTCCTGACGCTCCCCCAAACCGATCGATCGCGCTTTGGATGCCGGTCCACACTGTACCGAGCTGTTCGGGCGTGATCGAATAGGGCGGCATGACATAGATGGTGTTGCCCATCGGCCGGACGAGCAGATCGCTGTTCCGGAAATGCGCCAGAAGTTGGGGGGCCAAGTCGGAGAGATAGTCCTGCCCCGCGCCCAGTTCGAACGCCGCGATCGTGCCCAGCGCCCGTGGGTGGCGAACCGCCGATGCACCCGACACCGCCGCCAGATGCCGTGCCTGCGCCGCCGCCAGCGCGTCGATCCGCGCCTGCACCGGCTCGTCACGCCAGATCGCCAGATTGGCCGCCGCCGCCGCGCAGGCGATAGGGTTAGCGGTATAGCTAGACGAGTGGAAGAATTGTTTCGACCGATCGGTCGCCGACCAGTGCGCCTCGAAGATCGCCTCGGTCGCCAGCGTCACCGCCAGCGGCACCGCGCCGCCGGTCAGCCCCTTGGACAGGCAGAGAATGTCGGGCACCACCCCCGCCTGATCGCAGGCGAACAGCGTGCCGGTGCGGCCCCAGCCGGTCATCACCTCGTCGGCGATGAACAGCACGCCGTGCGCCGTACAGATCGACCGCATCGCCGCCAAAGTCTCGGGGGTATAGAGCAGCATCCCCCCCGCCCCCAGCACCAGCGGCTCGACGATGAACGCCGCCGCCCCCGCCCGGCATTCCGCCTCCAGCGCGTCGAGCGTGGCCTGCACGTCATGGGGAAAGGGAATGGTGCCGACATCGAACAACAGCGGCGCATAGGCGCGGTTGTACACGCCCCGCGCGCCCACCGACATCGCGCCGATCGTATCGCCGTGATAGCTGTGTTCGAGGACCAGGATGCGGTGGCGCGGCTCGCCGCGGTTTAACCAATAGCCCAACGCCATCTTCAGCGCGACTTCGACCGCCGTCGACCCGGAATCGGAAAAGAACACCCGCGTCAGCTCGGGCGGAGTGATCCGCACCAGCTCGGCGGCGACCTCCTCGGCGGGTTCGTGGGTCCAGCCGGCAAAGATGATCTGGTCGAGCTTGCCCGCCTGGTCGGCGATGGCGGCGCTGATGCGGGGGTGGTTGTGCCCGTGCGTCGTCACCCACCAGCTGGAGATGGCGTCGATCACCTCGCGTCCGTCAACCGTGGTCAGCACCGCGTCGCTCGCGGTGGCGACGCACGGGATCGGCTCGCCCAGGCCGTGCTGGGTAAAGGGGTGCCAGACCGGCGAGGTCATCGAAAATCCTCGACGTCGAAATTCGCCGCGAACGCCTGCCCCAGCGTGTCCCGATTCAGATCGGCGAGACGCGGCAGGCGACCGAGCCGTTTCACCTGGCCGATCGCGGCGATGGTCGCCTCGCTATCCTCGACCGCGTCACCGACAAACGCGACACCCAGCAGGGTCACGCCGCGCGCCCGCAGCGCCTCGATCGACGCCAGGCTGTGGTTGATCGTGCCCAGCCCGGTCCGGGCGACCAGCACCACCGGGCACCCCCAATGCGCGAACAGGTCGGCGAACAGCAGCTGGCGCGTCACCGGCACCAGCACGCCCCCCGCCCCCTCGGCGACCAGCGGCCCGTCGACCTGTGGCAGGGCCAGGCGATCCTTCTCGATCGTCACCCCGTCGATCTCGGCGGCGCGGTGCGGCGAGCACGGCGTCTTCAGTCGATAGGCCGATGGCAGGACCGGACGCCCGCTGAGCCGTGCCACCGTCTCGGCATCGCCATGCCCTTCGTCATCGGTGCCCGCCTGGACCGGCTTCCAATAGCTTGCGCCCAGGGCGCCGGTCAGCGCGGCGGAAAAGACGGTCTTGCCGATTTCGGTATCGGTGCCGGTGACGATGACGGCGCTCATGCCAGAACCTCGTAAAGTGCGTGGTCGAGGGCGAGGATGTCCGCCTCCTCGACATTGAGAGTGATCGACAGCCGCAGCCGCGCCGCGCCCACCGGCACGGTCGGCGGACGGATGCCGCGAATGTCATAGCCGCGCGCCTGCAGCGCCTCCGCCGCGCGCATGGTGCGGCCATTGTCGTGCAGGATCAGCGGCATGATCGGCGTGCCCTGTGCCAGCGCGCCATGTTTTGCCAGATGCTCGCCCGCCAGCGCGATCCGATCGCGCAGCATCGCCCGCCGTTCGGGCTCGTCGGCCAGGATGTGCAAAGCCTCGCGCACGCCGCGCGCCATCAGCGGCGAAGGCGCGGTGGAAAAGATGAAGCCCCGCCCGCGATTGACCAGATAGTCGCGCACGATCGCAGGCCCGACAACCAGCGCACCCTCGCAACCCAGCGCCTTGCCGCAGGTGTGGAGGGTCACGACCCGCTCGCCCGCCGTCGCCAGACCCTGCCCGTGCGTCCCGAAGACGCCGGTGGCATGCGCCTCGTCCACGATCAGCATCGCGTCGTGGCGTTCGGCCACCGTTATCAGGTCGGCCAGCGGCGCGGTGTCGCCGTCCATCGAATAGAGGCTCTCGACCGCGATCCAGGCAGTGCCCTTGCCGCCCCGCGCACGCCAGGCCCGGATCGCGTCGTCGAAGGCGGCCGGATCATTATGCGCCGCCGCGACGCTTTCGCTGCGCGACAGCTTCATCCCTTCATGCATGCTGGCATGGACCAGCGCGTCATGGACGATCAGGTCACCGCGCTGCGGCAGCGTCGCCAGCAGCGTGGCGTTGGCGGTATAGCCGGACGAGAAATAGAGGCTGGCCTCCGCGCCGAAAAACGCGGCAGCCTCCGCCTCCAGCGCCTCATGCTCGGGATGGTTGCCGCGCAACAGCCGCGACCCGCCCGATCCGACGGGCACGCCTTCCGCCACCGCGTGGGCGATGGCGGCGGCGAGGCGGGGGTGGCCCGCCAGGCCGAGATAGTCATTGGAAGCAAAGTCCCGGCCACGCTGCGGAGCCAGCCCCCGCAATCGGTCCCGCGCGGCCAGTCGGGCCAGGTCGGCGCGATGAAAGTCCAGCATGGGGGCTTCCGTATCGCCCTTAGGAAGAGAGCGGAACCCGGAAAGGTGAGGGATCCCCGTGGCCTTCGACGCCCAACTCAAGCCACGCCCCACCCTAACTCAAACAGGCTCCGCCAAAGTCACGATCGATACCCCCGGCGTCATCGGTGCGCGGCCGACCAGATGCCGTTCCAGCCGGAAGATCGCCTCGAACGCCTTGTTGAGCGGCGCGGGCGGCGGCGAATCGTCGCTGTCGTCGCGGCCGGTCAGCCGCCCGGCGATGCGCGCGGCGGCGGCCAGGGGGAAGAGCAGCGAGTTGAAATAGCTGAGCTTGCGGGGTTTCAGCCCCGCCTTCTCGATCGCCGACACCAGCGTGCCCTTGGAATAACGACGATGGTGATGGTTCACCACGTCATGCGCCGACCACATCCACTGGTGCGCGGGCACCGCGATCAGGATCTTGCCGCCCGGCTTCAGGCAGGCTTTCATCGCGGCCAGCGCAGCGACATCGTCCTCGATATGCTCGACCACGTCGAGCACCGCGATCAGGTCGTACGCGCCGCGTTCGATCCCCGGCAGTTCGGGCAGCGGCGCGGCCTGCACCGGCTTGCCCAGCCGCTCGGACGCGATCTGCCTCGCGGCCGGATCGATCTCGATCGCGTCGACCGTGCCGAACTGCGCCAGCATGGGCAGGTTGTGCCCGGTGCCGCAACCGATCTCCAGGATGCGGGCGTTTCCGGGCAGCTTTCCGTAGCGGGTCAGATAGTCGGCCAGGATGTCGCGGCGCGCGCGGTACCACCAATGGGTGGAGTCGTGCGCGGCCATGCGGTCGTAAACGATACGGTCCATGAACTTATCCGAAGACCCATTGGCGGTTGAGCGCGAAGGTCGCGATCGGCGTGATCGTGACCACCGGGATCAGCGCGACCCAGGGTTGTTGATGCAAAAGCCCGGTGACGATCCAGGTAAAGAGCGCATTCAGCACAAGTCCAAAGCCTTGCACCACCAGAAATTTCAGATGCTGCCGTCCGCTGGAATCGCGGGTGCCGTGGCCGCGAAAGCTCCAGGCGCTGTGCAGGAAGAAACCGAAGATCACCGCAACCAGGAAGGCGGGCGGCACCGCGAGCACCGCCTGCCTCTTCGGCAGGACCCATGCGGTCAGCGGCAGGTATACGGCGGAATAGACCACCGTCGACAATCCGCCCGCGATACCGAAACGGATCAGCTGGCCCAGCATTCCGCTGTCCCGCCACCGTTCGATCCGATCGTGAAGAATTGCCACGCGCCCTCGCCCAACCTTGCCCTTTGCGCGGCCCGCGATAGAGCGGGCCCCGAGTCCCCGCGCCTTAGGCTGCGGGCGGGTATGAGGGAAGCGTCTTTGGAACGTCTGCAGCGCGAGATCGATCGCAACTGGCAACGCTGGGTGCTGGTGGCGTGGGCCGCGATCGCCGCCTGGTATCTCTACGACCGGTGGGGTCAGATCCGCTGGTGGTCGCTGTCCGACACCGACGACAATATGCGCCTGATGCAGGTGCGCGCCTGGATGGCGGGCCAGGGCTGGTATGATCTGCGCCAGTATCGGATGAACCCGCCGGTCGGCTTCGACATCCATTGGAGCCGCATCGTCGACCTGCCGATCGCGGGCCTGATCCTGTTCTTCCGCCTGTTCACCACCCCGGCCTGGGCGGAGCGACTCGCGTGCGGGATCGCACCGATCCTGCCGCTGTCGATCACCATGCTGGCCATCGCGGCCACCGCGCGGCGGCTGATCGCACCGCTCGCCTGGCCGCTCGCAATGATCCTGCTGATGTGTGCGGGCGCGACCCAGCTGATGTACATGCCGATGCGCATCGACCATCACGGGTGGCAGCTGGCGATGCTGGCGGTCACCGTCGCCGGCTTGTGCGATCCGAAGGCGCGGCGCGGCGGCGCGCTGGTCGGCCTGGCCAGCGCGGTGTCGCTGGCGATCGGGCTGGAGATGCTGCCCTATGCCGCGATGGCGGGTGCGATCCTGACGTTGCGCTGGGTCTGGGACCGGGCCGAGGCCGAGCGGCTGGCGGTCTATGCGCTGACCCTGGGCGGGGGGAGCGCGGCGGGGTTCGCCGCCTTTGCCTCCAATGCCAATTACGCCATGCGCTGCGACGCGCTGACCCCGGTCTGGCTGTCGGTGACGGTCGTGGCGGGCGCGCTGTTGTTCGTGATGGCCCGGATCAACCCGGAGTCGCGCGCGGCGCGCCTGGGCCTGGCGGTCGGTGCGGGCGCGGTGATCGCGGGCGGCTTTGCCAGCCTGTTCCCGCAATGCCTGACCCGTCCCGAACAGGTCAGCCCCGAGTTGCAGCGCAACTGGCTGAACAATGTCCGCGAGGCCAAGCCGATCTACAAGCATCCGCTGCGCGTCGCCCTGCCGATGGCGACGATGCCGCTGATCGGCATGATCGGTGCGATCGCGGCGGCATGGCGGCGGCGGACGATCGGCTGGACCGCCGTGGCGCTGTTCACGACCTTTGCCTGCCTGATGCTGTTGTGGCAGGCGCGCGCCGCCCCGGCGGCGCAGATGCTGGCGGTGCCCGGCATCGCGGCGCTGCTATGGATGATCCTGCCCTGGCTGCTCCGGCTGCGTTCGCCCCTGCTGCGCGTGCCCGCGATCGTGCTGGCGATCCTGGTCCCGACCGGGATCACGGCGACATGGGTGGTCAAGTATCTGCCCGCCGCCCAGTCCAACGCCTATGCCAACCGCGTCAACACTGCGACCGGCCAGTGCGTGCGGACATCGGTGCTGACCCGGGTCAATGCCTATCCGCGCGCCACGGTCTTCACCTTCGTCGACCTGGGACCGCGCCTGATCGTGACGACGCATCACGATGCCATCGCGGGGCCCTATCACCGCAACGGCGATGCAATCCTGGACGTGCAGCACGCCTTCCAGGGCGGCGAGGCGCAGGCGCACAGCATCATGAAGCGGCATGGTGCGACGCTGTTGCTGATCTGCCCCGACATGGCCGAGTCGACCAATTACCGCGCGCGCGCGCCGGGGGGCTTCTATGACCGGCTGGCGCATGGCTGGACGCCGAAGTGGCTGACGCCGCTGCCGCTTCCCAAGGGTTCGCCGCTCAGATTGTACCGGATCGATTGAGCGGAGCCCTTTCGGCGGGCTCCGGCGTGATCGCCGGGCCTGCCGTCAAAGCGCCCGCTTGAACGCCCAGCTGACATGCGCGCCGCCGGCAGGCGTCTCGCCGATCACGACCAGCTGCTGGGTCGCGACGGGGCGCCCGGTGCCGTCGATCCACAGCGATTCCTCGATCGCCAGCATGCCGCCGCGGCAGCGGAACTGCCACAGCGCGCCGTCCTCCAGCCGCAGGATCGCCTGGCCGCTCTCGGCGGTCACCATCGCCTCGACCCCGTCGCCGAGGTGGAAGCGCAGGGCGAAGTTCGTGCTGCCCGCCTGACGCTTGCGCCCCTCGGGCAGCAAGGCATCCTCGCCGCGCAATTCGCGCCCGTCGCCGGTCAGCAGCAACTGGCGGCGATGGGTGAAGCCATAGCGGCGGACATAGCCGTCATGGCTCGCCTCGATCCGGCTGGCGGCGTCCGATTCCTGTCGGCTGAGCTCGACCTGCGCGACGCCGCGCCCCAGCGTGCCGTCGGCGTGGATCGCGGTGGAGTTCGAATCGCCCAGCGTCAGCGTGGAATGCGCCGCCGTGGTGCGCAGGCCGTGCGCCAGGCTGGCGGGCACCTGCGCCACGGTCGCACGCGCGCCGCCGCAATTCACGACGATCCGCTGCGCCCCGTCCGAAAACTCGAAGGCCAGGGTCGAGGCGCAACCGCCCTCGATCGCGCGGGCGATCGGCGGAGGGGCTGCGTCCATGACCAGCACCGCCTGCCCGGCGGCCAGCCGCTGATAACCCCAGTCGCCCGCCTGGCGCAGCGGCCGGGTGCGAACGCCCGACGCCTCGATGACGGCGGCGATCCGCTCGGGCGTCTCCGGGCCCGAGCCCTGCCAGCTCGACAGCGCGCGGTCGCCATGCATGACGCCGAGCAGTGCCGAAATCATGCGCTGCAACCGCGTCTGGAAGGCTTCGGGGAATGCCAGTCCGCGCGCGTCATAGACTTCGCGCATCATGGTCAGCAGCATGACCGCGTCCAGCTGCACCGCCGGGCTGCGCGCGATGACGCCGCCATCGGCGAACAGCCCGGTGTCGAGCGCGCGGGCCAGCCCCGCCTCGCCGAACGCCTGGCGCGGATCACCCCCCGCCAGCAGCAGCCCGGCCGCGATCACCCCGCACCAGGCGGCGATTCGCGCCACGCCCGGCGGTGCCTTGTCCGCACCGCGATCGAGATGCCGTGCCCCGCGCGCCATCGTGTTGAGCACGCGCGAGCGATAGACGAGATCGGTCGACGACAGGATCAGCGGGGCGTGCGCGGTCCAGAACAGGATGCGCCGCCCCCACAGGTCGGGCCGCCAGGCGGTGGCGTCCACCGTCTCGGCAAAGGCATCGAGCCAGCGGCCCATCAGATATTCGGCGATCGGCGCGCCTTGTGCCCGAGTCGCGACGGTCGACAGGTCGCGCAGCCAGGCAAAGCTGTGCAGATGGTCGGCGAACCCGGTCGACCAGTCGGGCCGGGCGAAATCGATCGATTCGACCCCGCGTTCCTCGCCGCGCCAGTCGAGCACCCCGCCAAGCAGCGCATGGCCGCGCTCGATATCGCCCAGCACCGGGTCCTCGGGCACCGCCATCAGCTTGAGCGGATGCCGACCCTTCAACCGCAGCGAATGGAGCGGCGTGCGCCAGGTCAGCCGGTGGAGATGCTCGCTCAAGCGATCGGCGAGCGACAGGCCGCCGCTCTGCACGCGGACGAGGCGTTTGCCCTCTTCGATGCTGTCGGCGGCAATCCGGGCCTCTTCGGCCCCCATGCGATCGGGCATTACGCTCAACCGCGCAAAGCGGCGATGTTCGCGGCGTAATGCTCCGGGCCACCCCGGAAGGCGGCGGTGCCCGCGACCAGCGCGTCGGCCCCGGCCTCGATACAGCGCTTGGCCCAATGCGGATCGACGCCGCCATCGACCTCCAGGTCGATCGCGCGGCCCGAATGCTCGATCATCTTGCGGATCGCGGCGATCTTCTTGAGCTGGCTCTCGATGAAGCTCTGTCCGCCGAAACCGGGGTTCACGCTCATGACGAGGACCAGGTCGACCATGTCGATCAGGTAATCCAGCATCTTGGCCGGCGTGGCGGGGTTCAGGACGACGCCTGCCCGCTTGCCCAGCCCCTTGATATGCTGGATCGTGCGGTGGATGTGCGGTCCCGCCTCCGGGTGGACGGTGATCGTGTCCGCCCCCGCCTCGGCGAAGGCGTCCAGATAGGCGTCGATCGGCGAGATCATCAGATGCACGTCGAACGGCTTGGTCGTGTGCGGGCGCAACGCCTTCACCACCGCCGGGCCGATGGTGATGTTGGGCACGAAATGCCCATCCATCACATCGATGTGAATCCAGTCGGCGCCGGCGGCGTCGATGGCCCTGACTTCTTCGCCCAGCTTGGCGAAATCGGCGGACAGGATGGAGGGAGCGATACGGACCGGGAGCATGGCGTGTGTCCTTAACGTCATATCGCGCCCAAGTCAGCCTTTGCGTTGCAGCCGCGCGATGAAGAACCCGTCGAGCCGCCCTTCTTTCGCGAGCATCGTCGGCAGGGTGCGGATCGTGCCCTGTTCGGTGATGCCGGGCCAGTCGCCGGTGATCGGCGACAGCGCATAATCGGGCCGCTGCTCCAGGAACGCCGCGATCTGCGCCTCCCCCTCTTCGGGCTCGAGCGAGCAGGTGGCATAGACCATCGTGCCGCCGGGTTTCAGCCAGTCGGCGGCGCGGGCCAGGATCACCCGCTGCAACTCCGCCATCTCGGCGATGATCGCGGGGCGGACGCGGTAGAGGACGTCGGGGTGGCGGCGGAAGATGCCGCTGGCGCTGCACGGCGCATCGACCAGGATTGCGTCCACCTGGTCCTTGGGGGCCCATTCGCGCAGATCGGCGACGACCACTTCGGCGGTCTGATTCGTGCGCTCCAGATTCTCGTTCAGCCGCCCCAGACGCTGCTCGGACTGGTCGATCGCGGTCACGTCCCACCCGGCGGCGGCGAGCTGGAGCGTCTTGCCCCCCGGCGCGGCGCACAGGTCGAGCACCTTGCCCCGGCCCTCGCCCAACAGCCGCGCGGGGATCGAGGCGGCCAGGTCCTGCACCCACCAGGCGCCTTCGTCGAAGCCCTGCAACTCCATGACCGAATGGCCAGAGGGCAGGCGGACATGGCCTGGCAGCAGGCTGACCCCGCCCAGCTTTTCCGCCCATTCCTCGGCCGCCGCCGAATCGGCCAGCGTCAGGTCGAGCGGCGGCGGGGCGGCGATGGCGTGGGCGGCGGCCTCGACCATATCCTCCCCCCAATTCTCTTCCCAGCGTGCCTCGGTCGCCTCGGGGAGAGCGGGGATTTCGGGCAGCAGCACGCCACTCTTGGTGATGGTGCTGAACACGCCGTGGACCAGCTTGCGCGGTCCGCCATCGACCAGCGGCAGCACGGTCGAGATCGCGGCATGCGGCGGCGTGCCGAGCGCCAGCACCTGGACGAGCGCGATGCGCAGCGCAAAGCGCGCCTTGGCATCGTCGGGCAGCCGCTGCTTGGTCGCCGAGTCGATCAGCGCGTCGAGATCGGGCAGGCGGCGCAACGTCTCCGCCGCGATGGCATGGGCCAGACCCCGGTCCGGCCCGCCCGCCAGCGCGCGCGTCGCCGAAGCGAGCGCGGCCTCCAGCGGCTCGCCCCGACGCAGCACCGCGTCGAGCAGGCGGATGGCGGCGCGGCGGGCGGCGGTGCCCAGCGGCTCGGTCGGGCGCTGCTGCCGCCCGCGCCGGTCCTCGCCCTTCGGGGGCCCGCGACGATCGGAACGGCCACGGGTCGGCGATTGGGGAGGACGTGTCACTTGGCAAAACTCCTGTCAGCCCCGACATGGGCTGCAATCATTGCCCCTTAGTCGAAAGGACCGCCCATGGGCCAGCGCCCCGACCATGTGAAGCCGCCAGCCTACCTGTCGCAAAACCCGCCGGTGCCCGAACCGGAGGCCAAGCCGGAGCCGCAAGACGATCCGTTGGGCAAGAATCCGGTGCGATATGGGGATTGGGAATTGAAGGGCGTCGCGGTCGATTTTTGAGGGTCGAGACCCTCCCGCCTTCTTCTTCTGAAGCCCCTCCCGCAGGCGAGTTTCAGGTCGGTCATGCCCCCGGCATGACTTAAACGATGCGGGGCATCGTTTACCTGAAACTGGGTTTGGGGAGGGTAAGGAGCCTCGCAGAGCGCATTGCTTGGGGCCTGCCCTCCCCCATCCCCTCCCGTTTACGGGAGGGGAGCGGCCAGAGGCCGGGTTCTACTACCCCAACCCCGTTCAGCCTGAGCGAAGTCGAAGGCCACGCCCGCGACCTCACCCCATTACCGACGCACTAACGTCCCCGCACCCTGCTTGGTGAAGATCTCCAGCAGCATCCCGTGCGGCACCCGGCCGTCCAGGATCACTGCCGCATCCACGCCCGCCTCGACCGCGTTGACACAGGTTTCCAGCTTGGGGATCATCCCCCCCGAAATCGTGCCATCGACACGCAGTTCGGCGATCTTGGCCGGGTTCAGGTCGGTCATCAGCTCGCCCTGCTTGTCGAGCACGCCCGCGACGTCGGTCAGCAGGAAGAAGCGCGACGCGCCCAGCCGCGCGGCGATCGCGCCCGCCATGGTGTCGGCGTTGATGTTGTAGGTATGGCCGTCCAGCCCGATCGCGACCGGCGCGATGACCGGGATGATGCCGTCGGCGCACAGGCTCTCGATCAGGCGCGGGTCGACCGACACCGGCTCGCCGACGAAACCCAGATCGACATGGCGTTCAATGCCCTGGAGCGGATCGGCCTCGCGCCCCTGAATCTTTTCGGCGATGACGAGGCCCGCATCCTTGCCCGAGATGCCGACCGCGCGGCCGCCGGCGGCGGAAATCCAGCTGACGATTTCCTTGTTGATCGAACCCGCCAGCACCATTTCGGCGATCTGCGCGGTTTCGCGGTCGGTGACGCGCAGGCCGTTGACGAACTGCGACTCGACGCCCAGCCGCTTGAGCATCGCGCCGATCTGCGGACCGCCGCCATGCACCACCACCGGGTTGATGCCGACCGCCTTCAGCAGCACCATATCCTCGGCGAAATCGCGCTGCCGCTCGGGGGCGCCCATGGCGTGGCCGCCATATTTCACCACGAAGGTCTTGCCCGCATAACGCTGAAGATAGGGCAGCGCCTCGGTCAGCGTCTCGGCCTTGGCGAGCAGGGCGGCGTCGGGATCGTGGTTGGTCATGAGCGGCCCTTTATCGCGCGCGCGCGGCGGGGAAAACCGGCAATATGGATCAGGCCCGGTCCAGCCGACGCCCGATCGCGACGAAGACATAGATCAGCGGCGGCACCAGCACCGCCGACAGCGTGACCTTGGCGATCATCTGTCCGACCAGGAGCTGGCCGATCGGGAAGGCGCCGTAAAAGGCGATGGTGACGAACAACAGCGTATCGACCACCTGGCTGAGCATGCTGGCGATCGCCGCGCGCAGCCACAGCAGCTTGCTGCCCTCGCGCCCCTTGAGCGCGGCAAAGATGGTGACGTTCAGCGTCTGCGACACGCCATAGGCGACGATCCCGCCCAGCCAGATCCGCCAGGTCGCCCCCAGCACCAGCTGGATCGCGTCGCGATTGGCCGGGATCATGTCGGGCGATGCCGGCAGCACGAACACCACCCAGGACAGCGCCAGCGACACGAGCAGCGGCACGAAGCCCACCCGCACCAGCCGCCCGGCGGTGGCCGGACCGTGAAGCTCGGCCACTGCGCTCGACGTGACGACCAGCAGCAGGAAGGCGAAGATCCCCGCCTCCACCGCCAGCGGGCCGAGCGCCACCTGCTTGTTGCCCAGCACGCCCGCGATACACACCATGCCGCCATAGAAGATCGACAGCGCAAACAGCGAAGGCGAGATCAGGCGGGGGCGAGTGGAAATGTCAGGCTGGTCCATCGGCGACTGCTAGCGCGAAATCGGCCCGGGGCAAAGGACTTGCGATCCTCCCCGGTACGGGGAGGGGGACCGCCGCGAAGCGGTGGTGGAGGGGGTTCTCCACAAAGGATGTCATTCGTGGCACGCCCCCTCCACCATGCTGCGCATGGTCCCCCCTCCCCTTGCAGGGGAGGAACGCTTGCACCCGGTCGCACGAACCGCTCTATTCCCCGCCGACATGGAAAAGAGGGGGATCACATGCGGTTGGCAAAATGGCTCGGCGGGGTGGCGGCGACGCTGGCGCTGTTGCCCGGTATCGCGGCGGCGCAAGGGAGGCCCGACCAGAGGGCATTCTTCAATCTCTACAAGCAACTGGTCGAAACCAATACCAGCCTGTCGGTGGGCAGCTGCACCCAGGCGTCGGCGCAGATCGCCGACCGGCTGAAGGCGGCGGGCTACCGGGACGCCGATATCACCCTGTTCTCGGTGCCCGAGCATCCCAAGGACGGCGGCATCGTCGCGATCCTGCCCGGCACCGACAAGGCGCTGAAGCCGATGCTGCTGCTCGGCCATCTCGACGTGGTCGAGGCCAAGCGCGAGGACTGGACCCGCGATCCGTTCAAGCTGATCGAGGAGGACGGCTTCCTCTATGGTCGCGGCACCGTCGACGACAAGGCGATGAGCGCGGTCTGGGCCGATACGCTGATTCGCCTGAAAAAGACCCCGCCCAGGCGCACGATCAAGATGGCGCTGACCTGCGGCGAGGAGACGACCTTCGCGTTCAACGGCGCGGAGTGGCTGGCCAGGAACAAGCCCGACCTGATCGCGGCCGAGCTCGTCCTGAACGAAGGCGGCGGCGGGCGGCTCGATTCGGACGGCAAGCGCGAATTGCTGGCGGTGCAGGTCGGCGAGAAGGCGGCGCAAAACTATACCTTCCTCGCCACCAATCCGGGCGGCCACAGCTCGCAACCGACGCCAGAAAACGCGATCTACGAGGTCGCCGATGCGGTGAAGGCGGTGCAGGGTTACGAATTTCCCATCCACCTGACCGACACCACCCGCGCCTTCATGACCGCGACCGCGCAAAAGGTCGGCGGCCAGCTGGGCGACGCGATCACCCGGCTGCTCGCCGATCCGAACGACAAGGCGGCGGATGCGATCGTCAGCCAGGACAAGGCGCTGCACTCGACGCTGCGCACCACCTGCGTCGCGACTTTGTTGCAGGCCGGTCATGCCGAAAACGCCCTGCCCCAGCGCGCGACCGCCAATATCAACTGCCGCATCTTCCCCGGCGAAACGGTCGAGGGCACGCTTGCCAGGCTGAAGGAGTTGGCGGGCCCCAAGATCACCGTCACCGCCAACCAGCCGGTCCGCCCGACCGCCATTCCGCCGAAACTCGATCCCAAGATCATCGGCCCGATGAAGACGCTGGCGGCGAAGCACTTTCCCGGTGTGCCGCTGGTCCCGATGATGTCGACCGGCGCGACCGACGGCATCTTCTTCCAGGCGATCGGCATCCCGGTCTATGGCGCGCCGGGCATCTTCATCGAAAAGGACATGTCGGGCATCCACGGCCTGAACGAGCGGATCCGGGCCAAGTCACTCTATGACGGGCGCGACTATCTGTACGATCTCGTCCGGGCCTATGCCTATTGAGGAATTGCGGGCTCGCAAGGATCGGAGAGCGATGACGAAGCATATCGCTCTCCGGCTCGGGCGGGATGATCGGCTGGACAAGCTCCTGCGCTGACCCGCTTCGACCTGTCGCCTCGAATGGCCGGTCAGTCCTGCCGACCGGGCGCCGTCAACGTCAGCCGGTCGATTAGGACGCGCGCGGGATCGTCGGCATCGACATCGACGAGCAACGCCGCGCCGAGCGGCTGGTCGAGCAGCACGAAGCCGTCCGGGTAGACCGTGCGCAGATGCGGCAGCGCCCGGATGAGCGCCCGGAACGACAGCAGCAGCGCGGGCTCCTCATCGACATGCCATCCGACCAGGACCACCATGTCGCGGCCTGCGGCGAAATCGGCCAAGGCATCGGACACGGCATCCGGTGACGACACGGGCCGATCCGGCGTGCGCTGCAGGGGCGACTGGCGCAATCGCCCGATCAATTCGCGCTGGCGATCGGCAGACAGGGCCGACGCCATGACGCCGACCATCGCCCACCCCTCGAGCAGGTCCAGCACGCGCCGCGCGCGCCGCCGCCCACGCAGGGCCTGGTCGAGCCCAGGTCGATCGCCGGGCCTGTCGATATCGCTGGGCATGCATATCCTCTCCGTCGATTGCGGAGGACCATGAGCCTGGTGTATTACTAAGTCAATACAGTATGGGTCGGTGGCGGGGTGCCATGCCGGATAGACGCGCGCTTCTTGCGCACCCGACGGGATCGCAACGACGACCAGGTTATTGTGAAAGCGCCGCAACGTAGGAGTTCGGTCGAGGCCGATGCTGGCGATCGGACGTTCTGCCCGACCCGCCCCCGCCTCGCGGCCAAGCTGCCAATTCGCTGAACGTCGGCGCCACGGTCCGTTCAGGATAGGTCGCGCATGGTCCACAGCGTACGGGAGCCTATCGTTTCGAGGATGTTGCGATGACACTGCTCAGGACGGGATTGCTGGTCGCGATGGCCGGTGGCGCCATGCTGGGTGCGACCGCCGCCAGCGCACAGGACTGGCGTTATGACGAATATCGCGCGCATCAGGCCGCACGCGGCGCGGAGGTCCGGGCCTATCAGGCGGGCCGCGACCAGCGGGCGGCGGACACCGCGGCCTATTATGGCGATTACCGCGCGGCCGACGCCTATGCCCATGCGGCCGCCGTCCGTCGACATGAGGCACGCCGCGACGCGCATTTCGCCCGGCACGAAGAACATGCCGCGCGGCGGGATTACTGGGACGGCTATTAAGGACCGCAATTCGCCAGACGTGAAAAGGGCCGGTGCGAGGGTTCGCACCGGCCCTTTTTCATCAGGGTGACGGACGGCGATCAGCCGTCGTAGTCGGCACCCAGGTTCTGGTTGCGCGGCGGAGCGGCGGCGGTCAGGCGCAGCGCCTCGGCCGATGCCTGCAGGCTGCCGACGTCATCCGCCTCGTCCTCGTCGTCGATCTGGACGCGCTGGAGGCTGCTGACCACCGACTCTTCCAAATGGGTCGGACGGACGGTTTCCTCGGCGATCTCGCGCAGGGCGACGACCGGGTTCTTGTCGCGATCGCGGTCGACGGTCAGGTCGGCCCCGCCCGAAATCTGACGAGCCCGCTGCGCCGCGAACAGCACCAGATCGAACCGGTTGGGAATCTTGTCGACGCAATCCTCGACGGTGACGCGCGCCATGCGTGTGTCCTTCGCAAATAATGCTGGGATGAAAGAGGGCCCCCTAACAGCAAAGGGGGGGCAAGTCAAAAGCCTTGGCCCTTGCAACGCGCATGTCGCCTGGATCGTTATAGCGACCCGGAGGATATCTTGTCAGTCGCCACGTCCCTGTCGCTTGCTCCGCCGTCCGAACAGCCGCGTTTCGACGTCGACGGACAGGCCCTGACCCTGCTCGATACCGGGCCGCGCCGTCTGGATGCGGTGATGCACCTGATCGAGGGGGCGCGGACGAGCTTGCGCATCCTCTATTATATCTATGCCGACGACGCGACGGGGCGACGGGTGCGTGATGCGATGATCGCCGCCGCGCGACGGGGGGTGGCGGTATCGGTCATCGTCGACGGCTTCGGCGCGGGTGCGGACGCGGCGTTCTTCCAGCCGATGGTCGATGCGGGCGCGCGGCTGTCGCGGTTCGAGCCGCGCTTCGGCCGCCGCTATCTGCTGCGCAATCACCAGAAGCTGGCGCTGGCCGATGCCGAGGGACCCGATCCACGGATCATCATCGGTGGCTTCAATATCGAAGACGATTATTTCGGCACCCCCGCCGACCAGAGCTGGCGCGACCTGGGCCTGCTGGTCGAGGGGCCGGCGGCGGCGCGGATGGCGGGGTATTTCGATGCGCTGTTCGCCTGGACGGAAAATCCCAAGGGGCGGCTGCGCGACCTGAACAAGACGCTGGCGCGTTGGAGCGAGTCGAAGGGGCGGCTTCGCTGGCTGATCGGCGGGCCGACCCGGCGGCTGTCGCCCTGGGCGCGGACGGTGCGCGACGATATGCGGCGGGGCAAGCGCATCGACGTGATCGCCGCCTATTTCACCCCCAGCCCGACGATGCTCCGGCGGCTGGACCGGGCCGGGCGCCGCGATGCCGAGGTGCGGGTCGTGACGGCAGGCAAGTCGGACAACCAGGCGACCATCGCGGCGGCGCGCTTCACCTATGCGGGCCTGCTGCGCAAGGGCGTACAAATCTTCGAATATCAGCTCACCAAGCTGCACACGAAACTCTATGTCATCGACGATGCCGTGCATGTCGGCTCGGCCAATTTCGACATGCGCAGCCTGTTCGTGAACTTGGAACTGATGCTCAGGGTGGAGGACCCGGCCTTCGCCACCCATGTCCGCGCCTACATCGATGGCGAGGTCGCCCGGTCGGAGGCGATCACCCCGGACTGGTACAAGCGCAATACCGGCTGGTTCCAGCGACTGCGCCAGTTCACCGCCTATCTGCTGATCGCGGTGATCGACCCGTCGGTATCGCGCGGTCTGAATTTCGGGATCGAATCGCCCGACGGCGATTGATCCTCCCCGTAGCGGGGAGGCGTGATTCAGTCCTTCCAGGCCCAGTAGAGCTGCGCCGGCGGCACGTTCCACCATTCCATGTCATGGTCAATGTTCGACCAGTGCGGGACCAGGAAGTCCTTCACCTTCGGGCTGAACTGATAGACCAGGAAGGCACCGCCGGGACGCAGCACGTCATGCGTGCCCTTGGCGATCGCCGGGCCGACGCCGGGCGGCAGGGTCGAGAAGGGCAAGCCCGACAGGACGTAATCGGCATGATCGAAACCATGGTCGCGCACGATCTTCTGCACATCGGCCGCCGAGCCGTTCACCGCCGCGAAACGGGAGTCGACGATGGTATGGCTGAGATAGTCGCAGAAATCGGCATTGGTATCGATCGCGATCAGCTTGGCGTCGGGTGCCATCCGCTCCAGGATCGGACGACAGAAGGTGCCGACGCCGGGGCCATATTCCACGAACAGCTTGGTATTGGCCCAGTCGACCGGGCCCAGCATCTTGCGGATCAGCTTGCCCGACGACGGAATGATCGAGCCCACCATCACCGGATGCTTCAGGAACTGTTGAAAGAACATCTGGCCGGGCGACGGATAACCCGTGGCATCGGTGCGGGACTTGCGCGCGGCGGTGGTCGAGCTGGGCATCGAGTTCCTGTCGTTCGTGATCCCCGCGTAAGGGACGCGCGAGGGAAACCCCCTCGTCGCACAGGTGCCGAACGACTTTCAAGCTATTGGGTTGCGCGCAAGGGGTGCATTCCGTCGCAAAGCGAACGCGGCGGATGGGGGAATATCATGGACCGGACGAGTCAAATCGCGGTGATTTTCATGTCCCAACGGACGGGGGATGACGAACCGGGCTATGCCGATGCGGCGTCGGCCATGGATCGGCTGGCGGCGGCACAGCCGGGCTATCGCGGTGTCGACAGCGCCCGCGACGCTGACGGATTCGGGATGACCGTCAGCTGGTGGGCGGACGAGGCGAGCGCCCTGGCGTGGCGGGCGCATCCCGAACATGCGGCGATCCGGGAGCGGGGGCGGGCGGGATGGTATGCGCGGTATGAGGTCGCGGTGGCCAAGGTGGGGCGGAGTTATGGGTGGTCGGCGAATTAGCCCCGACCTCCGATCCTGCCGCTCCCCTCCCGCAGGCGGGAGGGAAAGGAGTCTCACCGAGATCGTCGCCTGTGGCTCTGCCCCCATCCCAAACCCCTCCCCCCTGCCGGGAGGAGGGGCTTCAGAAGGAGGATGGCCTCCCCCTCAGGGCTGCTTGTCACCCCGCGGCGTCAGCATCCCCGGGGCGATGAAGCCGATCGGCTGGATCGCCGCCGCGTCCTGTTTCAGTTTCGCCGCGATCTGTTCGTAGTCGCGCTCCATCTCCGGGGTCACGCTGGCCCGTGCCTCGGTCAGGGCCTCGTCAAAGGCGGCCATGTCGACCTGGGTCGCGCCCAGCGACTTGCGCAGCGCGATCAGACCCGCCCGGCGCACCACATCGCCCAGATCGGCACCGGTGAAGCGATCGGTCCGCGCCGCCACATCGTCCAGATCGACGTCCGCAGCCAGCGGCATCTTGGCGGTCTGGATGCCCAGGATCCGCCGCCGCCCGGCCTTGTCCGGCACGCCGACATAGATCAGCTCGTCGAACCGCCCCGGCCGGAGCAGCGCCGGGTCGATCAGGTTGGGCCGGTTGGTCGCACCGATCACGACGACCGACTGCAACTCCTCCAGCCCGTCCATCTCGGCCAGGATGGTGTTGACCACCCGCTCCGTCACCTGCGGCTCGCCCAGCCCGCCGCCGCGTGCGGGGACGAGGCTGTCGAGTTCGTCGATGAAGATCACCGTGGGCGCGACCTGGCGGGCGCGGGCGAACAGCTTCGTGATCTGCTGCTCGCTCTCGCCATACCATTTGGACAGCAGGTCGCTCGACTTGGTGGCGATGAAGTTCGCCTCCGCCTCGCGCGCGACGGCCTTGGCCAGCAAGGTCTTGCCGGTGCCGGGCGGGCCATAAAGCAGGAAGCCCTTGGCGGGACGGATACCGAGTCGCCGAAACGCGTCCGGGTCCTTCAGCGGCAGCTCGACCCCTTCCTTCAGCTTGATCTGCGCGGTGTCCAGGCCGCCGACGTCATCCCAGCGGACGGTCGGCGCCTGTACCATAACCTCGCGCATCGCCGAGGGCTGCACGCGCTTCAACGCCTCCAGGAAGTCCTCACGCGTCACCGACAGCGTGTCGAGCACCTCGGACGGGATCGTCCGTTCCTCGAGATTCAGGCGCGGCATGATCCGCCGCACCGCCTCGATCGCCGCCTCGCGGGTCAGCGCCGCCAGGTCCGCGCCGACGAACCCGAAGGTGGTGCGCGCCAGTTCGTTCAGATCGACCTTGTCGCCCAGCGGCATGCCGCGCGTGTGGATGCCCAGGATTTCGCGCCGCCCGCGCTCGTCGGGCACACCCACCACGATCTCGCGGTCGAAGCGACCCGGCCGCCGCAGCGCCTCGTCGATCGCCTCGGGACGATTCGTGGCGGCGATGATGACCAGGTTCGCCCGCGCCTCCAGCCCGTCCATCAGCGTCAGCAACTGCGCGACGAGCCGCTTCTCCGCCTCGCCCTGCACCCGGTCACGCTTGGGGGCGATCGAGTCGATCTCGTCGATGAACACGATGGAGGGCGCCGACTTGGTCGCTTCCTCGAAGATGTCGCGCAGCCGCTGTTCCGACTCGCCATACGCCGAGCCCATGATCTCGGGACCGTTGATCAGGAAGAATTGCGCATCCGATTCGTTGGCCACCGCGCGCGCCAGCCGCGTCTTGCCGGTGCCGGGCGGCCCATGGAGCAGCACGCCCTTGGGCGGCTCGACACCCAGCCGTTCGAACAATTCGGGATAGCGCAGCGGCAGTTCGACCATCTCGCGCAACTGATCGATGGTCGAGGCCATGCCGCCGATATCGTCATAGGTGACGTCGGCACGCCGGGCCTCGCGCGGCTCCTCATATTCGGGGCGCAGCTCGACCTCGGTATTCTCGTCGATATGCACGACGCCCTTCGGGCTGGCCGCGACGACGGCGAGGCGGATTTCCTGGAGCGCGTAAGCTGGCGCGTTCATGAACTGCGCGACGCCCGGCGGCATGTTCGTCACGCGCTGCTGTCCGGCGGTGGCCACCACGTCGCCCTGGCAGAGCGGGCGGTTGAAGAAGGTGCGCTTGAGCGCCTGGGCCGAGCCCTGGAGTCGCAGATTCTGCTGTGCCGGCGCGAAGACGACGCGGGTCGCAGGCTTCGATTCGACGCGGCGCACCTCGACGAAATCACCCGAGCCGACGCCCGCATTCGCCCGCTGCAACCCGTCGATGCGGACCAGGTCCAGCCCTTCATCCTCCGGATAGGGGGCGACGACGCGCGCAGGCGTCGCCTGCTTGCCGACGATCTCGACCACATCCCCCTCGGTGATGCCCAGCGCGGCCATCAGGCTGCGCGGGACATGGGCGAGGCCCCGGCCCGAATCCTCGGGGCGGCTATTGGCCACCTGTATCTTGCGGGTCGGCGCGTCGCTGTCGGCCATGATCGTCCCTTGGCAAAGTGTCTGAGACACGAAAGCGCGGGACGTGGGGGTGGGTTCCGGTCTGCAAAAGGGCGGACGGCCCAGCCGAGGCAAAAAAAAGGGCCGATCGAAACGACCAGCCCGTGAAAGTTTTTAGGAGAGGATGCCTGAAAGGCCCGTTCCTTTTGCGGTGCGAAACGTTATGTTGCAAGTGCGAAAAGCTTGGCTATGATTGCAGTTTGTGCAATCCTCTGACCAATAGGTCAACGAGTACAGGTACACCATGCGCAGGCTCCCCCCGCTCGGTGCGATCGAAGCATTTGTCCAGGTCGTGCGCCTAGGCTCCATCAAGGCGGCGGCCGAGGAACTGGCGCTGTCCGCGCCCGCGCTCAGCCGCAGGGTGCAGACGCTGGAACGCTTCGTCGGCAAGCCGCTATTCGCCAGGCGGCATCAGGCGATGGTGCCCAACGAGGACGGCCAGCGGCTGATGGAACAGATCGCCCCCCTGCTCGACCAGCTGTCCGACGCGGTGGAGGCGATGACCAGCGGGCAGGAGGTACTGCGCCTGCGACTTGGTGTGCTGCCGCTCTATGCGTCGCAGCGGCTGTTCCCGCATATGGGGCTGTTGCGCGCGGCGCATCCCGAACTGCATCTGGATATCGACACCGCCGGGCATGGCATCGCGCGGCTGGGTGAGGGGCTGGACGCGGTGATCGCGCTGGGCCGCGATATCGATCCGTCGCTCTATGCCAAGCGACTCGACCGCAACAAGGTCTATGTCATCGGCGCCAAGCGGCTGCTCGAAGGACCCAATCCGCTGCTCCGCCCGGAACAGCTGAACGGCATGACCGCCTTGCTGCACCGCGAAATGCCGGACGCCTTCACCGCCTGGTGCCAGGTCGCGGGCCTGAGCGACATCAAGCCCAAGGCGATCGACTTCTTCGATTCGGGCGGGCTGATGCTGGAGGCGGTGGCGCAGGGACTGGGCGTCGCGTTCATGCATGCCAGCCATTTCGAACATGCGCACGACCCCCGCCTGGTGCGGCTGTTCGATATCGAGGTCGACAGCCCGTACAGCCACTGGTTCGTGTGCCGCCCGCGCGCGTTGCAGCAAAAGTCGGTGAAGCTGTTCCACGACTGGCTGATCGGGACGCTGTACCCGGAAGCGGCGTAAACCATCTCCCCCTCCCGCAGGCGGGAGGGGGTCGGGGGGAGGGCCCGCCCCAGGCGATTCATCTCGTGGCTATCCCTCCCCCATCCCCTCCCGCCTGCGGGAGGGGCGCGCTTGTGGAAAGCGATGGGGGAACAAAAGAACCAACGACAAAAAGCCGCGCGTCCTTCCGGACGGCGGCTTCACGCCTTCAAGTCCTTCGCGGGGCGCTATGCCAGCGCCCCTCGCGAATTACTTGATCTTGGCTTCCTTGAACTCGACATGCTTGCGCACGACCGGGTCGTACTTGTTGAAGCTCAGCTTCTCGGTCTTGGTGCGCGGGTTCTTCTTCGTGACGTAAAAGAAGCCGGTATCAGCCGAGCTGACGAGCTTGATCTTGACGGTGGTCGGCTTGGCCATGACCTGGTTCCTGTATGCGTGAAAAAGCGAAAGCGGCAGCCGGAGCCGCCGCTATATAAGGGCCGCCCATGGCCCATGGACCTGCCTGAGTCAAGCATTTCGCCCCATTTAAGCCCCTCTTTACACCCAAGAGCCTATACGACGTCCCATCGACTTCCTAGGCGGGCGCACGAAAACCGCCATGGCGGCGACGGGAAAGGTGCGAGGAACATGACCGATTCGGGATCTGCGATTCGCGAGCATACCGATGTCCGCGACCAGCTTCGGGCGCGAATCGCCGCGCTTGACGTCCGGGCACCCTATGCACCCGCCACCGAGCTGATGCCCGGCATCGACGCGATTCGCCGCCTGGCCCATGCGCATGGCCTGACCTCCGCGGTCACCGTCACCCATTTCATCGACCGTGCGCTGATGCGCGCGGTGGATACACCGCCCGTCCATGGCTGGCTGGCGATGCTGACCGACGCGGTGGCCAGCGAGCGCCAGGACCTGGAGACGACTCAGCATTTCGCCGAAGCCTGTTCGGTCCGGCTGGCGCGCTGATGGACGCATTGATGATCGTCCTGGTCGTGACGTTTCTGGCCCAGCTTGGTGGACGGTCGAGCGGCTTTGCGACCCGACTGGCCGAGCGGACCGGGGCGATCGTGCCGGTGCTGTCCGGCCTTCTCGTCGCACAAGCGGTGCTTGCCGCGATGGCGGTCGCGCTGGGCATCGCGATCGCGCCGGAGCTGACCCCCGAATTGCGCAGCCTGTTGCTGGCGCTCGCCCTAGTCCTGGTCGGCGTCGCGCTGACCACGCGCATGCCCCGGCCCGGATCGCCGTTCGGCTGGCCCCGGCTGAGGGCGTTCGGCACCGCATTGTTCGGGGGCGGCGCGATCCTGGTCGCCGATTCGGGCATGATGCTGGTGGCGGCCGCCGCCGCGCGATCGCCGCTGCCCTGGGCGGCCTGGCCCGCCGCGATCCTGGGCCTGCTCGGCGCGCTGCTTCCCCCGCTGATGCTGGGCGAGCGCGAATGGCAGCGCCTGCCCTGGCGTACGATCCGCATCGCGATCGGCGCGGTGCTGATACTGGCGGGCGTGATCGTCGGCTTGTCGGCAAAGGGGTTGATCTAGGCGATCGATCAGATTGCGCGGGCTTTGTCGATGGACATGGGGGGAGCATTTGCGCCATCGGTTCGTTCACGCAACGATCCAGACTGCCACGACTGATTGCGGGAGCACGTCCATGTCCGATATCAACCCGGCGCTCGATACGCCGACCGACCTCAACCGCAACGCGACCGCCAGCGTCGCGGATGCCCTGAACGGCGCACTAGCTGATTGCTATGCGCTGTACCTGAAGACCAAGAACTTCCACTGGCACGTCTCGGGCCCGCATTTCCGCGACTATCACCTCATGCTCGACGATCAGGCCGCACAGATCCTGGGCGTGACCGATGCGATTGCCGAGCGGGTGCGCAAGACCGGCAACCTGACGCTGCGCTCGATCGGCGACATTGCCCGCCGCCAGACCATCGTCGACAATGACCGCGAATTCGTGTCGGCCGCCGACATGCTGGTCGAACTGCGCGACGACAATCTGAAGCTCGTCGAGCGTTTCCGCGCCGTCAAGGATGCCGCCGAAGAGGCCAAGGACAATGCCACCAGCGGCATCGTCGACGAATGGACCGACCAGGCCGAGGAACGCGCCTGGTTCCTGTTCGAGGCGGGCCGCAAGGGCTGAGCCGAGCCTGCGCCTTTCGACGATAAAAAAGCCCCGGTGAGAGCCGGGGCTTTTTCGTGGAATATCGGGAGGGGCCTGCCGCCCCTCCCCTTGCGGTTTATGCCGCCCGTCCGAAATCGGCGTCCTCGGCATCCGGCGCCCCGACGCTCAGGTCCAACGCGAAGCCGCGCACCCGTGCCTGCTGATCGGCGATCGATCCGGCGCGCGTGACGGTCGCGCGCCTGTGTGCCGGGCTGCGGCCTGGGGCACGCGGCGCGGGTGGTGCGCCGCGATCGGCGACGTTGATCCGGAAGAAGCTGATGCTCTGCTGCATTTCCTCCGCCTGACAGGCCAGTTCCTCCGAGGTGGACGAGATTTGTTCGGAGGCCGACGCGTTCTGCTGCGTCACCTTGTCGAGCTGCTGGATCGCCTCGTTGATCTGCACCGCACCGATATCCTGCTCGCGGCACGCAGCGCCGATCTCGGCGACCAGTTCGGCGGTGCGGCGGATGTCGGGGACCAGCTTGGCCAGCATGTCACCCGCACGGGTGGCCGCGGTGACGGTGTCGCTCGACATGCCGCTGATCTCGGTCGCCGCGATCTGGCTGCGTTCGGCCAGCTTGCGGACTTCGGCGGCCACGACGGCAAAGCCGCGACCATGTTCCCCGGCCCGCGCCGCCTCGACCGCCGCGTTCAGCGCCAGCAGGTCGGTCTGGCGGGCGATTTCCTGCACGATCGTGATCTTGTCGGCGATGGTACGCATCGCGACGACCGCCTGCTGCACCGCCTCGCCGCTCTGATCGGCATCGATCGACGACTGGCGCGCGATCTTCTCGGTCTGGCTGGCATTGTCGGCATTCTGCTTCACGTTGGCCGCCATCTGCTCCATCGCGGCAGAGGCTTCCTCGGCGGCGGCGGCCTGCTCGGTCGCGCCCTCGCTGACCTGCTGCGACGTCGACGACAGCTCTTCGCTGCCCGCCGCGACATTCTGCGCCGCCAGGCTGGTCTGGCCGATCGTATCGCGCAGCCGCTCGATCATGCGGTTGACGATATCCATCAGGTCCTTGATCTCGTCGTTGGTGGTCACACGCGCTTCGGTGCTCAGGTCGCCGTCCGCGACCGCCGTGATCGCGCCGCCGATGCTGCGCAGCCCCTTGGACACGATGCGCGATATCCAGACGGCACCGGCGATCGCGATCGCCATCGCGATGGCGCCGGTCAGCAGCAGGACCATCGCCGCCTGGTCGTAAAGTTCATCGGTTTCGCGCGCGGCCTTATCCATGTTCCGCTTGCTGAGCGCCACGATCTGATCGGACACGTCCGTAAGCTGGCCCAGCAGGACACGCGATTTGCCGATCGACAACTGGCCCGCTGCGGCATTGTCGTTGCGCATGCCCATTTCGCGAATCTGGTCGTTGATCGGCAGATATTCGGCCCACCGGCTCCGCGCCTGATCCCAGAGGGGTCGCGATTCGTCGGTGGCGTTGGCATAGCCTTCGTTCAGGATCGCCTGCGTATCGGCGCGCGCCTTCATCAGGCTGGTGTCGATCGCATGCATCAGCGCGTCGTCGCTGGTCAGTGCCAGGTTCTTTTCCTGACGCGCGACATAGGACGCCTTGATCGCGAAACCTTGCGCCAGTTCCAGGCGCTTGGCCGGACCGGCCACCAGGTCGTTGATCGCACTGTTCAGCGCATTCATCTTGAGCAGACCCAGTCCGATGACCGTCGACATCAGCAAGAGCAGGATCACGAAGACCGCCCCCAATTTGACCTTGATGGTAGGCCGCATGAAGAAATTTCCCGATTGATGAGGCGTTTGACAACACCCAAGCATGGCGGAACAGGATCACGTCATTCGTGATTCCCGAATGAGGCGGCCAACGTCTCCCGGCGGGCCATCAGGTTCTCCAGGACGAAGCCCGAACAACCAATCCATTACCGGCTCCTCTCGCGAGGCGCGCTTTGGTTTGCGTCGATATTGCGGGCAAGGCTTAAATTTGGGTTATCTTATACCGTTTGCCTGGTCGCTCGCATGGCCGGATTTGCCGTGTCCGTGGGTGCCGGGGCGAGCGGATATGGTGGGGATGGCGATCGGAAATGGGGCGGCAGATCCCGCTCTTCATGCGTAACCGGAACACCAACCCTCCTGGCCGGTTAAGCCCTTATCAGGTCAGGAGGATTGCCCCATGCTCAAGCTCGCCATCACGTTCCTTATCGTCGGTCTGGTCCTGGGGGCCTTGGGCTTTGGCGGTATCGGCGGCGCGTTCGTCGGAATCGCCAAGATCCTGTTCTTCATCGCGATCGCGCTGTTCCTGATCTTCCTGGTGCTCGGGCTGGTCGCGGGCAAGTCGGTGAAGAACGCGATCGACTGATTCGCATATGCGCGAATTTGCGGGGTTGCTCGACGCGCTGATCTACACGCGGTCGCGCAACGCCAAGCTGAAGCTGGTCGCGGATTACCTCGCCGCCACGCCCGATCCCGACCGGGGTTGGGCGATGGCGGCGTTGACCGGCAATCTTGACCTGCCCGGCGTCAAGCCCGCGCTCATTCGCGCCCTGATCGAACAGCGCGTCGACCCCGTCCTCTTTCGCATGAGCCGTGACTATGTCGGCGACACGGCGGAAACGGTCGCCCTGCTCTGGCCAGCGCCCGACCGGCCGCTCGATCCCGAGCCGCTGTCGCTCAGTGCGGTCGTCGAGCGGTTGCGGCATCTGTCCCGCTCCGACGCGCCCACCGTGCTGGCCGACATGCTCGACCGGTCGACCGCGGAGGAGCGGTTCGCCCTTCTGAAGATGGCGACCGGCGGCCTGCGCATCGGCCTGTCGGCGCGACTGGCCAAGACGGCCTTCGCACAGGCTTTCGGGCTGGATGTCGAGGCGGTGGAGGAAATCTGGCACGGCCTGTCGCCGCCCTATACCGAACTGTTCGCCTGGGGCGAGGGGACGGGCGCGCAGCCGACGACGGCCGATGTGCCGGTTTTCCGCCCCTTCATGCTCGCGCATCCGCTGGAGGATTTGCGTGTCGATCTCGACGAATATGCCGCCGAATGGAAATGGGACGGTATCCGGGTACAGATCGTCCATGTCGCCGGGCAGACCCGGCTTTACAGTCGGACCGGCGACGATGTGACCCACGCCTTTCCCGATGTCGCCAGCGCCTTCGATACGGTGGGCGCGGTCGATGGCGAATTGCTGGTCAAGGGCGAGCATCAGGGCGGTACGCTGGAGGATGGCGGCGGTGCGGCCAGCTTCAACGCGCTCCAGCAGAGATTGGGGCGCAAGACCGTGTCGGCCCGGATGCTGGCCGATTACCCCGCCTTCGTCCGGCTTTACGACATATTGGTCGACGGAACGGAGGATCTCCGCCCCCTCCCCTGGACCGAGCGACGGAAACGGCTGGAGGCGTTCGCGGCCAGGCTCGACCCCGATCGGTTCGACGTCAGCGCGGTGATCGAGGCTGCGGATTTCACCGCGCTGGAGGCCTTGCGCGCCACCGCCCGCGATGCCGCGATCGAGGGCGTGATGCTCAAGCGCCGCGATTCACCCTATAGCGGCGGGCGGCGCGTCGGCCTGTGGTACAAATGGAAACGCGACCCGCTGACCGCCGATTGCGTGATGATGTACGCCCAGCGCGGCAGTGGCCGGCGGTCGAGCTATTATAGCGATTACACCTTCGGCTGCTGGACCGAGGAGGGCGAGCTGCTGCCCGTGGGCAAGGCCTATTCGGGCATCACCGACGAGGAATTGCGGGCTTTGGACCGCTTCGTACGCGCCCATACCGTCCAGCGCTTCGGACCGGTACGCGAAGTGGAAAAGACGCTGGTGCTGGAGATCGCGTTCGATTCGATCCACGAATCGAAGCGGCACAAATCGGGGGTGGCGATGCGCTTTCCCCGGATCGCCCGCATCCGCACCGACAAGCCCGCCGAGGAAGCCGACCGGGTGGAGACGCTCAAGCGGCTGGTGACGTAGAGCATCCTATTCCTCCCCTGTAAGGGGAGGGGGACCATGCGAAGCATGGTGGAGGGGTGTCGCCCTGTCGATAGCGGGACACCCCTCCGTCAGGGCTTCGCCCTGCCACCTCCCCTTGCAGGGGAGGAATGGTTGGACCGCCTCAACCGAACAGCCACGTCCCCATCACCCGGCCCGGCATGAAGGCAAAGGAGCCCGCGCCGATCAACCCGGCGAGATACAGGCTGACCATGACCTTGCGGTGCGTAGCGATCCGCCCCGCCCGCGCCGCCGCGATCGCCCGCCACAGGCCGATCAGGGTGATGGGGATAAAAATGTGGATAAAACTGAACTGCCCGTGATTCAGGTCGCGCAGCGCCAGTGCCGACAGCGCCGCGACCACCATCAGCCCCGCCCATATCCTGCCCAGCATCCGGTGCCGCGCATCGCCCTTGCGCGCCAGCAGGACATACAACCCAAGCGGCAGGGCGGGCAGCACCGAGCCGAGATGGATCCACACCGCCACGTCATGCGCCCGCGCCAGCGTCGGCGACAGGCCCAGCGCGCCGCGTGCCATGGCGACCACCGCCATCAGCGACAACGTACCCCCGGCGGCCAGGACGGCGGCGCGCAACAGCAGCGATGTATCGCCACGGCGGGGCTGCGCAGGAAGAAACAAAAGGTCGGTCATCGGTCGAAATCCTGATCGGAAACGGTTCGCCCCCGGTCCTGCCGTCGCACCGGGCCTTTGCCAGCCTGTTTGCGCGGATCGGCGGTTTCCCTTCGTGGACAGGCCGATTTGCCATTTCGCGAAGCGCCAATTGGCCATAGTCACGGGGCCGTGATGCCCCGCTCTCGCCGCATAGTGATCGATATCGCCGCGATGATCGGCGTCGGGCTGCTGCTGGCGGTGCTGGGGCCGTTCGGGACGTTCGAGGCGAGCTTTGCCTATCGGCTGATCTATTGGATCACGCTGATGCTGGCGGGCTATCTCCTCTACAAGCCGGTGATGGCGGGGGCGCTGGTCGTGGCGGCGCGGTTGCACCTGCCCGAAATGGCGGGCTGGGCCGGGGCCGCGATCCTGGCCAGCGTGCCGATGAGCGTCGTCGTCTGGTGGGTCGGGCGACTGGGCCTGCCGATGCGCTGGCCGGATACGGATCAGGCGGTGCTGCTCTATGGCAATGTGCTGGTGATCGGCGGACTGGCCAGCCTGTTGCTCTGGTATGGCGAGAAGCGGCGAGCCCCAGCCCCGGAGGCCGCCCCGCCCGAATCTGCCCCGTCCGAATCCTCCGCGCCGATCGCGACACCCCGCCCCGCATTGCTCGACCGCCTGCCGCCGGGCTTCGGCCCCACCATCGTGGCGCTGGAGATGGAGGACCATTATCTGCGCGTCCACGGCGCCTATGGGTCGGAGCTGATCCTGCTGCGGATGCGCGACGCGGTGACGGAGGTTGCGCCGCTGATCGGCGCGAAGGTGCATCGCAGTTGGTGGGTGGCGCGCAATGCCGTGCGCGAGGCGCATCGCGAAGGGCGTGGACTGCGGCTGGTCCTGACCGGCGGGGTCGAGGCGCGGGTATCGCGCGCGATGGTGCCGGTGCTGGAGGCGGAGGGCTGGTGGTGACGGCCGCTATTTCCTCCCCTGCAAGGGAAGGTGGCAGCCTGAGGGGCTGACGGAGGGGTGTCCACGCCGATGGTGACACCCCTCCACCACCGCCTCCCCAAGCAGAAGCCTGGGGAGGACCAAGATCAGTCGCCGACGCGCTCGATATCGGCACCCACGGCCGACAGCTTTTCCTCCAGCCGCTCATAACCACGGTCGAGGTGATAGACACGGGCGACCGACGTCTCGCCCTCGGCGGCCAGGCCCGCCAGGATCAGGCTCATCGAAGCACGCAGGTCGGTCGCCATGACGGGCGCACCGGTCAGCTTCTCGACGCCCTTCACCATCGCGGTGCGGCCATGCACCTGGATGTCCGCGCCCATGCGCGCCAGTTCGGGCACGTGCATGTAGCGGTTCTCGAAGATCGTCTCGGTTAGGGTGCTGGTGCCCTCGGCCTTGCACAGCATCGCCATGAACTGCGCCTGCATGTCGGTCGCGAAGCCCGGATAGGGTGCGGTCGACAGGGTCAGCGGCTGAAGCGGGCCATCGGCCTTCACGCGGATCGAATCGCGGCCTTCCTCGACGGTGACGCCCGCCTCGGTCAGCGCGGAGAGCGTCGCGCGCATATCCTCGGCACAGGCGCCGACCAGTTCCAGGTCACCGCCGGTGATCGCGGCGGCGCAGGCATAGGAGCCCGCCTCGATCCGGTCAGGCATCACCGAATAGGTGGCACCGTGCAGCCGGTCGACACCCTCGATGGTCAACGTCTCGGTCCCGACGCCATCGATCCGCGCGCCCATTGCGATCAGCAGGCGGCACAGGTCGACGATCTCGGGCTCGCGCGCGGCATTGCCCAGCACCGAGGTGCCCTTGGCCGTCACCGCGGCCATCAGCGCATTCTCGGTCGCGCCGACCGAGACCACCGGGAAGGTATAGCGCCCACCCGACAGGCGACCGCCGGGCGCGCTGGCCTTCACATAACCGGCGGTCAGTTCGATCTCCGCGCCGATGGCCTCCAGCGCCTTCAGGTGAAGGTCGATCGGACGGTTGCCGATCGCACAGCCGCCGGGCAACGACACCCGCGCTTCGCCCGCGCGCGCCAGGATGGGGCCGAGCACCAGGATCGACGCGCGCATCTTGCGCACGATGTCGTAGGGCGCCTCGGTCGAGAAGAGTTGCCCTGCACGGATCGTCATGACCCGGCCGAAATCCTCCGGCCGCGTCCCCTCCACGCGGGTCGACGCACCGATCTGGTTCAGCAGATGGCCGAACCCGTCGACATCGGCCAGACGCGGCAGGTTGCGCAACGTGACCGGTTCGTCGGTCAGGATGGCGCAAGGCATCAGGGTGAGCGCGGCGTTCTTCGCGCCCGAGATCTTCAGGCGACCCGACAGCCGGTTGCCGCCGCGAATAAGGATACGGTCCATAGACCCGCCTTCCTAGCGAAGGTCCGGGGCATCGCCAAGGGTCGCACCCCGCCCCACAGGGCGAAAAGCGGCAGGAAAAACCAAGAAAAGGGCCGGTTGATCGATATCAATGCATGCCGATCCCCTTGATGGCTAAGGCACTGTTCCGCTCGGGGAATGAGGTGTCAGTGGGAAATTTCGGGCTTGGGGATCGCCTGGACAAATGGGTTTCGCTGACCCCAGCAGAGCGCGACGCGCTGTCGCAGCTGGAGGATCGGCCCCGCGCGATACGGCGCGGGACCGTCTTGACCGACGAACAGATGCGCAGCGAGGACATGTACGTGGTCCGACAGGGCATGCTGATGTGCTATGTCCTGCTCGACGACGGCAGCCGCCAGATCCTGCGCTTCCTGTTTCCCGGCGATCTCTTTGCCCTGTCGGCGCTGCTCTATGACCGGTCGCCCGATACGGTGGTGGCGGTATCGAACGCGGTCGTCTGTCCGTTCGACCGGGGGCAGATCACGATGCTGGCGACCGAGCATCCGCGCCTGCTGAGCCTGATTCTTGTCCTCAACCAGATAGAACGGGTCATCTCCACTGATCGGCTGGCGGGACTGGGCCGCACCTCGGCGCGGACGCGGGTGGCCACGCTGCTGCTGTCGCTGCGGGGCCAGATGCGCCAGGCGGGCATGGATGTCGGCGCCTCCTTCGCACCCGGCCTGACCCAGGAGGAAATGGGTGATGCGATCGGGCTGACCGCAGTGCATGTGAACCGCATGCTGCGCCAGCTGGAGGACGAGGGCCTGATCAAGCGCGAGGGCGGTCGCGTCCACCTGTTGAACGAAGCACAACTGGTGGGCGAGGCCCGCTATATCGACCGGTTCGAGGGGCTGGACCTCAGCTGGCTGCCGCCGGGGCGGTAGGCTCTTTTTCCAATCCTCCCCTATGACGGGGAGGGAAGCGATGTTCAGGAAGGGCCGCCCACCCACTTCTGCAAGCGTGGCCGGACCGTCAGGAACTGGCGATAGGCTCGCTCCAATACCCCCAGCACCCATGGCGAGCGCGCAGCGAGCCCCAGCGGGCGCAGTAACGGGATCGCCCGCCACATCGCGGCAAAGGCCGCCGCGCCCGACAGCATCCGGCCATTCTCCCGCGCATGGAAGCGCGCGAGCAGGGTGTCGCGGTCGATCGGGCATTGGTCCGGGCCGTCCCCGCCGATCGCTACGAAATCGATCCGTTTGCGCGTGTCCAGCCGCCGCATTATCGCGATCTCGCGGCGGCACAGCGGACAGGCATTGTCGTACCAGACGGTGACGGTCTTCATGGCGCTTGTCCGTGTGACGCGGCGGCCCGGTCGTGCCGGGCCGCCACGGGCGATCAGAACAGATCCGCCGTCATCACCTTGTTCCACACCTTCACGAAATCGCGGACCATGCGGGCCTCGCCATCCTCGGCGGCGTAGAATTCGGCGATATTGCGCAACTGCGAGTTGGCACCGAAGATCAGGTCGTTGCGCGTCGCGGCATAGCGCGTCTCGCCCGTATCCCGGTCGTCCAGCGTGAAGCGCAGCCCGGCCTCGTCCTGCTTGGTCCAGACATAGTCCATGCTGGTCAGCACCCGGAAGAAGTCGTTGCTGAGCACGCCCACCCGGTCGGTGAACACGCCCGCCTCGCTCTCGTCCCAGTTCGCGCCCAGCGCGCGCAAGCCACCGGTCAGCACCACCCATTCGGGCGCGCTGAGCTTCAGCAGCGCCGCCTTGTCGAGGAAAAGCTCCTCGGGCGCGATACGGCCCGCCGTCACTTCGGCAAAGTGATCGTCGACATAGTTGCGGAAGCCGTCGACCACCGGCTTCAGCCATTCGAAGCTGTCGGCATCGGTCAGTTCGTCGGTAGTGTCGCGACGCCCGGCGGTGAACGGCACCTCCAATGCGATCCCGGCATCCGCCGCCGCCTTCTCGACCGCCGCCGTGCCGCCCAGCACGATCAGGTCGGCCAGCGACACCCGCTTACCGCCGGTCGCCGCATCGTTGAACGCGCCCATGATCTCGCGCAGCTTCGCGATGACGGGCACGGTGCGGCGATTGACCGCCCAGTCCTTTTGCGGCGCCAGCGCCAGCCGCGCACCGTTCGCGCCGCCGCGCTTGTCGCTGTCGCGGTAGGTGACGGCCGCGGAAAAGGCGGTGAAGGCCAGGTCCGAGACCGACAGGCCACTGCCCAGGATCTGCTGCTTCAGCTGCGCGATGTCGGCCGCGTCGATCAGTTCGTAATCGCGCTCCGGGATCGGGTCCTGCCACAACAGGTCGGGCTGGATCGTGACCTCGGGACCGACATAGCGTTCGCGCGGCCCCATGTCGCGGTGGGTCAGCTTGTACCACGCCTTGGAAAACTGCTCGGTGAAATAGTCGAAGTCGTTGAGGAAGCGCTCGCAGATCGGGCGATAGACGGGATCGACCTTCAGCGCGATGTCGCTGGTCATCATCATCAGCGCATGGGTCTTGCCCTCGATATGCGCATCCGGGGTGCGCGGCGCGTCACCGCTGACCGGCGTCCATTGCAGCGCGCCCGCCGGGCTGCGCGTCTGTTCCCATTCCAGGCCCAGCAGGTTTTCGAGATAGCTGTTGTCCCAGGTCGTCGGGTCCTGCGTCCAGCTGCCCTCGATACCGTTGGTCATCGTGAACTCGGCATTGCCGGTGCCTTCGGGATTGTGCCAGCCCAGCCCCATCTCCTCGATCGCCGCGATCTCCGGCGGCGCGCCGATGCGGTCGGCCTTCACCATGCCATGGCTCTTGCCGAAGGCATGGCCGCCCGCGATCAGCGCCACCGTCTCCTCGTCGTTCATCGCCATCCGGGTGAAGGTAATGCGGATATCGCGGGCCGAGCCCATCGGGTCGCCATTGGCATAGGGCCCTTCGGGATTCACATAGATGAGCGACTGGTGCGAGGCGGCCAGCGGCTGTTCCAGATCGTAATCGGCATCGCCATTCTGGCCACGCCAGCGCTTGTCGCGATTGACCATCTCGTCATAGGAATCGACCTTGGTCATGTCGAAGACCTCGGGACCCCAATAGGTCGCGTCATCGGCTTCCCACGCATCCTCGCGCCCGCCGCCGAAGCCATAGGTCGGCAGCCCCATGATCTCGAGCGAGCAGTTGCCGGTCAGGACGATCAGGTCGGCCCAGGACAGCGCCGCGCCATATTTCTGCTTGATCGGCCAGAGCAGGCGACGCGACTTGTCGACATTGCCATTGTCCCACCAGCTGTTGATCGGCGCGAAACGCTGCATCGCCTCGCCGGCACCACCGCGCCCGTCGGCGATGCGATAGCTGCCCGCCGAGTGCCACGACATGCGGATCATCTGCGGCCCGTAATTGCCATAGTCGGACGGCCACCATGCGACCGAGCTGGTCAGGAAGCGCTTGATTTCCGCCTTCAGCGCATCGAGGTCGATCTTGGCGAATTCGGCGCGATAATCGAAATCCTCACCCAGCGGATTGGCGCGCGGGCCATGGCGGTGCAACTGCTCGACCCGCAGCCGGTTGGGATACCATTCGGCCAGCGTCGGCGGCGTGGTGAAGCTGCCCCCGATCCGGTCGCCGCCAAAGGGGCACTTGCCTTCGAGCACGGTCTTGTAATCTTCCATCTGCCAGCCTCTTCGGGTCTATCGGGTTGAAATCGCGCAAGCCGCACCGGGACGACGGACAAGGTCGTCCGCCGTCATGCCGTGATCGGCGAGGATCATGTCACCTGTCGGGAACATCGGCGGCCGCATCTTTCCTGAAGCGGCAAACACATTCGCCGCTCATCCGCTTCGACAACGTTGCGCACCCGGCGTCGATCCTTCGTCAGGCCCGGCCTGCCCTAAAAAAATTATCCTGGATCAGCCCGAATATTAGGGCGTTGACCCTGTTCGGCAAAAAGTCCGGTTTGCGCAGCGGCATGCGCACCGGGCATGGAGGAATTCAGCGATGGTCGGATCGGCCGCCATTATCGGCGCTGGCATGGCGGGGCTGTCCTGCGCGACGCGGATGGCGCAGGGCGGCTGGCGCGTTGCGCTGTTCGACAAGGGCCGCCGTCCGGGCGGACGCCTGTCGAGCAAGGTGGTGACGGCGGATGGACAGTCCTTCGCCTTCGATTACGGCGCACAGTATATGACAGCGCGCGATCCCGCCTTCGTCGCGCAGGTCGAGGTCTGGGCACGGGACGGCGTCGTCGCCCCCTGGCCGGCGGTGGGTGAGGATGCCTGGGTCGGGGTGCCGGGCATGAACGCGATCCCCACCCACATGGCCGCGCCGCTCGCCCCGCGCTGGTCAACGCATATCCGCGAACTGATGCGCGGATCCGATGGCTGGCGGCTGGGCCATGACGCCGGGCGGGAGGGGCCGTTCGACGCGGTGATCCTCGCGATCCCGGCCGAACAGGTTCCGGCGCTGGCCACGGCACATGCCCCCGACCTGGCCGAACGGGCCGAGGCGCATTCGTCCGCCCCCTGCTGGACCGTGATGCTGGGGTTCGAGACGGTGCTGTCCGCCGCCGACATCCTGGCGAATGGCGATGCGAGCGACGGTCCCATCGACTGGGCCGCGCGCAACTCCGCCAAGCCCGGCCGTGACGGCGGCGAGGCTTGGACGATCCATGCCACGCCCGAATGGTCGCGCCGCCATCTCGAAAGCGACACCGCCTCGGTCACCGCATCGCTGCTACGCGCGCTGGAGGAACGGGTCGGAACGCTGCCCTCCCCGGCCTATGCGGCGGCACATCGCTGGCGCTATGCGCGGTCGGGCAAGGCGGGGATCGGCGCCTGGCACCGACCCGATCTGGGGCTGGCGGCCTGTGGCGACTGGCTGATCGCGCCACGGGTCGAAAGCGCCTGGCTATCGGGGCGACAGGCAGCGGAGGCGGTGCTGGCCGGATAGAAGCCGGTCAGCGGCGTTACGCCTTCTCCAACGTGCATTGCAGCGGATGCTGGTTGGCGCGGGCGAAGTCGATCACCTGCGCCACCTTGGTTTCGGCGACTTCGTAGGAGAATACACCGCACACGCCCACGCCGCGCTGGTGAACGTGCAGCATCACGCGGGTCGCGTCGTCCATGCTCATGCGGAAGAATCGCTGGAGGCACAGCACGACGAATTCCATCGGCGTGTAATCGTCGTTCAGCATCAGCACGCGGTAGGGCGTCGGCTGCTTGGTGCGCGTCCGGGTGCGGGTCGCGACGCCCAGGCCGTTGCCTTCGTCGTCCCCATGATCGGGGCCTTGCCCCGGCCCATTACCGGCCATTCCCAGAGGATGGGTGAGAGTGTCGCTGTTCTGGGCCATGACGACAAAATATGGCATGGCGGGGGGTACGCACAAGCCCTTGGCGGGCGGATCGTTCGTATAAATCGGCATGGTTGCATTCCTCCCCTGAAAAGGGAAGCGGCAGGGCACGGCCCTGACGGCGGGGTGTCCCGGTCCATGGATCGTTGCACGACCTGCCACACCATCCCGGCCTTCGCCGGGGGTGGAGCATGGACGGGATCACATTTCAGTGGAAATCCCGCGAGCGCGGCAGCAGGCGGACATCGCGCGGATGGACGCCGCGCTGGGCCGGGGTCCCGCGCGGATCATGCGACCGGGTGGCGACGGCGGGCACGTCCTCCAGCCGGGCGAGCATCGCGCTACGATCCTCGACACCCGCCGTCATCAGGTGGACGACGCCCTCCTCGCTACGCTGGACGACGCCGTGGATCAGCATCAGCCGCGATGCCATCACGGCGCGCCGGTTCGCCTCGAAATCGCGCGCCCACATCAGCGCGTTGACGATGCCCGTCTCGTCCTCGATCGTGACGAAGATCGCATTGCCCTTGCCCGGCCGCTGGCGGACCAGCACCACCCCCGCCACCTTGGCGCGTCGCCCATCGGCCAGCCGGTGGAGATCGGCGGCGGACAAGATGCCCTCGGCCGCCAGCTCGCGGCGCAGGAACGCCATGGGATGGCCCTTCAGCGACAGTCGCGTCGCCCGGTAATCGGCGCTGACCTGTTCGGACAGCGGCATGGGCGGCAGCGCGACATCGGGTTCGGCCGCCATTTCGGGGGCCTCCATCGCCGCGAACAGCGGCAGTTGCGCCGACTTCATCCGCCGCGCCTCCCACTGCCCCTCGCGCCGCCCACGCCCCAGCGAGCGATAGGCGTCGGCCTGGGCCAGCAGATCGAGCGCGCGGCGGGGCAGCCGGGCGCGGATGGCGACCGCCTCGATCGCGTCATAGGGGGCGTGGTCCGCAATCTCCCTGCCCCAGGCTTCGCGGAATGCGTCGATCTGGCGGAAGCCCAGCCGAAGCGCGAAGGCGCCGTCGTCGCGCCGTTCCAGCCGATTGTCCCAGCCGCTGTGATTCACATCGACCGGCCGCACCTCGACCCCGCCATTTTCGCGCGCATCGCGAACGAGTTGCGCGGGGGCGTAGAACCCCATCGGCTGGGCGTTGAGCAACGCGCAGGTGAAGATCGCGGGCTGATGGCATTTCAACCAGGCCGAGACATAGACCAGCCGCGCAAAGGACAGCGCATGGCTTTCGGGAAAGCCGTAGGAGCCGAACCCCTCGATCTGCTTGAAGCAGCGTTCGGCGAAATTCTGTTCGTATCCGCGCCGGACCATGCCACCGACCATCTTCTCGCGGAAATTCTGGATCGTGCCGACATTGCGGAAGGTCGCCATGGCGCGGCGAAGCTGGTTGGCCTCGTCGGGGGTAAACTCCGCGGCGGTGATGGCGAGTTTCATCGCCTGTTCCTGAAACAGCGGTACGCCGTAAGTCTTGTGGAGCAACTGGTAGAGTTCGTCCTTCGGACCATGATCGGGATGCGGCGAAGGATAGGTCACGACCTCCTTGTCCGACCGTCGGCGCAGATAGGGGTGGACCATGTCGCCCTCGATCGGCCCCGGCCGGACGATCGCGACCTGCACGACCAGGTCGTAGAATTCGCGGGGCTTCAGCCGGGGCAGCATGTTGATCTGCGCCCGGCTCTCGACCTGGAACACGCCGATGCTGTCGCCCTTTTGCAGCATCCTGAAGACCCGCTCGTCCTCGTCCTGGGCCAGATCGGTGAGGTCGGGACGGTCGAGGCCGTTGGCCTCCATCAGGTCGAACGCCTTGCGGATGCACGTCAGCATGCCGAGCGCCAATATGTCGACCTTCATGATCTTCAGCTCGTCGATATCGTCCTTGTCCCACTCGATGAAGGTCCGCCCCTCCATCGCGCCGTTGTGGATCGGCACCGTCTCGTCCAGCCGCCCCTGGGTCAGCACGAAACCGCCGACATGCTGCGACAGATGCCGCGGCGCGCCCAGCAGCCGGTCGACCAGGGTGCGCAACCGCGCGATCTCCGGATTGTCGGGGGAGAAGCCGGTTTCGTGGAAGCGCTTCTCCTCGAACTGCCTTGAAAAACTGCCCCAGACCGTACTGGTCAGCCGCTGCGTCACATCCTCGCTTAGCCCCAAGGCCCGGCCGACCTCGCGCACCGTGCTGCGCGGGCGATAATGGATGACGGTCGCGGCGATGGCGGCGCGGTGGCGGCCATAGCGGTCATAGATATACTGGATCACCTCCTCGCGCCGCTCATGCTCGAAGTCGATGTCGATATCGGGTGGCTCCTTGCGCTCGTTCGAGACGAAGCGCGAGAAGAGCAGGTCATGCCTGGTCGGATCGACCGAGGTGACGCCCAAGATCCAGCACACCGCCGAATTGGCCGCCGAGCCCCGCCCCTGGCACAGGATCGGCGGGTCCAGGCTGCGCGCATGCTGCACGACATCATGCACGGTCAGGAAATAATGGGCGTATCGGCAGTCGCGGATGAGCCCCAGTTCCTCCGTCAGGGTGGACTGGAGCTTGGCCGGAACCCCCTGGGGGAATTTCTCTGCCGCCCCCTTCCAGACCAGGTCTTCCAGCCAGTCCTGCGCTGCCCACCCTTCGGGTATCGGTTCGTTGGGATAGTGATAGGCGATGTGATCCAGCCGGAACGTGATCCGCTCGAGGATCGCCACGCTCTCCGCCACCGCCCCCGGCCGGTCGGCGAACAGCCGCGCCATCTCTGACGCGGGTTTCAGGTGCCGCTCGGCATTGGCTGCCAGCCGCCGCCCGCCGGTGCGGATGGTCAGCCCCTCGCGAATGCAGGTCAGTATATCCTGTACCGGTCGGTCGGCGGGTGTGGCGAACAGCGCATCGGTGGTCGCGAGCAGCGGCACCCCCCGCGCCTCGGCCAGCGCGCCCTGCGCCATCAGCCGACGCCGGTCCGCGCCCGATCGCGGCATGGTCACGCCCAGCCAGACCCGCCCCGCCGCCACCGCCACCAGCCGGTCGAGAGTCGCCGCCAGCCCCGGATCGGCCCGTTTCGGGGGCAGCATCGCCTCCGCCATCGGCTCACAGGGCCGCGCCGAGGATTCGGGCAGCGCGATCAACAGTATCTCTTCGGCATGACGGGTCAGGTCGCCCAGCCCCAGGATGCAGCCGCCCTTCCGGGCCCGCTTGTTACCTACGGTCAGCAAACGGGTCAGCCGTCCCCAGCCGGTGCGGTTGATCGGATAGGCCACGATATCCGGCGTGCCGTCGGCAAAGACCAGGCGGGCACCGACGACCAGTTCGAAGGGCGGCATATGCCCGCCCAGTTCCTCGCGGATTTCCCGCAGCGCCCGGTGCGCGCGCACCACCCCCGCCACCGTATTGCGATCGGCAACGCCCAGTCCGTCCAATCCCAGCATGATGGCTTGCTTGACCATATCCTCCGCCGGGCTCGCACCGTCCAGGAAGGAGTAATGCGTCGCCGCGATCAGTTCGGCGAAGTCGGGCATTTAATCTTTTCCTCCCCTGCAAGGGGAGGTGGCAGGGCAAAGCCCTGACGGAGGGGTGTCCCCGGTTGTGAGCGTCCCAATCCTCGCAAGCCGTGACACCCCTCCACCATCCTCCGGATGGTCCCCAGTGTCAGGTCGATCATGCGAACAGGCCGTGCACATACCAGCGCGGCCGCTCGGTCTCGCTGTAGAGGCCGTGGCGAAAGATCCAGAAGCGCCGCCCGCGCACATCCTCGACCCGGTAATAGTCGCGGGTCGGCGGGGCTATGTCGGCGCGCCGCCACCATTCGCCCGCGATCCGCTCGGGCCCTTCGGCGCGCGCCACGTCATGCATCTTGCGTCGCCAGCGGAACCGCGCGGGCGGGCCGTCCGGGGTTTCGGCGGCAAGCGACTCGATCGGCTGGGGCGGGTCGAACAGATGGATCGGGCGGAGCGGCGGCTCCCCTGCCTCGGGCCGGGTCCATTCCGCCTTGGGCGCCGCTTCCGTCGCGGGCAGCAGCAATTCGGCCTGTTCGGGAATATGGCTGTCGCGCGGATGGATCCGCCGCACCCGTTCGCGCCCCAGCCGCGTGCCCAGCCGGTCGATCAGCGCCGCCACCGCCTCCGACTTCGCCTCGCCCCCCTCCAGCCGCAACTGCACCGCGTCGAGCTTCTCGGCCAAGCCGACATCCAGCCGGATCAGGTCATAGCCGAACCCCGGATCGAGCGGATCGGCCAGTGCCTCGATCCGCTCGCGGAACAGGCGCAGCAGCACGGCCGGGTCGCGGGTCGGCTGCCCCGTCTCGACGCGCAGGGCCTGCACCTCGCCATCGCTGCGGAACAGCCGCGCATCCCAGCGCCGCCCGCCCTCGTGCCGTTCCTCCAGCGCGCGTGCCGCCTCGCCCGCCAGTTCCTCCAGCACGCCCAGCATATGCTCGGTCCGCGCCACCGGCTCGGCGAAGCGGCGCTCCACCGCGATCGGCGCGGCGACGACGCGCGGGGTCAGCAGGCTGTCCTCCTCGCCGGTCAGCCGTCGCAGCGCGGTGGCCGCCTCGCGCCCGAATCGCGCCGCGATCGTCGCCATCGGTCGCGCCAATACGTCGCCGACCGACTTCAGCCCCGCCGCGACCAGCGCCGCCCGCGCGTCCTCGTCCAGTTCCAGTGCGGCGACGGGCAGGCGGCGGATCGCCCCCATCTCGTCCGGGGCGGGCGCCCCCGCATGCCGCGCCAGCGCGCGCGCCGCCTCGGGCGTGTCGCCATATGCCAGTCGTACGGTCAGGCCGCGCCGGGCCATGCGAGTCTCGATATCCTCGGCCAGCCCGCGCTCGCCGCCGAACAGATGATCCGCGCCTGTAGAATCGAGCACCAGCCCCTGCGGCGGATCGAGCGCCACCGCCGGGCTGTAGCGCCGCGCCCCCTCGGCCAGCCGTTCCAGCCAGTCGGCATCGGCACCGGGGTCATGCGGAAAGACCTCGATCTCGGGCACCCGCGCGCGGGCATCGGCCAGGGTCAGCCCGACCGACAGCCCCGCCGCGACCGCCGCCGGATCGAGCGCGGCCAGGCGGATCGCGCCGCCCACCGATTCGGCAAAGACGATCGGGGCATCACCCCGCGCCACGAACAGGTGCGGGCGCCGGGCCCGCAGCCGCTCGATCGGCAACCAGGGGAAGACGAGCGCCAGATAGCGGCGCGGGGTCGAAGCTTTGCGTGTCACGGTTCCACTCCACGCGCCACCGGGCGCCCGCAGGCCCTCCCCGTCGACGCAGCAATTCCAGATCATAAGCGGGCGCACCCGGCGCATCCGCTGCCAGCACGCGCGAAGGGGCGGGCGCGACCGACCAGCGGGTCGCCGCGGCGCTGGGCACCGCCTGTCCCCCGACGCGCAACAGGATCATCAGCACACCCGAGGCTTCGGCCGCCAGCATCAACCGGCGCGAGGCGGTCAGGTCCAACCCGCGCATCGCCCCCCAGCCTTCCGCGATGACGGTGCCGAGGCCCGGACAGCGCGCACCATCGGCCGCCGCGCGCAGCAGCGCCGAATCGTCGGCGACCACCACCACGACCAGATCGGCGGGGTCGAGCCCCATCGCGACCAGCCCGGGGCCATGGAGTCGCCCGCCCTGTCGCTCGGCCGCCTCGGTGCGCAACCACAGGATCGGGCGTGCCCCGGCCGCCAGCACGCACCCGATCGCCAGACCGGCCCCGCTGGCCGCTTCCTCCTGGGAAAGGGCATGGATCTCATGCAACCGGGCCGGGTCGAGGCACGGCATCGCATCGTCCTGCCGCCCCGCCCCCGGCGCCTCCCCCGCACGCGCGCCCCGCGCGGCGGCGCCACGCAAACGGTCGATCAGGGCGAAGGGCTCCTCCATATATGTTCTTGTAATGTTCTATCGCCGGAGTCGCCAGCCGTAAAAAATCTGAAAAAAGTGCTTGCCGGATTCGAAACCCACATCTAATAGCCCGCCTCACCCCAGCCGGTTCGCCGGTTCGGAACGCCAGAGCGGGCGTAGCTCAGGGGTAGAGCACAACCTTGCCAAGGTTGGGGTCGAGGGTTCGAATCCCTTCGCCCGCTCCAGTTTTCGCAGCGAACATGCTGCGCCATTCAGCAGCATCGCGAAAACGCAAACGTCACCGATGATGGTGGCGACGACACGAACAGCACCGTGTCGCCCCCCGCGATCCTGCCCCCCTTTTCCTATACTTCCCGCGATTCCAGCAACTGGCCTTCGGCGAACATCAGCTTGTCGAGCAGGCGGCGTTCGATGAAGCCGTCGTCGATTCGCTCCGCCATGAACCGGCCGCCCGCGCCGCGCCGGAAATCGGCGATCAGCCGGTCGCGCGCGTCACAGAAATCACCCCTGCCCCGCTCGTCGGCCCGCGCCGCGTCGCAGGCATGCCAGAAGGACGGGTAATCATGCTGGCCGCCGGTGCGATAGAGCGCATGCAGCCGCCGCCGGCCGGTCCGCCCACCGCGATGCCAGTCGCGGTGCCGGGCCGCCTTGCTGGCCAGCCGGTCCCAGATGAAGATGTCCGCTTCCGGCCGGGTGAAGGTCGCGATCTTGCTGGCGGCCGAACTGTGCCGCCGGGGACGGGCATTGCGAGCCGGCAGCCCGCCCGCCAGCGTGGCGATGTCGACCAGCGGATCGAACGTCGCCGCCGCGCGCGTCGCCATGATCGCGCTCGCCACGCCGGGCTTGTCCCAGGCCTGGCGCTTGGTCAGCTGGAAGGTGACGAGAAACCGGTGCGCGTCCTCCTCGCTCACCCGCCCTTCGAACAGCCGCAGCCAGTGCGTGTCCGGGTAATAGCGCCGCAGCACCTTTTCCTCGGGCGGGCAGCACCAGCGGCGGACATCCTTTTCCGCCAGCATCAGCAACCGCGCCCGATCTCCGTCCGAAAATGGCATGACAAAACCCCCAGCCTAAAACCAGCAAGTGCGTAGGTCGGGCGGATGGCCCGCCGCCATCCGGGGAAATCCGGGATTGCGAAGCCGCCCTGCTTGCGGAAAAGGCGGTACGATGCCGATTCGCCCCGCTTGTGCCTCGGACGCCGCCGCCATCGGCGCGATCATCATGCCCGTGATCCGCGCGGGCGAGACCTATGCGCTCGACCCCGCCATGCCGGAGGCCGCCGCCATCGCCTATTGGCTGGGCCAGGACCGGGCGACCTTCGTCGTGGAGGAAGAGGGGGTGATCCTGGGCACCTATTATCTGCGCGCGAACCAGGCGGGCGGCGGCGACCATGTCGCCAATGCCGGGTATATGACCAGCGCCGCCGCGCGCGGACGCGGACTGGCGCGGGCGATGGCGCTCCACTCGTTCGACGAGGCGCGGGCGCGGGGGTTCACCGCGATGCAGTTCAACTTCGTGGTGAGCAGCAATGCCGCCGCCGTGCATCTGTGGACGGCGCTGGGCTTCGCCACGGTCGGACGGGTGCCGGGGGCGTTCCGGCACCCGCATCTGGGGGCGGTCGATGCCTTGGTGATGCACCGACCGCTATAGTCATCCGGCGATCAGTTTTCTCGGGCAACCTGGAAACCGGCAAAGGACTGGCTGACCGGCATCAGTTCCAGCCGGTTGATGTTCAGGTGCGGCGGCAGCGTGGCGACCCAGAGCAAAGTCGCCGCGATATCGTCGGCGGTCATCGGATCGGATCCGGCATAGAGCGTGTCCGACGCCGCCTGGTCACCGCCGGTGCGGACCGTGGTGAACTCGGTTTCGACCATGCCCGGCTCGATCGAGGTAACGCGCACCCCCTTGCCATGCAGGTCGGCGCGCAGGTTCAGCGAGAATTGCTTCACGAACGCCTTGGTCCCGCCATAGACGTTGCCGCCTGTGTACGGATAGTTCGCCGCCACCGAGGACAGGTTGATGATCCCCCCGCGCCGTTCGATCAGGCGGGGCAGCAGCCGGTGGGTGATGGTGATCAGCCCGTCGATATTGGTCGCGATCATCGTGCGCCACTGGGCCAGGTCGCTGTCCTGCGCAGGCTTGGTGCCGAGTGCGAGGCCCGCATTGTTGACGAGCAGGTCGATGCCCGCAAAATCATCCGGCAGACCGGCCAGTGCGGCGTCCAGCGCATCCTCGTCGGTAATGTCGAAGGCCAGCGGACAAAATGCCTCGCCCAGCTCGTCGGCCAGCGCGCGCAGCCGGTCTTCGCGGCGGCCGGTGCCGATCACCCGCCACCCGGCCGCGACGAAGGCACGCGCGGCGCCCGCACCGATACCGGCGGTCGCACCGGTGACGAGGACAGTCTTGGTCATGGTTTCAATTCCCTCTCGAATCCGGCCCCCTGAGTATCCGGGATACGGATCAGGGGCCATGTACGCTTTGCAAAGCGGCCGGTTGCACGAAGTCGCCACCGGGCATCCGCGATCCAAAACTCACCATGTCACTGAAACCAGGGCTTTTCCCGGATGTTCCGGACAGTGATGCCCAGCCAGAAGGACGGGCGGGAGAATCGAACATGCACCACCGTCCGGCATTATCCAGGCCCCTTCCCCGCTCCGGCCCCTTCCCGCGCGCGCAGGGGGGATGGTGCGAGTTCCGCCCCGCCCTGGACCCGACCGAGGAACCAGCCGCACCCGATACCTCCGGGGAGGCCGTACGCACCGTCTATCCCCGCGCTTCGCCCCGCCCCCACCTGCCCGAACGCTGGGTGCCGGTGCGCGGCTGACATCGCCCCCCGAATGCCCGGGGAGGTTGCAGGGCGTCGGGCCTTTTCCCACATAAGCGGGGCGATCGGACCGGTCGCATCATGCAGGATCGCCCATGCCCCGCCCTTTGCGTATCGACTTCGTTTCCGATGTTTCCTGCCCATGGTGCATCATCGGGCTACGCGGGCTGGAGATCGCGCTGGAACGGCTGAAGGACGAGTGGGGCGACACGGTCGAGGCCCAGATCCATTTCCAGCCCTTCGAGCTGAACCCCGCCATGGCGCCGGAGGGCGAGAATATCGTCGAGCATATCGGTCGCAAATATGGCGCTTCGCCCGAACAATCCGCCGCCAACCGCGCCACCATCCGCGAGCGGGCGGCGGCGGTCGGCTTCACCATGGCGATGACCGACGATGCGCGCATCTATAACAGCTTCGACGCGCACCGGCTGCTCCACTGGGCCGAAGTCGAGGGGCGACAGGCGGCGCTGAAGCACGCGCTGTTCGACAGCTATTTCACGCGCGGCGAGGATATCTCGAATCACGACGTACTGACTGCCGCCGCCGCCCGTGCCGGGCTGGACGCCGAACAGGCCCGCGCGATCCTGTCGTCTGAAAACTACGCCAGCGAGGTGCGCGAGGCGGAGCGACTGTGGCAGGGGCGCGGCATCCAATCGGTGCCCGCCATCGTTATCGACAACCGCTATCTCATTTCGGGTGGCCAGCCGCCCGAATCGTTCGAACAGGCGCTGCGCCAGATCGCCGCCGAAGCCTGAGCCAGAAAGGACATCCCATGGCCGACACCCGTTACGCCAAGACCGAGGAAGCCCTTGGCAAGCTGACGCCCGAGCAATATTATGTGACGCAGCAGAGCGGCACCGAGCGTCCCGGTACTGGCGAATATCTCCACACCCGCGAGCCGGGGCTGTATGTCGACATCGTCTCGGGCGAGCCGCTGTTCGCTTCCGCCGACAAGTTCGATTCGCATTGCGGCTGGCCCAGCTTCACCCGGCCCATCGAGCCCGCGCACGTCAACGAACTGCGCGACACCACGCACGGCATGGTTCGTACCGAGGTCCGCTCGGCGCATGGCGACAGCCATCTGGGCCATGTCTTCCCCGACGGCCCGCGTGATCGCGGCGGCCTGCGCTACTGCATCAACTCCGCCTCGTTGCGCTTCGTGCCGCTCGGGGACATGGAGGCGGAGGGCTATGGCGACTATGTCGATCAGGTCCGCGCGGCCGAGCAGGGATAAAATTCCTCCCCTTGCGGGGGGAGGAACTGCGCCACCTTACGTTAACGGCACCTTTTGCCCTTATGGTCGTTTGCGTCCCGTAACGACGGGATCGAACAAGAGGGGATGCAGGGATGGTGATGGTCTGGGGTTGGGCTCCGCTGCTGATGGCGGCACCACTGGCACCCCAGCAGACCACCGACCCGGTGCCGACCGCCGCACGCGTCTCCCCCGATGCCGCTGTTGGCGATACGCAGCAGCCCCCTACCCGCCGCCGCGCCGTTCGCCCATCCGATAGCGCCCCCTCGGCGATCACCGCCGACACGCGCCGGACGCCGCCGCCGGGGATCATCGGTGACTGGCATGAGATTCGCACCCGGCTCAACGAGCGGGGCATTACCGTCACCGCGCGCTATGCCTCGGAAAGCGCGGCCAATCTCACCGGCGGGCGCAAGACGCTGTTCCGCGAGACGGGGCAGTTCGACGCGGGCGCGCTGTTCGACCTGGAAAAGGTGATGGGGCTGAAGGGCGGGGCGTTCCAGGCCACCCTCACCTATCGCCGTGGCCGCAATCTCAGCGATGACGCGAATCTCGGCACGCTGCAACAGGTGCAGGAGGTCTATGGGCGCGGCCAGACGCTGCGCCTGACGCAATTCTGGTACGAACAGCGGATCGGCGAGCGGTTCGAGCTGAAGCTGGGCCGCACCAATCCGGGCGAGGATTTCGCCATCTTCTCCTGCCATTTCATGAATCTCAGCTTCTGCGGGGCGCAGCCGGGCAATCTGGTCGGCGATTACTGGCAGAATTGGCCGGTCAGCCAGTGGGGCGCGCGGCTGCGCTACGAACCGCGCGACGACCTGTATGTCCAGGGCGCGGTCTATGAGATCAATCCGCGCAACCTGGATACCGACTTCTTCATCGGCCATTTCAAGGGCGCGACCGGCGTGCTGGTCCCCGCCGAGGTCGGCTGGATCCGCAATGCCAGTGCGGGCAAGATCGGATCGTACAAGCTGGGCGGCTGGGTCGCGACGGCGGATGCGGCGGACGTGTTCCTCGACATCAACCGCCGTCCGATCGCGATCACCGGGCTGGCCCCGTTGCAGCGGACCAGCCGCTACGGCGTGTACGTCAATATCCAGCAGCAGCTGACCGGCGAGACCAAGGACGGCAAGGCGGAAAACGGCCTCAGCGTCTTCCTGAACGCGACCCAGGCCGACCGCGCGACCAGCGTGACGGACAACCAGATCGCGGCCGGGCTGTTCTACAAGGGGCTGGTCCCCGCCGTGCCCGGCGACGTGCTGGGCTTCGGCGTGGCGCGCACCCATGTGAACGGGCGCGTGGCGGACGGCCAGCGGCTCGACCCCGCCCGGCCGCCCGTGCAGGGCTCCGAATATGCGGCGGAGGTCTATTACAGCATCCACCCCGCCGAATGGTTGGAGATGCGGCCCAACGTCCAGTTCGTCCACCATCCCGGCGGCTATGCCCAGGCCGATGACGTGACGATCCTGGGCTTGAAGGCGGCCTTCACCCTATAACGCGGGCAATTCACGACCCATTCAATAGGCGGCGCGCAAGGACAGGCGTGCCCAAAGGAGTGATTTGATGATCCGTTCGATGATGGCGTCCGCCCTGCTGGCGCCGACCGCCATGGCGATGGTCGCCGCCCCCGTGCCCGCCGTCGCGCAAGCCACCGGCGATCTGGCGGCGGTGCAGCGGCACCTGCAATCGGTGCAGACGATGACCGCCGACTTCACCCAACAGGACCGCGCGGGCAAGGTGCTGACCGGCACGCTGACCATGAAGAAGCCGGGCAAGATCCGGTTTCAGTATGAAAAGGGCGTGCCCCTACTGATTGTCGCCGATGGCGGCAGCCTGACCTTCATCGACTATTCCGTGCGGCAGGTGCAGCGCTGGCCGATCAAGAACTCGCCGCTGGGCGTCCTGCTCGACCCCAGCCGCGATATCGGCCGTTATGCCAAGGTCGTGCCCAGTGCCGACTCGCGCCTGCTGTCGGTCGAGGCGAACGATCCCAAGCATCCCGAGTACGGCAAGATCACTCTGGTCTTCGCGCGCGATCCGGCGGCGCCGGGCGGGCTGATGATGCAGGGCTGGGTCGCGCTGGACAGCCAGAACAATCGCACGACGATCCGCCTGTCCAACCAGCGATTCGGCGTGCCGGTGGACGACAAGGCGTTCCGATTCAACGACCCGCGGAGGACACCGACCCGTAACTGAACGGTCGGGGGCCGTTTCATTCATCCGGGCGACAGGTTCGCTGGCCTATCAAGGCGTTGCGGTTGAGGGGCCTTCGAGATTCCCCCCTGTTGCTCGGATGAGCACCCTCATCCCGCCTGCGTGACGAACGCTAGGTCGGCCCTCGCTCCATGCCCCCGGAGCGGGGGCCTTTCCGTTTTTCTTCCGGCTCCCATCCCGGCGAAGGCCGGGGCCCGGTCGCCATGCCGCAGATGGCACGCATCACGTGGCGTGGGAGGCAAAGGCGTCGCGCGCTCGATCGTCCGCCACATCTGAACCCCGGCCTTCGCCGGGGTGGTAGAGAAATAGGCAGCACCGCTCCACTATGCGGGTAACCTTGTCTCACCCCCCTGCCCCCGCTACATCGCTTCCCGTGAAAATCGCCTCCTGGAACATCAATTCGGTGCGTTTCCGCGCCGCGATCGTCGAGCAATTCCTGAAGGAAGCCGCGCCCGACGTGCTGTGCCTCCAGGAGACGAAGGTCGTCGATGACGACTTCCCCTTCGATCTGTTCCGCGCGCTGGGGTACGACCACATCATCATCCACGGCCAGCGGATGCACCACGGCGTCGCGATCGTCGCGCGTGTGCCGATCGTCGAGGACGACCGTCTGGACTGGCAGGCCAATGCCGAGGCACGGCATGTCGGCATCCGACTGCCGAACGGCGTGCGGCTGGAGAATGTCTATATCCCGGCGGGCGGCGACGTGGCGGACCGCGAGGTGAACCCCAAATTCGGCCAGAAGATCGATTTCCTGGGCCGCATGATCGAATGGTCCAGCCAGCTCGACTGTCCGACCATCCTGACCGGCGACTTCAACATCGCCCCGCTCGAATCGGACGTGTGGAGCCACAAGCAACTGCTCGACGTGGTCAGCCACACCCCGATCGAGGTGGAAACGCTGGGCAAGCTTCAGGCGTCGAACGACTGGGTCGATCTCGGCCGTCACTTCATCCCCGCGCCGCAGCGGCTCTATACCTGGTGGAGCTACCGCGCGAAGGACTGGGCGGCGTCGGATCGCGGGCGGCGGCTCGACCATATGTGGGCGACGCGCGACGTGGCCGAAAAGGCGGTCGGCCATCAGGTGTTCGAGGGATGCCGCAGCTGGCTGAAACCCTCCGACCATATCCCGATCATGACGGAATTCGATTTTTGAGCCTTCCCGACTCCAAGGCGGCGGCGCGCGCGATCGACGCATTGCGCCGGGGGTGGCCGATCGCGATCGCGGGCCAGCCTTTGCTTGCCGTGGAGACCGCCGATCCGCTGCGCCTTGCCGCCTTCGATCCCGAAGCTCGCGCGCCGGTCCTGATCTCGGCCGGGCGCGCCGCGACGTTGAAACTGACCAACCAGATCGAGGCGGCCGATCCCGACGCCGCCGTCCTGGTCGAGCGTGCCCCCTGGATCGATTTTGCCGCCGCCACTGCGCTGGCCGACCCGCAATTCGACCTCGCCACCCCGTTGAAAGGACCGTTTCGCGCGCTCCCCCTGCCCGACCCGGCGGTCGCGGCGGCGGCGATCCGGTTCGCGCGGATCGCCGGGATGCTGCCCGCCTTTTTCCTGGGCGGCACGGGCGTCGAGGCGGATATCGACCTGGCCGATATCGCCGCGCATGAAAATGCCGAAGCGCTGGCCATCGCCACCCGCGCGCGCCTGCCCGTGGCGGGGGCGGAAGACGCCGAGATCGTCGCCTTCCGCTCGCCCCATGCAGCGGGCGAGCATGTCGCGCTGCTGATTGGCCAGCCGAACAGCCAGCCGCCACTGGTGCGACTGCACAGCGAATGCCTGACCGGCGATGTGCTCGGCAGCCTGAAGTGCGATTGCGGGCCGCAGCTCCATGCCGCGATCCATGCCATCGCCGACTCGGGCTGGGGCATATTGCTCTATCTGCGGCAGGAGGGGCGCGGGATCGGACTGGTCAACAAGCTGCGCGCGTACCAGCTTCAGGATCAGGGTTTCGATACGGTCGACGCCAACACCCGGCTGGGCTTCGCGATCGATGCGCGCGACTTCGGCGTGGCGGCGCGGATGTTGACGTTGATGGGACAGGACCAGGTGCGGTTGCTGACCAACAATCCGGCCAAGGTGGCCGGGCTGGAGGCGGCGGGGGTGCAGGTGGTCGAACGGGTGGCGCACAGCCTGCCGCCCAATCCGCACAATGAACGCTATCTGGCGACCAAGCGGGACCGGACCGGGCACCAGCTCTAAGGCGATACCCCACGCCCCGTTCGCTCAGGCCGAACGGGGGCCAGGTGTTTGATCCATCCAAGCCGAAGCGCCACCCCGGCGGAGGCCGGGATCCAGTCGGGGGTGCCGTTGTGATGGTCCGGCTCGCTCCATCAATGAAGCCTTCGCAACTGGCCCCCGGCCTCCGCCGGGGTGGTAACGCAACAGGTCTGGTCTGGTGGATCAAACACCTAGGGTTAAAGCCCCAATTCCTGCCGCACATCCGCATAATCGTGCGCGATCGCCGCGACCCCGATATCCCGCAACCGCTGGTCGTGCCCGATCGCGCAGTGCGTGCCCATGCACATACCGATGACGTGCCCACCGCTCGCCACCGCGCCAGTCGCGCCGACGGGGGAATCCTCCAGGATCGCGCAATCCTCGATCCGAACGCCCAGGCGATCCGCCGCGAACAGGTACAGGTCCGGCGCGGGCTTGCCCCGCGTGACATGCTCGCGCCCGCTATAGACATGCTCGCCGAACGCCTCGCGCAGGCCCAGATGGCGCAGGTGCCGGTCGAGCCAGACGGTCGGGCTTGACGACACCACCGCCTTGGGAAAATCGGCGGGCAGCATGCGGACGAAATCCACCGCCCCGGCGATCGCGGCGACACCCTCGTCCATCGCGCGCACGTCTTCGCTGCGCCGTGCCGCATAGAAGCTCTCGGGCAGCGTCTGCCCGATCCGCCCCTCGATGGTCGCGATGAAGTCCTTGCCCGCCAGCCCCATATAATGATGCATCGCCTCTTCGGGCGTGTGCGGATGGCCGTTGGCGGTCAGCCATTCGGCCAGGTGGCGATTGCCCTCATATTCGCTGTCGATCAGGACGCCGTCGAAATCGAACAGCAGCGCGGCAAAGCGGCTCATCCGCGCGCTCCGAACAGCGCGCTGCCGATGCGGACATGGCTGGCGCCCAGCATCGCGGCGACCTCGTAATCGTCGGACATGCCCATGCTCAGCTTTTCCAGGCCGAGTTCGCGCGCCATCTTGGCGAGCAGCGCGAAATAGGGCGCGGCATCGACGCCGTGCGGCGGGATCGCCATCAGGCCGATGATCGGCAGCCCGGCGGCGCGTGCCTGCTCCAGCATGGCGGGGGCGTCGGCGATGGCACATCCGCCCTTCTGCTCTTCCTCGCCGATATTGACCTGCAGGAAACAGTCGGGCCGCCTGTCGCTCCTGGCCATCGCCTCGGCCAGGGCAGCGATCAGCGAGGGGCGGTCGACGGTGTGGATCACGTCGAACAGCGCCACCGCGTCGGCCGCCTTGTTCGACTGCAACTGGCCGATCAGGTGAAGTTCGACACCCGGAAACGCCTCGGCCAGTGCGGGCCATTTCGCCGCCGCCTCCTGCACGCGGTTTTCGCCGAACACGCGGTGCCCGGCCTCGAGCAGCGGGCGGATCGTGTCGGCATCATGCGTCTTCGACACCGCGATCAGGGTCGGGGCGGCGTGATCGCCCAGCGCGGCGGCGCGCCGAAGCTGGTCGGAAACGGTGGAAAGGCGGGAAACGCTGTCGTCGGTCATGCCCCGCGCTATAGTCGCGCCGATGGCCGACCGATACCCCGTGACATGGCTGATGACCGACGAACGGCTGGGCGACGGGCTGTGGCGCGCACTCAGGTGCCTGCCGCCGGGATCGGGGGTGGTGTTCCGCCATCACGCGACACCCCCGGCGGCGCGGCGGGCAATCCATCGCCGGGTATGGCGGATCGCCAAGGCGCGGCGGCTGGTCCTGCTGGTCGCGGGGGGTGGCCTGCCCGGCGACGGGGTGCACAGGCATGGCCGGACGACGGGTGTGCGAAGCTGGCCCGCGCATGACCAGACGGAGGCGGTACAGGGCTGGAAGGCCGGGGCCGACCTGCTGTTCGTATCGCCGATTCATCCCACCCGCTCGCATCCCGGCGCGCCGTCGCTGGGCCCGGCCCGCGCCGCGCGGATTGGGCGGGAACTCGGCTTGCCCAGGATCGCGCTGGGGGGAATGGATGCCGCGCGGTTCCGGGCGTTGCGCGGACGCTTTCACGGCTGGGCGGCGATCGATGCCTGGATTTGCCGGGCTTGACCCTCTCGCCGAACCATCGTCTCCTTCGCCGATGGTTTGAGAGGAATCGACGATGCTCGCCCTGATCCTGACCGCCACCGCCACCGCCACTGTGACGACGCCGATTCCGGCGGGCCTTGCCGCCTATGTCCGTGACCGGAAGCTGACACGTTACGACCACGCGCTCTCCGACCTGAACGGTGACGGCGGTCCCGAGGCGCTGGTCTATGCCTGGCAAGGTCGCGAGGGTGGACGGGACGTGAATTTGTGCGGATCGGGCGGATGCGATCTGACCGTGCTCTCGCTCACCCTGACCGGCTACCGCGTCGTTTCGACCATCAGTATCACGCGTCCACCGATCCGCGTGCTGGCCAGCATGTCGAACGGCTGGCACGACCTGAGCGTGCTGGTCGCCGGGGGTGGAATCCAGCCCGGCTACCGCGCCCGGCTGCGCTTCGACGGCAAGGGCTATCCCGCCAATCCCAGCGTCGCACCCGCCCAGGCGATCAAGGGGTCCGAACGCGGCACGACCGTCATCGCGGCGAAGATACGCTGATCGGAGAAAAAACGCCGCCCACCGCCTGGCGGGCAGTGCCGCATCAGAAGCGGAAGGCGGTGCCCAGATAGACGGCCTGGCTGTTGCGGCGATCGTCGTCGATCCGTGCCAGCCGCTCGCGATCCGAACGATAACGAACACCCGCCGTCACATCCAGATTGCGGGTCAACGCATAGGATCCGCCCATGTCGAGCGAATAATTGGCGGGCATGTCGACCAGCTTGGGCGCGCCGTCGATCGGTCGATCGGTCGACGCCTTCACGCGGCCGGTAAAGCGATTGGCGGTATAGCTGACCGCGACATCGGCGGTTTCGCGGCTACCCGGCAGGCCGGCCAGGTCGACGCGCGCAATGTCACCCGACAGGGCCACCCGCTTCCAACCGACCGCCGCACCCAGATTATAGGATACCGGCGCCAGCCCGACGGTGGCTGCGGTGCCCGCCGCGATCCGTTCGTCACTGGTCCGGCTGGTCCGCGCGCGCACCGCGACGCTGACCGCGCGATTGTTGCCGTGCTGGCTTTCGGCCGGGGTAAAGCGCAGATCGCCCGCATCGAGCCCGCTACGCGCGAAGATCGCCGCCAATCGGGGATCGGCCGCGGCGGGGGTGAAACCGCCGCGCATCAGGCTGAGCGAACGCTTGGGTGTCCGGGCGTTCTGCTCGACCGCGCCGATGGCGGGCGCGACCATCGCGGTCGTGGCGGCAAGCGCCCCGATTGCGATTCCGATCACCACACGCCCGAACGACACGGCTCACCCCTTTGTCTTGAAACCCTTTGCAGGTTCGCTCCTAACATGGAAAGCGGCGTGAGCGATCCCATTGTTACGGGCGCGAATGCGAATCTTGTCCGAGTGTTGCGCATCCCCCACAGAATCGAATGGCCTTCCGCGATTCGCCGGGGCGCTTGCCGGGGTGACGGGGCCCCTGTAGAGGCGATAGGCAACCCTTATTCCCAGTCAGGATATTGCCGATGCTTCGCCGTTCCGCCACCGCGTTCGCGGTTATCGCCGCCCTGTCGCTCGGGGCCTGTGCCGGCAAGAAGGAGCGCCCCCAGGGCGATATGGCCGCGTCGAAGGTCACGACGATCGGCGTGAACTCCTATCTGTGGCGCGCAAGCCTCGACACGCTCAGCTTCATGCCGCTGACCCAGACCGATTCCAACGGCGGCGTCATCGTCACCGACTGGTACATCAACCCGCAGGTGCCGACCGAGCGGATGAAGGTGACCGTGACCATCCTCGACCAGGATCTGCGCGCCGACGCGCTGCGCGTGACCGCGCTGCGCGAAGTCAATCGCGGTGGCCAGTGGGTGGACGCACCGGTGCAGGCCGCGACCATCCAGAAGCTGGAAGACATCATCCTGACCAAGGCGCGCGACCTGCGCCGTGCCTCGATCACGAAGTAAAAGACGATACCGATGGCCTCGCGTTACAATGCCCTGAAATCGGATTCGACCTGGCAGCGGATCTGGGAAGAACGGCGCACCTTCGCCGCTGACGACCACAGCCCCAAGCCCCGGTCCTATGTCCTTGAGATGTTTCCCTATCCGTCGGGGCGCATCCATATGGGGCATGTCCGCAACTATACGATGGGCGACGTGCTGGCCCGGTATCGCCGGATGATCGGGCATGAGGTGCTCCACCCGATGGGCTGGGACGCATTCGGCATGCCCGCCGAGAATGCCGCGATGGAAAAGGGCGTCCATCCCGGCGGCTGGACCCGCGACAATATCGCGACGATGAAGGCGCAGCTGAAGCGGCTGGGCTTCGCGCTCGACTGGACGCGCGAAATCGCGACCTGCGAGCCCGATTATTACGGGCATGAGCAGGCGCTGTTCCTCGACCTGTATGCCGGTGGCCTGGTCTATCGCAAGGAATCGGCGGTCAACTGGGACCCGGTCGACATGACCGTGCTGGCCAATGAGCAGGTGATCGACGGGCGCGGCTGGCGCTCGGGCGCGCTGGTCGAGAAGCGCAAGCTGAACCAGTGGTTCCTGAAGATCACCGACTTCGCCGACGAGCTGCTGGAGGGCCTCACCACCCTCGAGCATTGGCCCGACAAGGTGAAGCTGATGCAGGAGAACTGGATCGGCCGCAGCAAGGGCCTGCAGTTCCGCTTTGCGCCGGTCGCGCCCTTCGCGACGCCGATCGAGGTCTATTCGACGCGGCCCGACACGATCTTCGGCGCAAGCTTCGTCGCGATCGCGGCGGATCACCCGATCGCGCGTGAGCTGGGCGAGGCCAACGCGGACGCCGCGGCCTTTATCGAGCGTTGCAAGGCGGGCGGCACGACGGCGGCCGAGCTGGAGACGCAGGAAAAGCTGGGCTTCGACACCGGCTATCGGATGCAGCATCCGATGGACGCCAGCATCACCCTGCCCGTCTATATCGCGAACTTCGTGCTGATGGATTACGGCACGGGCGCGGTGATGGGCGTGCCCGCGCATGACCAGCGCGACCTGGACTTCGCGCGCAAATACGGCCTGTCCGTCACCCGCGTCGTCGCCGACGGCGACGTGGCTGTCCCGGTGTTCGAGGGCGACACCGCCTATACCGGCACCGGGCGGCTGGTGAACTCCGGCCCGCTCGACGGGATGGACGTGGAGGCCGCCAAGGCCGCCGTCATCGCCCGTGCCGAGGGCGAAGGCTGGGGCCAGGGCCAGACCGTGTACCGCCTGCGCGACTGGGGCGTCAGCCGCCAGCGTTACTGGGGCACGCCGATTCCGATCATCCATTGCGACGATTGCGGCGCGGTGCCGGTGCCCAAAGACCAGTTGCCGGTCACATTGCCCGAGGACGTCACCTTCGACGTGCCCGGCAATCCGCTCGACCGACACGCGACCTGGAAGCATGTCGACTGCCCGTCCTGCGGCAAGCCCGCCCGACGCGAAACCGACACGCTCGACACCTTTGTCGATTCGTCCTGGTATTTCATCCGCTTCGCCAGCCAGCCCAAGGATCGTCCGTTCGATCCCGAGGTGGTCAAGCAGTGGCTGCCGGTCGGCCAGTATATCGGCGGCGTCGAGCATGCAATCCTGCATCTGCTCTATGCCCGCTTCTGGACGCGCGCGCTCAAGCATATCGGCCTGATCGACGTGGCGGAGCCGTTCGCGGGCCTGTTTACGCAGGGCATGGTCACGCACGAGAGCTACAAATCCTCGGACGGCCGCTGGCTCGCGCCGGGGGAAATCCGCGACGGCATCGAGATCGCGACCGGTAACCCGATCACCGTCGGTCGCGTCGAGAAGATGTCCAAGTCCAAGAAGAACACCGTCGATCCCGAACCCATTGTGGATCAGTATGGCGCGGACGCGGTACGCTGGTTCATGCTGTCCGACAGCCCGCCCGAGCGTGACCTGCCTTGGTCGGAATCGGGCATCGAGGGTTCGTGGCGCTTCGTCCAGCGCTTGTGGCGTCTGTTCGACGCTTCCGAAGCCGCCGAGGGCGAGGACAAGCCGCTCTCGCGCAAGCTGCACCAGACCATCGCGGGCGTCGCGGCAGATATCGAAGCACTCGCCTTCAACAAGGCGGTCGCCAAGCTGTACGAGCTGGTCAACGCGATCGAAAAGGCCAAGCCGTCGGCGGCGCGTAACGAGGCGATCCGCACCACCATGTTGCTGGTCGCCCCGATGGTCCCGCACATGGCCGAGGAAGCCTGGGCGGGCATGGGCCAGGACGGCCTGATCGCTGACGCGGCCTGGCCAGTCGTGGACGAGAGCCTGCTGGTCGAGGACGAAGTCACCGTCGCGGTGCAAGTCAACGGCAAGCTGCGCGACACGCTGACCGTCGCCAAGGGGCTTCCCAAGGACCAGCTGGAGGCGACCGCGCTGGCGTCGGACAAGGTCATCCGCGCGCTGGACGGCGCAACCCCGAAGAAGGTGATCGTCGTGCCCGACCGTCTGGTGAACATCGTCGCATGAAGCCGCTTCCCCTCATCGCTGCCGGTCTGGCGCTGACGCTCGGCCTGTCGGGTTGCGGCCTGCATCCGCTTTATGCGGGGGGCGGCGCCGGCCCGGTGGCGGGTGCGCTGTCGCAGATCGAGGTCGCACCGATCCAGGGGAAGGCCGGTTGGCTGATGGCCAATGCGCTGAACGACCGGCTGGGCGGCAAGAGCGGCACGGCGCGCTATCGCTTGGACGTGAAGCTGGACGACCAGATTCGCGGGCTTGGCGTGCGGCGTGACGACTCGGTGGTGCGTGAGCGGCGAATCCTGCGCGCGCGCTATCAGCTTGTCGATCAGACCAGCAACGCGGTGCTGGTCGATGCCACCGCCGGATCGGATGCGGGTATCGACGTCGTCCGCTCGGAATATGCGACGATCGCGGCGGAAAACACCGCGCTGGAGCGGCTGTCGGTGATCGTGGCGGACGAGATCGTCGCACGACTCGCCACCTATGCCCGGTCGCGTCCCGGCGAGGCGATGGCGCCCCCTACCCGCCCGTGACGGCGCTGCGGTCTTGAAAGCCAACGCCAACCAGATTCGCCAGGCGCTGGGACGGCCCAGCGCCGATATTCGTCTCTATCTGCTCCACGGGCCCGACGAAGCCGGGGCCAGCGAGTTGGCGCGGGTGCTCGCCAAGGCAATGGGCCCGGAGGCCGAGCGGATCGACCTCGAGTCCGCCACACTGAAAAGCGACCCGGCGCGGCTGACCGATGAAGCGGCGTCCATGTCGTTGTTCGGCGGCCCGCGCCATATCCGCATCGCCAGCGTGGGCGAAGAAGGACTGGCCGCCTTTACCGCGCTGCTCGAAGCCGAGTCGGCGGGCAATCCGGTCGTCGCCATCGCCCCCACGGTCAAGACGACGGCCAAGATCGTCAAGCTGGCGCTCGATTCGCCGCGCGCGATGGCGTTCGGATGCTATGCCCCGACCGCGGCGGATGCCGAGCGGCTGGCCGTCACCATCGGTGGAGAGATGGGCCTGCGCCTGGCCGCCGGCGTGCCGGCGCGGTTGGTAGAGGCGGCAGCCGCCGACCGTTCGGTGATGCTGCGCGAACTGGAAAAGCTCGCTCTGTATCTCGATGCCGCCCCCGACCGTCCCCGCGAAGTCGATCATGCCGCGATGGACGCGATCGGTGCCGATCTGGGCGAGGTCGAGATGGGCGATGCGGTCGAGGCGGTGGTCGAGGGTCGCGTCGGCGATCTGGGCGGCGAACTGGCCCTGCTCGACGAGGGCGGGGCCTCCCCCATCCCCTGGCTGCGCGCGCTCGCCCGGCGGCTGGTCGCGCTGGCCGAGATGCGGGCCGACGTCGATGCGGGCGAGCCGGTGGAAGCGGTGATGAAGCGCCACCGCGTCTTCTTTCGCGACGAGGCCAAGACGGCCAAGGCGCTGCGACGCTGGACCCCGGCGATGCTCGCGCGCGCCCTGGCGCGAATCCGGGCGGCGGAACGCGCCGTCATGGCGCCGGGTAATGCCGGATCGGTACTGGCCGAGGCCGAGGCGACGATCATCGCACAAGGTATCGCCCGGCGGGGTTAGGGCAACCAACGCCCCTACCCCTCAAAAATTGAATTTGAGCTGCGCCAGGCCCCGAAAGGCTACGGCGTCCCGCTTTCAAATACCCTCACCGGTCAGCCGCTGGCACACCATGTCGAGCTGGTCGAGCGTCGAGTAGCTGAGCGTCAGCGTCCCCCCCTTCTCGCCATGCGCGATCCGCACCGACAGGCCCAGGAGATCAGCCAGCTGACCCTCCAGCGCGGCGATGTCTGCGTCGACGACATCCTGCTGCCCGGCAGCACGCGGTCCCTGCTCACCATCGGAGGCAGAGGAGCCCTTGCGACCGCCACCCTTGGCCTCGCGGGTCAGCTTTTCGGTTTCGCGCACGCTCAGGCCGCGTGCGATCACCTGGTCGGCCAGCGCCTCGACCTCGTTCGCCCCCAGCAAGGCGCGGGCATGGCCCATCGACAGCGCGCCGTTGACGACCTGGCTCTGCACCGTGTCGGGCAGTTCGAGCAGGCGCAGCAGGTTGGCGACATGGCTGCGCGACTTGTGGACGATCTTGGCCAGCGCCTCCTGCGTATGGCCGAACTCCCCCGCCAGCCGCTGATAGGCCTGGGCTTCTTCGATCGCATTCAGGTCCTGGCGCTGGATATTCTCGATCAGCGCGACTTCGAGCGTCTGGGCGTCGTCGAAGTCACGGATGACGACCGGGACCTCATGCAGCCGCGCACGCTGGGCGGCACGCCAGCGACGCTCGCCCGCGACGATCTGATAATCCCGGCCATGCGGGCGCACGACGATCGGCTGGATCAGCCCGCGTGCCGAAATCGAGGCGGCGAGTTCATCAAGCGCGGCTTCGTCGAAATGGCGGCGTGGCTGGTCGGGATGCGGTTGCAACGCCCCGACCGGCAACATGCGTACGCCGCCCGGAGTCGGCTGGTCGCCCGGCCGGATCGGCGCCTCGCGAGCTATATCGCCCAGCAAGGCCCCCAGGCCACGGCCCAGACCGGGGCGCGGCCGCTTTGCGCTCGTCTCGCCGCTCATGCCGCTGCCGCTCCCGGCTGGGTGCCGAGCGGCAGGCGTGCGATCAGCTCCCGCGCCAGCGCGATATAGGCCAGGCTGCCGACGCAACGATGGTCATAGATCAGCGCGGGCAAACCATGGCTGGGCGCCTCCGAGAGTCGGACGTTGCGCGGAATCACCGTATCGAACACTACACCCCCCAAAACGGCGCGCACATCGGCCGACACCTGGTCGGTCAGCCGGTTGCGCCGATCGTACATCGTCAAGGCCACGCCCAGGATCGCCAGCCCCGGATTGAACCGCGCACGGATCCGCTCGACCGTGGTCAACAGCTGCGACAGGCCCTCCAGCGCGAAGAACTCGCATTGCAGCGGGACGAGCAGCGAATCGGACGCGACCATCGCGTTGATCGTCAGCAGTCCCAGCGACGGCGGACAGTCGACCAGGACGATATCCCAATTGCCCTGCGTCCGGCGCAGCGCATGATCGAGCCGGTGCGTCCGATTCTCGTAATCGACCAGCTCCAGCTCCGCACCCGACAGATCGACCGTCGCTGGCACGACATCGAGGCGCGGAACCTGGCTATGCACCACCGCATCGTCGATCCGCGCTTCTCCGAGCAGCACATGATAGCTGGAGAACATCCGCTGGCTGTTGGGAATGCCCAGCCCCGTCGAGGCATTACCCTGAGGATCGAGGTCGATCAGCAGGACGTTCAGCCCCGTCGCCGAGAGAGCGGTGGCGAGGTTGATGGCGCTGGTGGTCTTGCCCACCCCACCCTTCTGGTTCGCGATGGCAACGCAGATCATCGGGCCCCTACTCGGTCGAGGATCACGATCGACGAGTCCGCCGAGGTGATGCTATGTTCCACGTGAAACACGAAGCGCCATTGCCGCTTAAGGGTCTTGATCTCGCGCTCGTCCAGGCGGCCACGCGGGAGCAGCCACCGTGTTTCCTGTGTGCCGCAGTGGACGGCGGCGCGCAAAAGATTTTCCACCGTGGCGACGGCTCGGGCCGAAATAACATCGGCCTTCACGTCCACCGCCTCGATCTTCGAGGCATGGACCGTGACGCGGTCCGCCACCCCCAGACGTTCGGCACAATCGCGCAAGAAGTCCGCCCGGCGCTTGCGCGGTTCGACCAGCGCCATCCGCCCCGGCCAGGCAAGTGCCACGACCATGCCCGGAAAGCCGCCACCCGTTCCGATATCGACCCATTGCCCATCGGGACGATCGGCCAGCGGAATCAGCTGTACCGAGTCGAGCGCATGCCGCGCCCAGATCGTCGGAATGGTCGAGGGCGCGATCAAATTCTGCTGGTCGTTCTCGACGATGACGAGGTTCAGGAAATAGTCGATTCGCGCGGCGGCCTCTTCGCCGAACCGTTCTACCACCCAGTCCCGCGCTTGTTCTTCGGTCATGCCGCCACCTTTCGGGCGTGGAGGAGGACGGCCGACAAGGCGGCCGGAGTGATTCCACGAATACGCGATGCCGCCGCCAGCGTGGCAGGGCGCGCGAGGCTGAGCCGGTCGATCATCTCCTGCGACAGGCCCGGAATGGCTTCATAGTCGATCGCGGGCGACAACAGGATCTGTTCGTCGGCGCGCAGCCGAGCGACTTCCTCGGCCTGGCGCTCGACATAGGGAGCGTAGCGCGCATCCTCCAGAGTCTCGGCAATGACGGCCGGGTCACAGCCTTGCGCCGCGTCGGGCGCAACATGGGCAAGTGTGACGCCGTCGAACCGCAGCCATTCATAGGCCGTCCGCCGTGCCCCATCCTGCGCGATCGCCGCACCGCTACGCGCCAGATCGGAGGCGGTTCGTATGACACCCAGCCGTTCCTGCAAAGCGGCCCGCTGCTCCAGCCGCTCCTGCCGATGCGCCAGCCGCTTGGACGACAGGCAGCCTGCAGCCTCGGCGATATCGCCCAGCCGAGTCTCGGCATTGTCGGCGCGTAGCGACAGCCGATACTCGGCGCGCGCGGTCAGCATCCGATAGGGCTCGGTCACACCCTGCAACACCAGGTCGTCGATCATCACGCCCAGATAGCTCGACGCGCGATCAAGGATGACGGGCGACAGACCGCATGCATGGGCGGCGGCGTTGAGCCCGGCGATCAGCCCCTGCCCCGCCGCTTCCTCATAACCGGTCGTACCGTTGATCTGCCCGGCACAGAACACGCCCTCCAGCGCGCCCAGCGCCAGCCGCGCATCCAGCGCGCGCGGGTCGATATGGTCATACTCCACCGCATAGCCGGGCAGCGTGATCACCGCCCGCTCCAGCCCCGGCATGGAGGCGATCATCGCCGCCTGCACATCGGTCGGCAACGAAGTCGACAGGCCGTTGGGGTAGACCAGCGGATCGTCCAGCCCTTCCGGCTCCAGGAAGATCTGATGGCTGTCGCGGTCGGCGAAGCGCTTGATCTTGTCCTCGATCGACGGGCAATAGCGCGGGCCATTCGCTTCGATCGCACCGGTGAACAGAGGCGAACGGTGAAAGGCCGCCGCGATGATCGCGTGGGTTTCTACCGTGGTCCGGGTGATCGCGCAGGCGATCTGCGGCAATGGCCGGGCCGCCGTCATCGGCGACATCGTCCAGGGATCGGTGTCGCTGGGCTGCTCGTCCAGCCTGGCCCAGTCGATCGTCCGACCGTCGAGACGCGGCGGTGTGCCGGTCTTCATCCGCGCCATCGGCAGCCCAAGCGCACGAAGCTGCTCGGCCATGCGGGTCGCGGCACGCTCACCGATGCGACCGCCAAGATGGCGTTCCTCACCCCGGAAGAGCCGTCCGCCGAGGAAGGTGCCGGTCGCCAGCACCACCGCGCGAGCGGACAGGATCGAACCGTCGCCCAGTTGCACACCCGCCAGACGGCCGCCGTCGAGGACCAGCGCCTCGGCCTCGCCCTCGACGATAGTCAGGTTCGGTTGGGCCGCCAGCATCGCCTGGATGGCTCCGGCATAGCGCCGTCGGTCGGCCTGGACACGCGGGCCTTGCACCGCCGTGCCTTTGCTCCGGTTGAGCATACGATAATGGATCGCGCCCTGATCCGCCGCCTGGCCGATCAGCCCGTCAAAGGCGTCGACCTCGCGCACGATATGGCCCTTCCCCAATCCGCCGATCGCCGGATTGCAGGACATGGCGCCCAGGCCATGGCGATCGAAAGACAAAAGGGCCGTCCGCGCACCCCGGCGCGCGGCCGCCGCAGCGGCTTCGGTTCCCGCGTGACCACCACCGATCACTACGACATCAAACATGCTCCCGCCCTACCGGAAGGACGGGGCAGCGTCAAAGCGATCCCTACCAACATTCTATGCTTAACGTTCCACGTGGAACAATCATTTGCCGAGGCAGAAACGTCCGAACAGCGCGTCCAGCATGGTCTCGGTCGCGCTGACGCCCAGCACCTCAGCAAGCGCTTGCCGTGCCACCCGCAGTTCTTCGGCCATCAAAAGCACGTCATCGACCGGTGCAGCGATCAGCGCATTCGCCGCCCGGCGGCACTGTTCCTGCTGATGCCGCTTGAAACCGATCATATCCTCATGCGGAAGCAAAGCCGCCGCCGCCTCGGCCAATGCGTCCCAGACCGCCGCCACACTGACAGGATCGTCGCGCCGCACCGCCAGCTGCCGCCCCTCAGGCAAGCCTTCACGCCCCGGCACATCGGCACGCGAATGGAGCCATATCGCATCGGCGCGCGGCGGGCATGTGTCTGCCATCCACAGCAATATGTCGGCTTGAAGGATCGCCTCCTGTGCGCGGGCAACGCCGATCGCCTCGATCACGTCATCGGTATCCTTGGCCAGCCCGGCGGTGTCGGTAAGCACATAGGCGACGCCGCCGCGTAGCACGCTCGCCTCGATCCGGTCGCGCGTCGTCCCCGCGATAGGGGACACGATCGCCGCCTCCCGTTCGACCAGCAGATTGAGCAAGGTCGACTTGCCGCTGTTCGGCGGTCCGGCCAGCACCACGCGGATGCCGTCATGCAGCCGGTCGACCGGCGGCCGCTCCACCACCTCCAGCATAACGGCGGCAAGCGTGTGCATCTCGCTCTTGATCCGCGCCACCGCGCCAGGGTCGAGCGGCACATCATCCTCTTCGGCGAAATCGAGCATCGCCTCGATCATCGCCGACAGGGTGGCGAGCCGGTCCATCCAGCCGCGCACCTCCTGGCTCACCCGTCCCTCGACGGCGGCGATCGCCGCACGCCGCTGTCGCTCGGTCTGCGCTTTGAGCAGGTCGGCGAGCCCTTCGGCTTCGGCCAGATCGATCCGGCCGTTGAGCAAAGCCCGTCGGGTGAACTCACCCGGCTCCGCGCGACGAACGCCAGGCAACATGGCCAGCGCCCCCTCCACCGCCGCGACCACCGCACGACCACCATGGCAATGCAGCTCGACCAGATCCTCGCCGGTCGCGGTCGCCGGGCCAGGGAAATACAGGACCAGCGCCGAATCCAGCACCGCCCCCGCCCCGTCGCGCAACGTCCGCAAGCTTGCACGGCGGGGCGCAGGCCGTTGTCCGCCCATCCGCTCCGCCGCCGCAATCGCCGCCGGACCACTGACGCGGATCACCGCGATGGCGGCGGGCGGCTGTCCGCTGGAGACGGCGAAGATCGTATCCGTCACGGGATCAGCCCCTCTGCCCTTCGAACATCCGGCGCCACATGGTCATGCTCGCCTCACCCATCGGCGCCCAGTTGCGCATCATCGCCTCGATCATCTCGGGCTTCACGCCCGACTGCATCGTGTCCAGCATCATCTGGACATAGCGTTCATGGATCGGCGTCAGGTCTGGCAGCCCCATGGCGCGGCGCGCCTCCTCGGGCGTGCAGTCGATTTCCACATTCACTTTCACAGGCCAATCTCCTCACGCGACCAACTGAGGCATAAGACGTTATCGTCGCGACGACCACAGGAGACCAGCATGACCGGAACCAAGACCATCGCCGCCGCGAATGGCGAAGGCCAGTTCAACGCCTATTATGCCGAGCCGGAGGGCGAACCGGCCGCCGCGATCATCGTCATCCAGGAAATCTTCGGCGTGAATGCGGGCATCCGCCGCAAATGCGACACGCTGGCCGAGGCGGGTTATCTCGCCGTCGCTCCCGACCTTTTCCACAAGATCGCCCCCGGCATCGAACTCGATCCGGACGTGCCGAACGAGATGCAGCAGGCGCTCGACCTGATGGGCCAGTTCGACCAGGATGGCGGCATTCGCGACATCGAGGCGACGATCAAGGCGATCCGTGACGAACATGGCACGGACACCAAGGTCGGCGTCGTCGGTTATTGCCTGGGCGGGCGGCTGGCGTTCATGACCGCCGCGCGGACCGATGTGGACGCCAGCGTCGGCTATTACGGCGTCGGCATCGACGGGCTGCTGGGCGAGAAGCACGCGATCGCCAAGCCGGTCCTGCTCCATATCCCGGAGGAGGATCACTTCGTCGACAAGGATGCACAGACGCGGATGCATGAGGGGCTGGACGACCACCCCAAGGTCACGCTGTACGACTATGCCGGTGAGGATCACGGCTTCGCGGCGGAGTTCGGCCAGCGCCGGTCGGAGGAGTCCGCGCAACTGGCGGACGAACGCACCCTGGCGTTCTTCGCGGAACATCTCCGCTGACATAAAAAGGGGGGAGCCCCGCGGCTCCCCCTTTCCTATTACGCCGCCTTGGCCAGCGCCTCGGCGATCAGCTTACGGCTGTTATCCACGCCGTACAGGGCGATGAAACTGCCCATCCGGGGCCCCTGCGCCGATCCCAGCAGTGTTTCGTACAGCGCCTTGAACCAGTCGCGCAGCGACGGGAAGGCGTCGGTCTTGCCGATCTCATAGACGATGTTCTGGATATCCTCGGCACCCGCGCCCGCTGGCAGCGCGGCGAGCTGCGTGTCCAACTGGCGCAAACCCTCTGCCTCATGCGGCTCGGGCGCGCGGCGCTGGAGCGTCGGGGCGATGAAGTCGCGGCCATAGGCCAATGCATGGTCGATCAGCCGGTCGAGCTCGGGATATTTCGCAGGCGACGCTTCGGGCACATAATTGGCCAGATAGCCCCAGACCTGTTCCTTGGTCGCCTCGCCCATCACCCCGACCAGGTTGAGCAGCAGGCCGAACGTCACCGGCAACTCACCCTCGGGCAGCTTGCCGTCATGAATATGGTGCACCGGGTTGCCCAACTGCTCCTTCAGCGACTGGTTGGGATAGTTGACCCGGAACTGCCAATATTCGTCCACCGCGCGCGGGATGACGCCCATGTGAAGCTGCTTGGCTTTCTTCGGCTCGCGATAGGCGAAAAAGGCCAAACTCTCCTCCGGCCCATAAGTCAGCCACTGGTCGAGGCTCAGGCCGTTGCCCTTGGACTTGGAGATCTTCTCGCCATGCTCGTCGAGAAACATCTCATAGTTGAAGCCCTCGGGCGGACGACCGCCCAGCACGCGTGCGATCTTGGACGACTGGGTGACCGAGTCGATCAGGTCCTTGCCCGCCATCTCGTAATCCACACCCAGTGCGACCCAGCGCATCGCCCAGTCGACCTTCCACTGCAGCTTGGACAGGCCGCCCAGCGCGGACTGGACGATCCGTTCGCCGTCATCCTCGAACGCGATCAGACCGGCGTCCGCATCGACCACCTCGATCGGCACCTGAAGCACGATGCCCGACTTGGGGCTGATCGGCAGGACCGGCGAATAGGTGGCGCGGCGCTCGGCGCGCAGCGTGGGGAGCATCACATCCTGGATACCTTGGAAATGCTTGAGCACCAGTCGCAGCGCATCGTCGAACCGGCCCGAGGTATAATAGTCGGTCGACGAGGCGAACTCGTAATCGAAGCCATAGCGATCGAGAAACTGGCGCAGCAGCGCGTTGTTGTGCGCCGCGAAACTGTCGAACTTCTCGAACGGGTCGGGCACCTGGGTCAGTGGCTTGCCGAGATGGGTCCGCAGCATCTCCGGGTTCGGCACATTGTCCGGCACCTTGCGAAAGCCGTCCATGTCGTCAGAGAAAGCGATCAGCCGCGTCTTCTGATCCGACAGCGCGTGGAAGGCATTGCGGACCATGGTGGTGCGCAGGACTTCGTTGAACGTGCCGATATGCGGCAGGCCCGAGGGGCCATAGCCGGTTTCGAACAGGATCGGCTCACCACCCGGTTTGCCGTCAGGATAGCGTTTGAGGAGCTTGCGAGCCTCCTCATAGGGCCAGGCCTTGGACTCGAGAGCGGTGGAGCGGAGTTCGTCTGTCATGCCCTGCCTCTGGCAAGACGGGACGTGATGCACAATGGGTTTTGCGATCTCCACCGGTTATCCCCGAGTCACACAGGGGTAGTGCAAGGGTTGCTCACAGGGTTATCCACAGAGCCGTCTTGTTCCACGTGGAACACGATGGGGCGTTCTGCTTGGCGTTCCCTCCCCCATCCCCTCCCACCTGCGGGAGGGGCGTGCGTTCTTGAAACGGAATGCGCGCTTCAAGCGGTGAACCCCTCCCGCGGGCAGGAGGGGTTTGGGGAGGGCCTCCCGAACAGCAGCAAACGAAATGAGCCTCACCCCGTTGCCAACCTGTTCCAACAGTCCGATATCCTGACTGTGACCGCGCTCCCCCACCCCGCCCTTCATGCCAGCCACAGCGGCGTGTGGATTTCGACGCAAGGAAAGACCCGCGCCGTCTCGCGCGGTGAGGCAATCGGGCTGGCGTCCGAAACCCCGGTCATCCTGCTCAATGCGCCACTGATCGGCCAGCGACTGGGCTATGCCGAACTGTCCGGTCTCGACATCCTCGAACTCTTCGCCTTTCTCTGCCCCGCCCGGTTTGCGGTGCCGACCCCGCACGGTCTGGCACGCGCCTGTGGACTGGAGCCACCGGAGAGTGATGCCGAGATCGCCGCCTTTCTGCTCCGCGCGACCGAGACACTCCTCGCCACCCCCGACGGGGCATGGCCCGAGCGCGAAGGTGCCTGGACCGCGGCGCAAAGTCTCGCGCGACTGCGCTGGCCCTGGACGCCGCTGATCGGCCCACGCCTCACCCGGCCCGAGCGCAACGAGCGCTGGCTGTTCAGCGCATTGCCCGAATGGGAGGAGGATGCCCCCCGCCCCGCCCCGCGCACCATCGACCTGCCGCCCGCCGATGCCGAAGATCGTCTTCGCCATTTGACCGGGGAGGGTGCGGAGGAACGCCCGGGCCAGCGCGCCTATGCCGCCGCCGTCACCGCCGCCTTTGCCCCGCGCGCGGTGCGGGACACACCGAACATGGTACTGGCCGAGGCGGGTACGGGCATCGGCAAGACGCTCGGCTATCTTGCCCCCGCCAGCCTCTGGGCCGAACGGGCGGGCGGCGCAGTATGGATCTCCACCTATACCAAGGCGCTTCAACGCCAGTTGAGCGGGGAAACCTCCCGCATCTTTCCGGGCCCCGTGTTGCGCAAGGAGCGCGTCGTCACGCGCAAGGGGCGGGAGAATTATCTCTGCCTGCTCAATCTGGAGGATGCGCTGCAGGGCGGGTTCGCGGGCCGCGCGGCGGTGCTGGCGCAACTGGTCGCACGCTGGGCCGCTTATAGCAGCGATGGGGATATGGTCGGCGGCGATCTGCCCGGCTGGCTGACCACCCTGTTCCGCCGCAACGGCTCTGCCGCGCTGACCGACCGGCGGGGTGAGTGTGTCTATGCCGGGTGCCCGCATTACCGGAAATGCTTCATTGAGCGTGCGGCGCGGGCATCGGTGCAGGCGGATATCGTCATCGCCAATCATGCGCTCGTCATGGTCAATGCCGCGCGCGGGCGCGAAACGCAGACGCGACCGACCCGCTACGTCTTCGACGAGGGCCATCACCTGTTCGACGCGGCGGACTCGATGTTCGCGACCGCGCTGACCGGATCGGAGACGATCGAGCTGCGCCGCTGGATTCTCGGCCCCGAAGCCGGATCGCGCGGACGCCGTCGAGGACTTGCCGCGCGGCTGTCCGATGTCGCCAGCTATGACGAGGGCGGCAATCGTGCGATCGGCGACGCGGTGCAGGCCGCGCAGGCGCTGGCGAGCGAGGGCTGGCTCGGGCGGCTGGCGGAGGGCCAGCCCTTCGGTCCGATCGAGACGCTTCTGGCGGCGGTACGGGGACTCGCTTTCGCCCGTGCCGAACAGCCGGGCGATGCGGGCTATGGGCTGGAGACCGAATTGGCCGATCCCTCGCCCGCGCTGATCGAGGCCGCCGGGCCCGCCGCCCATGCGCTCGACGCACTGCTCCGGCCCTTGGTTACGCTCGGCCAGCGGCTGGAGGCGGTGTTGCAGGAAGCACCCGACTGGCTCGACGGGCAGGCGCGGGCGCGGGTGGAGGGCGCGATCGCCTCGATCGCATGGCGCGCGGAAACGGTCGCCGCCTGGCTGTCGCTCCTCGCGCGGATCGGCGGCCCCGTCGATCCCGATTTCGTCGACTGGCTGGCGGTCGACCGGGTCGAGGGGCGCGAATATGATATCGGCCTGCATCGCCACTGGCTCGACCCCACCCGGCCTTTCGCGGAGATCGTGCTGAAGCCCGCGCACGGCGCACTCGTCACTTCGGCGACCTTGCGCGCGGGCGGCGACTGGGACGTGGCGGAGGCACGAACCGGCGCGCCGCATCTCGCGCGGGGCCCGGCGCACTTCGTCGCGCCCAGCCCGTTCGACTATCCGACCCGTGCCGAGGTGCTGATCGTCACCGATGTGAAGCGCGGCGATATCCCCCAGCTCGCCAATGCCTATGCGCGGCTGATCGCGGCATCGGGCGGCGGGACGCTGGGCCTGTTCACCGCGATCCGGCGGTTGCGCGGCGTGCATGGCCGCATCGCCGACCGGCTGGCGCGCGACGGGCTGGCGCTGCACGCGCAGCATGTCGATCCGATCGACACCGGCACGCTGGTGGATATCTTTCGCGACGATCCGTCCGCCTCGCTGCTCGGCACCGATGCGCTGCGGGACGGTGTCGACGTGCCCGGTGCCTCGCTGCGGCTGGTGGTGATGGAGGGCGTGCCCTGGCCCAAGCCCACCGTTCTCCATGCCGCGCGCAAGCTGGCGGGGGGTGGTAGTGCCTATGACGACCGGATCGTCCGCGCGCGTCTGGCCCAGGCGTTCGGGCGGTTGATCCGGCGGGCGGACGATCGCGGCGCCTTCGTCCTGCTGTCCGCCGCGATGCCGTCGCGATTGCTCGACGCGTTTCCGCCGGGCGTCGCGATTTCACGTGTGACGCTCGACGAAGCGGTCGCACGGGTTGCGGCCCGGCTTTCCTCCGACGCGCCGATAGGGCATGGGGTCGACGATATTCTGCCAGCCGCCGCGACGGAGTTTCCGGATCGATGAAGACGCTGACGCTCCTTCGCCATGCCAAGTCGAGCTGGGACGATCCCGTCGCCCGCGATTTCGACCGTCCGCTCAATGCCAAGGGACGGCGTGCCGCGGCGATGATCGGGCGGCATCTGAAGGCGGAAGGGTTCGCGTTCGACCATGTCCTCGCCTCCCCCGCCATCCGCGTGATCGAGACGCTGGACGAAGTGTGGAGCGGCTATGGTCGCACGCTGGAGCCGGTATGGAACCGGGCTCTCTACCTCGCCTCCGCCGCCAGCCTGCTCGATCTGGTCCAGGGGCTGCCCGACGATGCGGACCATGTCCTGATGGTCGGGCATAATCCGGGATTGGAGGATCTGGTCCTCGACCTGACGCTGGACGGTGAATTGCGCGAGCGGGTGGAGGACAAATATCCGACCGCGACCGTGGCGCAGATGACGCTGCCGGTCGAGCGCTGGGCCGAGGCGCGGGCGCATCACGCCACGCTGGTGGCGTTCATCCGGCCACGGGACCTCGACCCGACGCTGGGGCCGGATGCACCCTAGCTATTCCACCCCAGGCCAGGCTGGGGGAGACGTGTTCATTTCTTGCCTTCGAGCATGGCCTTCAGGCCCGACAGCGCCCCGAGCGGGCCAGCCTCGTCCTCGCTGATGACGCCCGCCTCCTTCAATGTCGCGGCGGCTTCGGGGCTGCGCGGAAAGGGATCGAGCGACAGGGCCATCGTCTCGGCCGCCGCTTCGCCCAGGTCGATCGTGCCGCCCTCGATCTCGATCGTGTCGAGCGAATCCTCGGATAGCTCGATTTCCTCCTCCCCATTCTGCCCCGAGGATTCGACGAAGCGCAGTGCGACGGGTTCGTCAACCTTGGCGGGCACCGGATCGCCGGTCACCGAACAGGGTTGGACCACCGTGCCGTACACCTTGCCGGTGACCAGGATACCCGCCGCATCGCGCCGCACGACAAGATTTGCCGACAGCGCGTCCACCGACAACAGGCCGAACCGCCGGGCCAGCGCACGGCGTTCATCGGCGGTGGTGTCGATCGATACCGGCTTCTCACGCTCGCCGATCGTGTCGATCTTTTCGGGGCGGCTCCATTCGGGGGTCACGGCAATTCTCCAAGGGTGAGGCGGGCAAGCGAAACGTCCGCCAGCCGCTCATGTAGGGTGTGAAGCGCGTCGCGAACATGGGCAACCGCGTGTCGGTTGGCCGGCGCCTCGCCGCGGTAGAGATTGCGGACCAGCGCGGCGTCCAGCATGGCGGCGTCGCCCGCCAACCCCTCGCGATAGGCGGTCAGGCGGCCACCCAGCATGGCCATCATCCGGCCGATATGCTTGCCGACCACGATATCGCCGATCCCCAGTTCGCGGAGCTGGCCGTCCATGTCGGTCACGAACCGTTCGGTAATACGCGCCGCCAGCCCGGCCGCCGCAGGATCGGACTCCAGCCGGATCAGGACCAGCGAGAGGATGGCGGCGATCATGTCGAACCGGCCGTCGACCGTATCGGGCACCGCACCGTCGATATACCAGTGCGGTTCGCGCGCGCGCAGCACCACGGCATTGTACAGCGGCAGCGCCGCATCCCCGTCGCGGCCCAGATAGCGCGCGATCCCCTGCTTGATCCAGCCCAGGGCCATGGCACCCCTCCCCTCCTTGATCGCGCGACCGACGCACGCGCGAATTGCTTGTATGCGCCTTTCCCTTGGCATATCGAGGGGGTGACGGTCGAGCGGATCGACCGCCTGTATACCTGCCTGTGCGGCCGATATCCCCGGCCCGGAGATGATGATGAGCGTTTCTACCACCCGCGCCCTCGGGCTCGGCCTGGCGATGGCCTTGGCCGCGTCCGCCTGTACGCCGCTGCGGTCGCATCAGGGCTATGTGGTCGATGTCGATCTCGTCAACGCGATCCAGCCGGGTGTCGACAACCGCCAGTCGGTGCTCCAGACGCTGGGCACGCCGACGATCAACAGCCAGTTCAATGGTAGCGACTGGTATTATGTCGCCCGCGACAGCCGCAACCTGGGCTTCAACCTGCCCAAGCCCGCGTCGCAGATCATGCTGCAGATCAGCTTCGATCAGGCGGGCAACGTGACGACGATCCGCCGCGGCGGCATCGAGCAGGTCGCCAGCATCTCGCCCTATGGCAAGACCACGCCGACCCTGGGTCGCCAGCGCGGCTTCTTCCAGGATCTGTTCGGCAATATCGGCGCGGTCGGCGCACCGGGCGCCGGTGGCGGGCCGGGCCAGGGTGGTCCGGGACGCACCCGACCGTAACTTCTACCGGACTTATCCACAGACTATCCCCGGCCTTTTCCTCGGAGCGACGGGGAATGGTGCGGGATACTATCGACCCGGCGCATGACATGCGCTGCGCCTTCGCTCGGTATGAACGAAGGCCTCGAATTGCTGTTCGTCTGCCTGCCCCGTTTGGCCGCGTCGCCTGATAAGCAACGACGCGGCCGTGCCGTGCTTGGGTCGGCACGATCCCGAAAGGGGATGGGATCGGGCCTGCTAACGTCCCAAAACGAAAATGGGTTCGCCAGCGGGCTTGTTTCCCGCTGGCGAACCCATCGAAACCGTAGCGTCGGCGGGGCCGGAGCCCCTCACCCTTACTGGTTCATCGAGTCGAAGAAGTCCTCGTTGGTCTTCGAGTTCTTCATCTTGTCGAGCAGGAACTCCATCGAGTCGATCGTGCCCATCTGCATCAGGATGCGGCGCAGCACCCACATCTTGGACAGCTTGTCCTTCTCGACCAGCAGCTCTTCCTTGCGGGTGCCCGACTTGCCCACGTCGAGCGCCGGGAAGATGCGCTTGTCCGCCACCTTGCGGTCGAGGACGATTTCCGAGTTGCCGGTGCCCTTGAACTCTTCGAAGATGACCTCGTCCATGCGGCTGCCGGTATCGATCAGCGCGGTGGCGATGATCGACAGCGAGCCACCCTCCTCGATGTTGCGCGCCGCACCGAAGAAGCGCTTCGGCCGCTGGAGCGCGTTGGCGTCGACACCACCGGTCAGCACCTTGCCTGAGGACGGGACCACGGTGTTGTAGGCGCGGCCCAGACGGGTGATCGAGTCGAGCAGGATGACGACATCCTTCTTGTGCTCGACCAGGCGCTTGGCCTTTTCGATCACCATCTCGGCGACCTGGACGTGGCGCTGCGCCGGTTCGTCGAAGGTCGAGGAGACGACCTCGCCGCGCACCGAGCGCTGCATGTCGGTGACTTCTTCCGGACGCTCGTCGATGAGCAGGACGATCAGGAAGACTTCGGGGTGGTTGTCGGTGATCGCCTTGGCGATGTTCTGCAGCATCACCGTCTTACCCACGCGCGGGGGCGCGACGATCAGCGTGCGCTGGCCCTTGCCCTGGGGGCTGACGATGTCGATGACGCGCGCCGACTTGTCCTTCTGGGTCGGGTCGGCCGGGTCGAGGATCAGCTTCTGCTCGGGATAGAGCGGGGTGAGGTTGTCGAAGTTGACGCGGTGCCGGACCGCATCGGGATCGTCGAAATTGACGCTGGTCAGCTTGGTCAGCGCGAAATAGCGCTCGCCGTCCTTGGGTGCGCGAATCTCGCCTTCCACTGTGTCACCGGTGCGCAGGCCGTGCTTGCGGACCTGATTGGGCGAGACATAGATGTCGTCGGGACCGGCCAGGTAATTCGCTTCCGGCGAACGCAGGAAACCGAAACCGTCGGGCAGCACCTCGATCGTGCCCAGGCCCATGATCTGGTCGCCCTTTTCCGCCTGCTCCTTCAGGATGGCGAACAGCAGGTCCTGCTTGCGCAGCGTGGACGCGCTCTCGACCCCCAATTCCTCGGCCAGCTGGACGAGATCGGCGGGGGTTTTCTTTTTCAGGTCTTTCAGATGCATGATCGGTCCGGATGGTCGGAGGGCGTCGGTCGGCGAGGATCGCGGCGAAACGAGGCTGTCGATAAGGAAGCGTACCCGACGCGAGGACCGCGCCGTACAGGGTCGGAGTTAGGTTTCGGGGAAGGCCAAGTCAATGGGGAAAGGTTTCTTAAGCCCCTCCCGCAGGCGGGAGGGGTTTGGGGAGGGAAAGCCACGCGCGATGATCTCGGTGAGACTCCCTGCCCTCCCCCACCCCCTCCCGTTTACGGGAGGGGAGAAAGTTAAAACGGCTTGATCACCACCAGCACGACGATCACCGCCGCCGCCAGCGCCGGGACCTCGTTGATCATCCGCAGCTGCTTGCCGCTGAGCTTCGTCTGCCCACGCGCCAGCGTCTTGGAATAGCCGACCATCCAGCCATGATAGCCGCTGAGCAGCAGGACGAAGGCCAGCTTCGCATGGAGCCAACCCAGCCCCGGCACACCCGAGAACAGCCCCAGCGAGCCCGCCAGCAACAGCCCGAGCACCCAGACCACGATCATCGCCGGGGTCAGGATGATCTTGCGCAGCTTGCCCTCGCGCTCGACCCAGCGGGCTGCATCGACGCTATCGCCCGCCACCAGGGCTTCCTGATGATAGACCAGATAGCGCGGCATCATGAACAGCCCGGCCATCCAGAAGATCACGAAGATGATATGCGCCGCCTTCACCCAGTCATAGGCGGCCCCCAGCAGTCCGATCATGCGCGGTTCCTCACACGGGCGATCAGATGCTCGACATGCGCGATCGGCGTGTCGGGCAGGATGCCGTGTCCCAGGTTGAAGATATGCGGCCGCTCGGTAAAGGCCGCGAGGATGCGGTCCACCGCCCCGTCCAGCGCCTCGCCCCCGGCGATCAGCGCCAGCGGATCGAGATTGCCCTGCACCGGCAGCCCTTCGGGCAGATGGGTGTCGGCCCAGACCGGATCGACCGTCTCGTCCAGCCCGACCGCGTCCACCCCGGTTTCGCGGGCATAAGCGGGCAGCTTGCCCCCTGCCCCCTTGGGGAAACCGATCACCGGCACGCCCGGACAGCGCTGGCGGAAACCCTCCACGATCGCGGCGTTGGGGGCGATCACCCAGCGTTCGAACTGCGCCGGCGATAACGAACCGGCCCAGCTGTCGAACAGCTGCACCGCCTCGACGCCGTTGGCGACCTGCCCCGCCAGATAATCCACGGTCATGGCCACGATCGCATCGATGATCGCGCCGAACCCGACCGGATCGTTATAGGCGAAGCGCCGCGTCTCGCCCTGGTCCTTCGACCCCTGCCCCGCCACCATATAGGTCGCGACCGTCCAAGGAGAGCCCGCAAAGCCCAGGAAGCTGGTCTGTGGCGGCAACTGGCCCGCGACCCGCGCCACGGTGGCATAGACCGGATCGAGGCGCTCTGGGACACGTGTGAGGGCATTTAGCGCATGATCGACCAGCGCAGGCGCCAGGCGCGGCCCCTCCCCCGCCCCGAAGCTGAGGTCCTGGCCCAGCGCCCAGGGGACCATCAGGATGTCGGAGAACAGGATCGCGCCGTCGAAGCCGAAGCGACGGATAGGCTGCACCGTCACTTCGGCTGCGGCCTCCGGATCGGTGGCCAGCGCCAGGAAGCCACCCTTCTGCGCCCGGAGTTCGCGATACTCCGGCAGATAGCGGCCCGCCTGCCGCATGAGCCACATCGGCGGTGTCGCCTGCCGCTCACCCGACAGCACGGCGAGCAGGGGCTTTTGGATCGAAACGTCGGTCAGGAGACCCCCCTTCTTCTATTCAAGAAGATTCTAAGAATGGATTGTTGAAGTGGTTGGCACGTTGGTTGTCGGGATTATGCGGCTCTCCCCGATATGCCAACACGTTGACTCATGGGGAATCGCCGATTCAACGGGATTCGGATTCATCACCCCCGTAACTCACAGCCTGTGGAAAAGAATCGGGCCTGTGAGATTCATTGTGGACGAATCGGTCGTTATCCACCGCCGGTCCGCCGCTTGGCCGGTCGGCGAAGTTACGCTACCGATTCGCGACATGTTATCCACAGAGTCATTAGTCCGGCCATGACGACGCGCCTCCATCTTCACCTGCTGTCCGATTCCACCGGCGAAACGCTGGAGAACATCGCCAAGGCGGCGCTGGCGCAATATGACGATGTGGAAACCGTCCGCCACTTCTGGCCGATGGTCCGCACCGAGAGCCATCTGGAGCGCATCCTGCAGGAGATCGCGCAGAATCCGGGACTGGTGATCTACACGCTGGTCAACTCGACGACGCGGCGCGTGCTGGAAAGCCGCTGCCATGCGCTGGGCCTGCCGACGGTCGCCCCGCTCGATCCGGTCAATGCCGCGCTGTCGGGCCTGCTGGGCGTCCAGGCCAAGATGCGCCCCGGTCGCCAGCATGTGCTCGACGCCGCCTATTTCGCGCGGGTCGATGCGATCCAGTTCACCATCGCGCATGACGACGGCATCGCCTGGGAGGAATGGGAAGAGGCCGATATCGTGCTGGCAGGCGTCAGCCGCTCGTCCAAGACGCCGACTTCCATCTATCTCGCCAATCGCGGGTATAAGACCGCCAACATCCCGATCGTGGTCGAAAGCCCCCCGCCCCCCTTTCTGTTCACGCTGAAGAAGCCGCTGGTCGTCGGGCTGACCACCAGTGCGGACCGGCTCATCGCGATCCGGCGCAACCGGTTGTTGTCGCTGAACCAGGCGCCCGACACCGATTATGTCGAGCAGGAGGCGGTGAACCGCGAACTGACCTTTGCCCGGCGCATGTTCGCCGACAATGACTGGCCGGTGATCGACGTCACCCGCCGTTCGATCGAGGAAACGGCGGCCGCGATCATCTCGCTCGTCAACCAAAGGAAGCCCGCATGATCATCCTCGCCTCGCAAAGCGCCTCGCGCCGGGCGATGCTCGACGCCGCCGGGGTGGCCTATGAAGCGCTGCCCGCGCGTGTCGACGAAGCGGGGGTGAAGGCGGCGATGGCGGGTGCCTCCCCGCGCGACCTGTCCGACGCGCTGGCCGAGATGAAGGCGGTGAAGGTTTCCGCCAATGCCGGGCCGGTCCCGGTGCTGGGATCGGATTCGATCGTGGCACTGAGCGACGGCACTTTGCTCGACAAGCCGGAGAGTCGCGAAGAGGCGGCCGAGCATCTGGCGCGGATGAGTGGCGGCAGTCACGAATTGTGGAGCGCCGCCGTCATCGCCGAGCATGGCCGCCCCGTATGGCGCCATGTCGAGCGGGCGAAACTCCATGTCCGCCCGCTGTCGGGCGCGTTCATCGACCGCTATCTGGACCAGGAATGGCCCCAGATCGCGGGCTGCGTCGGGTGTTTCCGGATCGAGGGGCCGGGGGTGCAGCTCTTCTCGCGGATCGATGGGAGCCATTTCACCATATTGGGAATGCCGTTGCTTCCCGTGCTGGGATATCTGCGTGAGCGTGGCTGGATGGCGGCGTAATGGCGCGGCACTATGCGGAGGTGATCGGCGACCCGATCGGCCATAGCAAGTCACCCAAAATCCACGGTTTCTGGCTGGAGACGCTGGGGATCGCGGCGGACTATCGCGCGGTGCATGTCCGCCCCGACGCGCTGGCCACCTATTTCGCCGAGCGGCGCGCCGATCCGGACTGGCGCGGTTGCAACATCACGGTGCCGCACAAGATCGCGAGCCTGGCGCATGTCGGGGAGCAACGCGACGTCGCCACCGCGATCGGTGCGATCAATACCGTCTTTCGCGGAGACCAGGGCGCGTTGGTCGGCACCAATACCGACGCGGCGGGCTTTGCCGCACCGCTCGAGCGGTTCGATCTGGCAGGCAAGCCGGTCACGGTCATCGGGGCAGGGGGCGCGGGCCGGGCGGTGCTGTACGCGCTGGCACGGATCGGTGTCGGCCCGGTTACGCTGTTCAACCGGGATGTGGAAAAGGGCGCGGCGTTGCTGTCCTCCCTGGGGATCGACGGAAGGGCCGTGCCGATCGGCCAGGCTGTGCCCCCCGGCGCGCTGGTGGTCAACGCGACCAGCCTGGGCATGACCGGCCAGCCGCCACTCGCCCTCGACTTGTCGGCCCTGCCGCAGGACGCGGTCGTCTATGACATCGTCTATGCGCCGCTGGAGACGGACATGCTGGCGGCGGCGCGGGCGAGGGGGCTGGCGACGATCGACGGGCTGGAGATGCTGATCGGCCAGGCGGCGGTAGCGTTCGAGCTGTTCTTCGGTGCGGTCCCCCCACGTGAGCGGGATGGCGAATTGCGCGCGATGCTGTTGCGGTGAAGATTCTGGGTCTGACCGGCTCGATCGGGATGGGCAAGTCGACCGTGGCGCAGATGTTTCGCGACGAAGGCGTGCCGGTGTTCGACTCCGATGCCTGTGTCCACCGCCTGCAAGGGCCCGGCGGCGCGCTGGTGGCGGCGATCGAATCGGCTTTTCCGGGGACGACCGGACCCGATGGCGTGAGTCGCGCGGCGCTGGGGCAGGCGGTGCTGGGCGATGATTCGGCGATGCGTCGGCTGGAGGCGATCGTCCATCCGGCGGTCCAGGCCGAACGCGCGGCCTTTCTGGCGGCGCATGATGACGCACCTTTGGTGGTCGTCGACGTGCCCCTGTTGTTCGAAACCGGCGGCGACAAATCTGTGGATAAGGTGTTGGTGGTTTCGGCAAAACCCGAAGTACAGGAGGCGCGGGTGTTGGCAAGGCCGACCATGACCAAGGCTAGGTTCGACGCGATCCTGGCGCGCCAGATGCCCGATGTGGATAAACGCGCCCGCGCCGATCATGTCATCGCGACCGATATTCCACTGGCCGAAACCCGCGAAAAAGTGCGGACGCTGATCGCTTGCATCGCCGCATCCGAAGGCCGATAGTCGTTTCATGAGAGAGATCGTTTTCGACACCGAAACGACCGGGTTCAAATTTTCGGAAGGCGACCGGCTGGTCGAAATCGGCTGTGTCGAACTGGTCAACCGGGTCGAAACCGGTCGCACCTATCACGCCTATTTCAATCCCGAACGGTCGATGCCGGCCGAGGCGCAGGCGGTCCACGGGCTGTCGGATGCCTTTCTGAAGGACAAGCCGGTCTTTGCCGCCGGGGTTTCCGACTTTCTGGATTTCATCGGCGATGCGCCGCTGATCGCGCACAATGCGACCTTCGACTTCGGCTTCATCAATGGCGAGCTGGGCGCGCTGGGTTTTCCGCCGGTCGATGAAAAGACGCGGATGATCGACACGCTGGCGATCGCGCGCAGCCGCCATCCGGGCGCCAAGCACACGCTCGATGCGCTGTGCTCGCGCTATGGCATCGACCGCTCGCATCGTGTCCTGCACGGCGCGCTGCTCGACGCGCAGCTGCTGGCGCAGGTCTATGTCGAGCTGATGGGCGGACGGCAGATCGGCCTGGGGCTGCTCGCCGATACGGAGGTCGATAGCGGGCCGACGATCGTCGCCCGCGCACCGGCCCGGGTTCGCCCGCCGCGCCATTTCCGGCCGAGCGAGGCGGAACTCGCCGCTCATGCGGCGTTTCTTAAGAGCATAAGCGATCCGGTTTGGGGGGCCGAGGCGTCCGGTTGACGCCACGGGACAGGCCAAAAGGACCGTCCCACCAGAGTGCATCAAGGAGAAGACGATGGATATCCGGATTTCTGGTCATCAGGTCGAAACGGGCGACGCGCTGCGGACCCATGTGACGGACCGGCTTCAGGGTATCGCCGAGAAATACTTCGCCCGCGCCATCTCGTCCGAGGTGACGTTCGGCAAGGGCCCGCACGACGTCGGGTTCAAATGCGATATCGTGATGCACGTCACCCGTGGCCTGGTGCTCAAAGGCCGCCACGAGGCGCAGGACGCACACCTCGTGTTCGACGGTGCCGCGACCAAGATCGAAAAGCAGCTGCGCCGTTACTCGCGCCGCCTGAAGGATCGCCATGCGGGCCAGGCGATCGAACTGGCCGAGGCCGGGGCCTATGATGCGGGTTATACGCTGTTCGCCGAACAGGTGGACGAGGACGAGGCGGGCGATGCGCCCCTGATCATCGCCGAAACCCGCGTCGATATTCCCGATGCCAGTGTGTCGGATGCGGTGATGATGCTTGACCTGCGCAATACTGCGGCGCTGTTGTTCAAGAATTCGGGCACCGGTTCGTATAATATGGTCTATCGCCGGGGCGACGGAACCATCGGTTGGGTTGAACCACAACGGGTCGGTACGACCGGATAAGCTCTATCGTTCTTCCGCGCGGCCCGTTATTGGACGGGCCGCGCGGGGGCGCACCGGAAAGACCATGAACGACTTCAGCGATCTGTTGCGCCACGATACGGTGCTGGCGGGCGTCAGCGCCGCCAACAAGAAGACCCTGTTCCAGGCGCTGGCGGCGGCTGCCGCCGGGCCTGCGGGACAGGATGCCAAGCTGCTGGCCGATGTGCTGGCCGAGCGGGAAAAGCTGGGCTCGACCGGTTTCGGCGGCGGCGTCGCCATTCCGCATGGCAAGGTGGCGGGGCTGACCCAGATCGTCGGCGTCTTCGCCCGACTGGCCCAGCCGGTCGATTTCCAGGCGGTCGACGACATGCCGGTCGATTTGGTCTTTGCGATGTTCTCGCCCGCCGATGCTGGCTCGGCACATCTGAAGGCGCTGGCACGGGTGTCGCGTCGCCTGCGCGACAAGGGCTTCGTCGCCAAGCTGCGCGGGGCGGGTTCGCCGGACGCGATCTGGGCGCTGCTGAGCCAGGCCGACGCGCGTGACGCCGCGGCCTGAGGGCGAGGCCGCGCATTTCCGGGCGCTGGAGGCGCTCTATGCCAAGGCCCCGATCAACGCGTTTTTTCAGTCCACGCTCGAAATCCCCGAAGCCGGAACCGCGCGAATCCGCTTTCGGGTGGACGAGCGGCATTTTCATGCGGCGGGCGCGGCGCATGGCACCATCTATTTCAAGATGCTCGACGATGCGGCCTTTTATGCCTGCAACAGCCTGGTCACCGACCGCTTCCTGCTGACGACGCAGTTCAACCTGCTGCTGACCCGGCCGATGAAGGCGGGCGAAGTGGTGGCCGAGGGGAGGTTGGTCAGCGGGCGGCGGCGGGTGTTCGTCGCCGATGCGCGCTTGATCGATGTGGAGGGCGAAGAGGTCGCGCGCGGCACCGGCACCTTCATGCGCTCGCAGATCGCTTTGGCCGGATTGCCCGGTTACCGGACCGCCTGACGGCATGGACGGTCGCCTGCCCAGCGATATGCTGGTGACCGCGCTGCTGCGCCGGATGAACGACAGCGGCGGCATGGGCATGGTGCTGGCCAAGGGCGATGCCCATGCCGGCGGCATCCTGGTCGTCGTCGTCGATGCGGAACGGCGCGAGCGGGTGCTGGAGCGGGGTATCGGTCCGGATGGCCGAACCGCGCTGATCGATTCGACGCCTGCAAACGATGTGATCGGCTATTGGCGGCGGCGGCGGGCGCGCGATCCGGACTTGTGGGTGATCGAACTGGATGGCGCTGCGGCGGAACGGTTCACCGCTGAAACGATCCTGCAACATTGACGAACGCGGCCGGATCGGCCACGAGCCCCTCCATCAACTATCAGCGTTGTGCTTATCGGGTGCGATCCGGTGGGTTACGCAGTCGGGGGGAAGCCCGGACGAGCGCCTTTTGGCAATGCTCGGGTCCGTGATCCAACCGCATGTCTGTTCGAGTGAATGACCGTTTTCAAGCGAGTCGCGGCATCTGCGGCCATGGCTCTTTCCCTGGCGGGTCTTCTCGCCACCAGCACCCCCAGCCTTGCGACCAACGTCGCCGCCGGTGGGGTCGCTGCTCCAGCCTCTGCAATGGCTGTTTCCGGGATCAACGCCGCCGAATTGGCGATGGTTCCCCAAAGCGCCCGGGCCACGATGTCCGCGCTCCCCGATTTTTCCCAAGTTTCCGAAGGCGATGACGACGGCGATTATGAATCGCTGGCCGACGCCGTGGCCGACCAGGACGAGATTGCGTCGAGCGAAGAGCTCCGCTGCCTGGCCGGTGCCATCTATTTCGAGGCGCAGGGTGAGCCGCTGAACGGTCAGCTCGCCGTCGCCCAGGTCATCCTGAACCGCACCAAGTCGGGCCGCTTCCCGACCGGCGTCTGCGACGTCATCAAGCAGCGCGGCCAGTTCAGCTTCGTGCGCCGCGGTGAAATCCCCTCGGTCAGCCCGTCGCGCAGCGCCTATCGCACCGCCGTCGCGGTCGCCAAGGTCGCCCTGGCCCAGGCCTGGGACAGCACCGCTGGCAAGGCACTGTACTTCAACACCCCCGGCAACCGTCCGGGCGTGCGCGTCCAGAAGGTCGCGTCGATCGGCAACCACATCTTCTATCGTTGATGGTCACGGCTCCGTTTCGGGGCCTTGCTTTTACGCGGTCCCCCTCGGGGCTTTGCAAATGTTCGCCGAATGTTCTAAGCGGGTGGCATGTTGGACATGCCGCCCGCTTCGTGTGTCGAGGACCCGGCCTCGCCACTCTGCGCCGCTGACGTCGCGCGCGGCGTGACCCGGATGCTGCTCCGCCACGACCTCGTGACCATTCCCGAAGTCCCATTGGAGGGCGGCCGCCGTGCCGACCTGATGGCGCTGGATGCGCGCGGGAACGTCGTGGTGGTCGAGATCAAGGTGTCGCGCGCCGATATGCTCGGCGACGGCAAATGGCCCGATTATCTGGCGCATTGCGACCGCTTCTATTGGGCGGTCCCGGCCGGGTTCGACTGGTCGCCGCTGGAAAGCGCGGCATTTCTTCCTGAGCGGACCGGGATCATCGTCGCCGACCGCTATGATGCCGCGATCGTGCGCGAGGCGCACAGCGTGCCGCTGCCCGCCCATGTACGGAAGAAGGCGACGCTGAATTTCGCGCGCAGGGCAGGGCGGCGGATGATCGGGCTGACCGATCCGGATGCGGGGATGTGATCGGTTTGGGGCCGAGGTTTTCCCTTGGCCCTCGACTTGGCTCAAGCTGAACGGCGGGAGCGTGAAGCCCCTTCCCCAACAGACGTTCAGCCTGGGCGCATTCGAAGACCACGCCCCGAGCTCGCCCAAAACTCACCGCGTCAATATCAACGTCACCACCGACTGCGGCGGCGCGATATCCCCCGAAATATCCACAGCCTTATGAACGGCATCGGTCACGATCATCCGCCGCTGCCACCGCCCCGGCACCGCCACCGTCAGCGGGCGTGGGGACAGGCCCGGATTGACATGGACCAGCACCAGCCGCCGCCCGTCCGGCGACAAGGCTCCCACCGTATCCATGTCGTCCACCGGCACCAGCCGGTCGCCCGGCCGGATATAGCGGCTGAACTGCGCCATCGCCCAGTATTTGCCGGTGACGTGGATCGCATGGGGCTGGTCCGCCGCGCCCATCAGGTCGGCCTTGACGATGCCCCAATTGGATCCCTTCTCGCCCTTGCGGGTGCTGAGATCCTCGACCGCCTGCCAGAAGACCCAGGCGGCGGGCTCCAGCCGCTTGAGGTCGCCGACGACATGCTCGGCAAAGGCCAGCGGCGTCGCCATGCCGGTCAGGTCTTCCGGGTCGCCCGACAAGGGCGTGTCGTTCTCGCTCATCCACATCTTGATGCCCGACGCGCGGGCAATGTCGCGCACCGCCGTCTGGTGCACGGTGCCATAGCTGTGGACGTTGAGTTGGCCGATCCTGGCGCGCGTGGCGGGCGGGTAGGCGGCCCAGTCCTGGACGAACAGGTGCGAGGCGGTTTCGTCGGGCGCGGCGATGACCGTCGCCAGCCCCCTGATTTTCAGCGCGGCGGCGGTGGCGTCGATCATCTGCGCCTGCCGCGCCGGGCTCCAATGCGCGCCCTCCTGCGTATTGGCGGCGAACCAGTAATTGGTGTTGGGCTCGTTCACCGGCGACAGCGTGCGGAAGGTCAGGTGATGCCGCCGCTGCAATTCGTCGGTGACGCGGGCCAGATAGGTGGCGAAAGCGGTTTCCTGGCCGGGGCGCAGATTGTCCTCGGTGCCCTTTTCCGCGCCCGACACTCGGCCGCTGACCGTCATGAACCACGGCGGCGAGTTGGAGAAGGCCTCGAAGATCGGTTGCTTCACGCGGGCGGTGATCGCATCCAGCCACCATCGCTGGTTGGCGTCCTGGTTCCAGTCCCACATGGCGGGGTCGTTGGCGCGCCACCAATCCTTGCCGCTCACGCCCGCGGGTTGCCGCCAGAAGCCCGGCACCGCGCGACCCACCTTCATATAGGGCGGGGTATCCGCCGCATTGCCGCCACCGATATTGTAGCGCGCGATCGTCCAGCCCAACCCGTCCGGACCATAGAACAGGTCGGCCAGCCGGATCCGCTCCGCCTCGGGCCAGCCGCCGGTGACATGCGCGAACCAGGCCAGCGCCGTACCCCAGCCCTCGAACACCGTCGATGGCCGGTCGATCGCGGGGCGTAGCGTCACGGGCACCGGGCGATCCATCGCCGGTGATGCAGGCTGCTGCGCCAAGCTGGGCGTGGCGGCTGCGGACATGCCCAGGGCCAGCAGGGCAGCGAGTCGCCATCGCCGTGGCTTGTCTGGAATCATCCCGCCCATAGTCTCATGCTCCCGTTTTACGTCTGACTATAGGATCAGGATTGATCAGCCCGTCAATCCCGGTTTTCGGATCAAAAATACGCCATCAATCGAACCATTTAGGCTTTCCCGTGAAATATTCGGTCGTGTTAAGCCAGCCGTGACAGGAAATTCCAGTTGCGAGGCCTCGGAACGGAACGTATAAATCAGACAATTAGGTACGCGCCCATGACAAAATGGGCAGGCCTATAAAGGGAGGGGATAAGGCGATGAAGATCGGCACGATTCTGCTGTGCGGTACGTCCATGGCGGCTTTGTGGGGCACACCGGCCATGGCGCAGGTCCAGGCGACCGCGCAATCGACCCAGGCACTGACCGCCGATCAGGCCGCCAAGGCCCCACCCAGTGACCAGGACATCGTCGTCACCGGCGTCCGCGAGAGCCTTCGTTCTGCCCAGGCGATCAAGCGCAATGCCGACCAGATCGTCGACTCGGTCCAGGCGCAGGATATCGGCAAGCTGCCCGACGCGAACACGACCGAGGCGTTGCAGCGTATCACCGGCGTCCAGATCCAGCGTCGTTACGGCGAAGGCGCGACCGACTTCGATCACCGCACCCAGCCCGCCGTGACCGTGCGCGGCCTGACTCAGGTGCAGAATTTCCTCGATGGCCGCGCCGTTTACTCGGCATCGGGCGGCCGTGCCTTCGATCTGGAGGGCGTGCCCCCCGAATTGCTCGCGGGCATCGACGTGTACAAGAACGCACCCGCCAACATCATCGAGGGCGGCATCGGCGGCGCAGTGAACCTGCGTACGCGCCGGCCGTTCGACTCGGCGGGTCAGGTTATCTCGCTGACCGCGCGCGGCAATTATTATGACCGGGTCGACAAGTTCGGCGGCTCGATCTCGGGCCTGTACAGCAACCGCTTCGACAGCACGATCGGTGAGATCGGCATCCTGGTCAACGCGGTCTATTCCAAGAGCCAGTATCGCCAGGACGGCCTGCTCGCCGGGCCCTTCGCCGAGGCGCAGCCGGGCACGATCGCCAACGCGCCCGCCAATGCGCGCATCCCGTACGGCTTCGAAATCTATGACGACAGCGGCGACCGCCGCCGCTTCGGCATCGCCGCCGCGCTGCAATGGCAGGCGAACGAGGACGTGCTGGTCACCGCCCAGTATCAGGGCACCAAATACTGGTTCAACCGCACCGGCGCCTATTACTACGACTACAACAACCGCTCGAACCAGTATAACGCCGCCGGGCAGGTCACCTCCTATGGCACGGGTGCAGCGCCGGGCGCGGCCTTCACCTTCAACGACCAGGGTTATGCGACCAGCGGCGCGCTTTCGCCCCAGACGTTCGAGACCGGGCGTTTCGACCAGGAATTGTGGAGCGCCAGCCAGAACTATACCTTCAACGTCGGCTGGCAGGCGACCGACCGGGCGAAGGTGAATTTCGACGTCCAGTATCTGACGTCCTATTATAATGCCGATCGCAACGGCCATGTCCTGTCGCTCTACAACCGGTCGGGGCAGACCGCGCTCAACGCGCCGCATCCCTCGACCGTGGTGTTCGACCTGCGCGGCAAATATCCGCGCTGGGACGTGACCGACCCGACGGTGCTGAACAATCCTGCCAACTATACGCTGCCGTTCATCGCCGACTCGCTCCAGCGCAACGATGCCGAGACGCTCGCGCTCGCCTATGACATCGAATATGATTTCAAGGGCGGTGTGCTCCAGAAGCTGCGCGGCGGTGCGCGCTTCGCCGACAATACCATCGACCTGCGCGGCACCTGGAACGGCGTCAGCCTGTACCAGGGGGTGGCACCGGGCACCGATGCCCCGGCCGGCACCGCGCTGATCCCGCTGTCGCGCTTCCCGCAGCTGGCGATGAAGGGGCCGTCGGCCAACTGGTTCGACGGCAATACGGTGAAGGGGGGTATCCTGTACCCGGCCTTCCCGGCGGGAGACGGCGTCTGGGCACAGACCAAGGCGCTCTATGCGCTGTTCGGCGCGAAGACCAAGGATGCCTTCACGCCGGGCGACCTGAACAACCAGACCGAAAAGACCTACACCGCCTGGGGCATGGCCGATTACGAGTTCGAGGCGGGCGGCGTGCGCTTCGACGGCAGCGCCGGCGCGCGGATCATCCGCACCGACCTGACGTCCAACGGCACGCAGTTCAACGCCGATGGCAGCAGTGCGCCGCTGGCGCTCAAGAACCGCTATAATCGCGTCCTGCCCAGCGTGAACCTGCGCGCCCGGCTGACCGACGAGTTCCAGATGCGCTTCGCCTATTCCAAGGGGCTGGCGCGCCCCAATTTCGACCAGCTTTCGACCAACATCACGCTCAACAACCCGAACCAGGTCAATCCGGCGACCGGACGGCCGAGCGCCAGTTCTGGCAATCCACGGCTCAGCCCGATCGACTCGGACAATCTGGACCTGACGGCGGAATGGTATTTCGCCTCTGCGGGCTCGCTGACCGGCGGTATCTTCTACAAGAAGATCGACGGCTTCCTGGCCAGCGGCCGGGTCGTCGGAGTCTATGGCGGTCGGGCTTACGACGTGAACACCGTCGTCAATTCGGGCAGCGGCACGGTGAAGGGCGCCGAGATCGGCTATCAGCAGTTCTTCGACTTCCTGCCGGGCCTGCTCAGCGGTCTGGGGATCCAGGCGAACTATACCTATGTCGACTCCAACGTCGCCAATCCGTTCGCGGGCAACAATCCCAACGCGCCGCAGTCGTTGCCGCTCGAGAAGCTGTCCAAGCACAGCTACAATCTGATCGGCCTGTACGAGAAGGGCCCGGTGACCGCGCGTGTCGCTTGGAACTGGCGTTCCAGCTATCTCGATGCGACCACGGGCAGCGGTGCGAATGGCGAGGCGCAATATGCACGCCCCTATGCCTCGCTCGACGCCTCGCTGAACCTCAACCTGACCAAGAATCTCGCGGTATCGATCGATGCGGTGAACCTGAACAACCGGATGAACGTGCTGTACATCGGCACGCCTGCCGCACCGCTTCAGTATCAGCTGAACGATCGCCGCTTTGGCGCATCGATCCGCGTCCTTTATTGACGACCCCACCTCGGCATGGGGGAGGCACCGCCCCCATGCCGCCTTTCCTCAGGCAATGGTGCGATCGGACGCATGATGCAACAGCCCCGGACCGCCCCGCAGCACGGCGACCCTGCGGCGATCGGGCGGATCGTCATCCTGGGCGGTGGGACCGCCGGCTGGATGGCGGCGGCGGCGCTGTCCCGCGTTCTGGGCCGTGACGGACCCGCCATCACGCTGGTCGAATCCGATACGATCGGCACGATCGGCGTCGGCGAGGCGACGATCCCGCCGATCCAGGCCTTCAACGCGCTGCTTGGCATCGACGAACGCGAGTTCGTGCGCGAAACCAACGGCACCTTCAAACTGGGTATCGAGTTCGTCGACTGGCGGCGGCCCGGCCACCGTTATTTCCACCCCTTCGGCACCTATGGCCATGATTTCGGGGCCATTCCGTTCGAGGCGATCTGGCAGCGCATGAAGCAGGCGGGGCGTGCCGCACCACTCGACGCCTATGCGCTGGCGACTCAGGCGGCGGCGGCCAACCGCTTCACCACCCCGCGCCCCGGCAACACGCCGCTGGGCCATATCGGTTATGCCTATCATTTCGATGCCGGGCTCTATGCCCGCTTTCTACGTCGCCGGGCCGAGGCGCAGGGTGTCCTACGGCATGAAGGGCAGGTCGCGTCCGTGGAGCGCCGCGACGACGGGTTGATCGCGGGGCTGGTGCTGGAGGACGGCACGCGGATCGCGGGGGATTTGTTCATCGACTGCTCGGGGTTTCGCGCGCTGCTGCTGGGCGAGACGCTGGGCGTCGGGTTCGAGGATTGGGGACATTGGCTGCCCAACGACCGCGCCATCGCCGTGCCCTCGGCACGGACCGGTGCGCTGACGCCCTATACCCGTTCCACCGCGCACGGGGCGGGGTGGCAGTGGCGCATCCCGCTTCAGCATCGCACCGGCAACGGCATCGTCTATGCCTCGACCCATTTGTCTGACGATGAAGCGACCGCGCGGCTGCTGGCGGGGCTGGATGGACCAGCACTTGCCGAGCCGCGCAGCATCCGTTTCCGTACCGGACGGCGGACGCGGATGTGGGAAGGAAACTGCATCGCGTTGGGGCTGGCGGGCGGCTTTCTCGAGCCGTTGGAGTCGACCAGCATCCATCTGATCCAGGTCGGTATCGCACGGATGCTCGAAATGCTGCCGACGACCGCGTTCGAAGCCGCCGACCGCCGCCGCTATAATCGGCTGATGGCGGAGGAATATGAGGATATCCGGGACTTCATCATCCTGCACTTCCACGCCACCGACCGTGACGACACATGCTATTGGCGGGATCTGCGCACCATGACGGTGCCCGAAACCTTGCAGGATCGGCTGGATATCTATCGCGCGACGGGGCGAATCCATCGCGAGGGCGAGGCGCTGTTCACCAAGACGAGCTGGCTGGCGGTGATGGACGGGCAGGGGTTGAGCCCGCGCGGGTTCGACCCGATCGCGCTGGGCATGGCGGGCGAGGAAGCCGCTGCGCGACTGGCGCATATTGCGACGGTGACGCGAAAATCGCTTGAGCTGATGCCCGATCATGACGCATTTCTCCGACAACATGGCTATGCCATGGCCACAAGCGCGGCGGCGCAGCGATAAAAAAGGGGAGTGGCATGAAGTGGCGTTTGGCGGCCGGTGCGGCCGTGGTGGCTCTGGCGAGCCCCGTTCCGGCCCAGACGAACGGTCCGCAAGTGGCCCCGGTGCAGGTCGATCCCCGCCGCCCCGACTGGGAGAACCCCGCCGTCAACGCGCGCGGCACCCGGCCCGCCAGCGCCACCGCCTTTCCCTATGAAAGCCGTGCGCTGGCGCTGGCGGGGGATAAGGCCAAGTCCAGCCGTTATATGAGCCTGGACGGCGCCTGGTCCTTCGCCTTCTCCCCCTCGGTCGACGGTGCGCCCAAGGGGTTCGAGCGGCCCGATTACGACGTGTCCAAGTGGAAGACGATTCCGGTCCCCGCAATGTGGCAGGCGCACGGGTATGGGAAGCCCAAATACAATAACATTACCTATCCCTTCCCGGCGAACCGGCCGCTCGTGCCGCATGACGACAACGAGACGGGATCATATCGTCGTGATATCACCTTGCCCGACGGGTGGCGTGGGCAGGATGTGATCCTTCAGATCGGTGCGGCGGGATCGGCCTATCGGGTGTGGATCAACGGGCAGGAGGCGGGTTACTCCGAGGATTCAAAGCTCCCCACCGAATATGACGTCACGCGGTTCCTGAAGCCGGGGCGCAACGTCGTGGCGATCCAGGTCCATCGCTGGTCGGACGGCAGCTATCTGGAGGATCAGGATTTCTGGCGCGTCTCGGGCATCGAGCGGTCGGTCTATTTGCGCGCCGTGCCCCGGACACGGATCGACGACCTGTTCGTCCATGCCGGGCTAGACAAGGGCTATCGCGATGGGACGCTGTCGACAGAACTGACGCTGCCCGCGCTGCCCCAGGCGATGACGGCGCGGATGACGCTGCTTGACGGCGAGCGGACGGTGGTGACGCGGCAAGTGGCGCTAGCGAAGGGCGCGACCTCGGCGACGCTGGATGCGGCGGTGCCCGGCGTGCGGGCATGGTCGGCGGAGACGCCCAACCTTTACACGCTGCTGGTCGAACTGGTCGACGCGCAAGGACAGGTGGTGCAGGCCACGCCGCAGCGGATCGGCTTTCGCACCGTCGAGATCAAGGACGGGCAGGTCATGGTCAATGGCCGCCGCATTATGATCCGCGGCGTCAACCGGCACGAGCATGACCCGGAAACCTTCCACGTCATCTCCGAGGAGTCGATGCGTCGCGACCTGGAGCTGATGAAGCGCAACAACTTCAACGCGATCCGCACCTCGCACTATCCCAACGACCCGCGCTTCCTGGCGCTGGCGGACGAATATGGCTTCTACCTGATGGACGAGGCCAATATCGAGAGCCACGCCTATATGGAGCAGGGCAACCGCCACGGTGACGAGCGGAGCAGGTATCAGATCGGCTTCGACCCCGCCTGGGAAAGCGCGCATGTTGCCCGCGTGATGAATATGGTCGAGCGGGACAAGAACCACCCCTCGATCATCTTCTGGTCGCTGGGCAACGAAGCAGGCATCGGCCCGAATTTTGAGAAGGCGGCGGCGGCGATCCGGCGGCGCGACGGCTCGCGGCTGATTTCCTATCTCGGCTGGGGGACGCTCGACTGGAGCCACCAGCCCAATTCCTACGTCGATATCTATGCGCCCATGTATGACGATATCGAGAAGATGGTCGACTGGGCCGAGGACCCGACGCGGACCCAGCCGATGATCCAATGCGAATATGCCCATATGCAGGGCAATTCGGGCGGCAATTTCAAGGATTATTGGGACACCATCTACGCCCACGCCAAGTTGCAGGGTGGTTTCATCTGGGACTGGGTCGACCAGTCCATGTACCGCTATACCAGGGACGGGCGGCGTTACTGGGGCGATGGCGGCGAATATGGCCCGAATCCCGGCGGCGATATCGAGTTTGGCGACGGGCTGAACCAGCCCGACCGGACCCCCAACCCGCAACTCTATGAGGTGCAGAAGGTCCAGTCGCCGATCCGCTTCGACGGTTATGATGCGAAGACCGGGCGTCTGACCGTTCACAACCGTCATGACTTTATCGACCTGTCGGGCTTCACTTTCGACTGGGTGGTGGAGAAGAACGGGGTCGTGGTGGCGAAGGGCGATCTGCCTGCGCTGACCACCGCCGCCGGACAGGTGCAGACGGTCGCGCTCGCACCGAAGTTCACGCCCGAGGCCGGGGCGGAATATCTGCTGACCGTCCGCGCCCATGCCAAGGACGGCACGATCCGTGCGGTTCCGGCGAATTACGTCATCGGCTGGGAGCAGTTCGCGCTGAGCGACGCGCCTGCCATGCCGGTTGCCGCCAAGGGCCAGGTCGCCGTCGCGGATACGGCCGACAATGTGACCCTCTCCGCGAACGGGGCGGAGCTGGTCATCGATCGCAAGACCGGGCTGGTCGCCAGCTATGCCTCGGGAGGGCGCGTGCTGGCGAAAGGCGGCAAGCCCAATTTCGTCCGTGCCGAAACCGACAACGACACCGCCAATGGCACGGTGGCGCAGCAGGGCCCGTGGCTCACGATGAACGGCCGCTATCAGGTACGCAGTGTATCGATCGGTCCAGATCGAAGCGTGACGGTGGATCACGAGATGGGGGCGGGGGCGGCGCGCTTCGTCACCCGATACAGGATGGCGGGCGACGGTGCGGTCGATGTCGACGGGCAGTTCGTGCCGCTCAAGGCCGACCTGCCGCCGCCGGTTCGCATCGGCCTGTGGTACACCATGCCCACGACGATGAAGACGGTCGAATGGTATGGCCGGGGCCCGCATGAAAGCTATGTCGATCGGAAAAGCTCGGCCGCGATCGGGCTGTGGCGCGGGACGATTGCCGAGCAGGACCATGATTACATGCGTCCCCAGGACACCGGCAACAAGGTCGATGTCCGCTGGATGGAGTTGTCGGGCGAGGGGGGCGGCCTGCGGGTCCGCGCGCCCCGGCCGCTGATGATGCAGGCGCTCGCATTCCCCTATACCGATCTCTACCGCCGCGCGCCCGGCACCTGGAAATCGACCGATATCGTGGCCCATGGCGAGACGACGCTGATCATCGATGCCGCGCAATGGGGTGTCGGCGGCGACACGACATGGAGCCATGTCGGCCAGCCGCACATGAAATACCGGACGAAGCTTGAGCCGACGCGGGTCGTCTTCCGCCTGGAGCCTTTCACCGGCCAGGGCACGACCCCCGACCAGGCCAGGCCCGGCCGCGCGACGGAACCGCAATAGGGCTATCCTTTACTCTGACAATAAGTCATCATGCCGCGTCAGGCAGAGGAGAATCCATGAAAAGGGCAACGAAATTCCTGTTCGCGGCGGCCGCCGCCACGCTGTTCGCGGGCGCGGCGAGCGCCCAGACGGCGGCGGCCAGCGCGCCGACGACCACCGGAGACGCCGTGTCGGTGCACGGCGACCGGCCGGGTCCGATCTATAACCGCCGCATCTTCGGCCAGTTTGCCGAGCATCTGGGCACCGGCATCTATCCGGGCATCTGGGTGGGCAAGGGCAGCAAGATCCCCAACATCAACGGTTATCGCCGCGACGTCATCGACGCATTGAAGGCGATCCGCGTTCCCGTCATCCGCTGGCCGGGCGGTTGCTACGCCGACGAATATCACTGGCGCGAAGGTATCGGTCCGCAATCCAAGCGCCTGACCAAGGTCAACACCAACTGGGGTGGCGTGACCGAGGACAACAGCTTCGGCACCAACGAATTCATGAACTATAGCGAGATGGTCGGCGCCGAGGCCTATGTCTCGGGCAATGTCGGCTCGGCCGCGCCGTCCGAGATGGCCGAGTGGGTCGAATATATGACCTTCCCGTCCAAATCGACCTATGCCGAGGAGCGCCGCAAGAACGGCCGCGACCGCCCCTGGAAGCTGGCCATGTTCGGCATCGGCAACGAGTTGTGGGGCTGCGGCGGCAATATGCGTCCCGAATATGCCGCCGACGTGACGCGCCGCTACTCGACGTTCCTGAAGGTGCCGGCCGGCGAAAAGCTGATGAAGATCGCCAGCGGCGCCAACAATGACGACTACAACTGGACCGAAGTGATGATGCGCGATGCGGGCTCCGCGTTCGACGGCATCGGCGTCCATTATTACACCGTCCCCGGCTCGTGGGCGAACAAGGGCGCGGCGACCGGCTTCGACGAGGAGGCCTGGGCCCGCACCCTGTCCAAGACGCTGAAGATGGAAGAGCTGCTGACCCGGCACTCGGCGATCATGGACAAATATGATCCGAACAAGCGGGTCGCGCTGCTCGTCGACGAATGGGGCACCTGGTATGATGTCGAACCCGGCACCAATCCGGGCTTCCTCTATCAGCAGAACTCGCTTCGCGACGCGGTGGTGACGAGCCTGAACCTCGACATCTTCGCCCGCCACGCCGACCGGGTGCGCGGCGCCAACATCGCGCAGATGATCAACGTCCTCCAGGCGATGATCCTGACCGACGGCGCACGCATGGTGAAGACGCCGACCTACTGGGTCTTCGACATGTACAAGGACTATCAGGACGCGACCGTCCTGCCGGTCGACGTGCAGTCGCGCTGGTACAACAAGGACCAGTGGGTGATGAAGGCGGTCAGCGCCTCGGCCGTGCGGGACAAGGCGGGCGTGGTCCATGTCGGCCTGACCAATGTCGATCCCAACCAGCCCACGACCGTCTCGGTCAAGCTGGACGGTCTGAACGCCGCCCAGGTGTCGGGTCGTATCCTGACCGGCACGGCGATGGACGCGCACAACACCTTCGACGCGCCGAACCAGATCACGCCGCAGCCGTTCAACGGCGCGACGCTGTCGGGCGGCATGTTGACCGTGCAGATCCCGGCCAAGTCGGTCGTGATGCTGGACCTGCGCTGATGTGGTCCCGCGCCGGGGCGCTGTTCGCCGCCGTCCTGCTCGCCCCAATATGGGGAACTGCGATGGCGGGGTCCGCCGCGCCCCGGCGCGACCTTTCGTGGAATGCGCCGGGCGCGGGCAATCCGCTGCTCCCCGGCTATTTCGCCGACCCCTCCATCGTGCGCGATGGGGGGCGTTGGTACATCTTCGCCACGATCGACCCGTGGGGGGATGACCGTCTGGGCCTGTGGACCTCGGACAATGGCCGCGACTGGACTTTCTCCCAGCCCAACTGGCCGACAAAGCAGGCCGCGACCAGCCCGACCTCGGGCGATGCGAAGGTCTGGGCCCCCTCGGTGGTCAAGGCACCGAACGGCCGCTGGTATATGTATGTCTCGGTCGGCAGCGAGGTATGGGTCGGCTCCGCAGCCTCTCCGGCGGGTCCCTGGGCCGATGCCAATGGCGGCAAGCCGCTGATCGCGCGCGACTTCGCGCCCGCCTATCACATGATCGATGCCGAGGCGTTCGTCGATGATGACGGCCAGGCCTATCTCTATTGGGGATCGGGGCTGAACTGGGTCAACGGGCATTGCTTCGTCGTGAAGCTGAAGCCCGACATGGTCCATTTCGATGGCGCGCCGAAGGACGTGACCCCGGCAAACTATTTCGAAGGCCCCTTCATGGTGAAGGAGAAGGGGCGATACCTGCTGACCTATAGCGACGGCAACACGACCAAGGACACCTACAAGGTGCGCTATGCGGTCGGATCGTCGCCGATGGGGCCCTTTGTCGAGGCGGCGAACAGCCCGGTCCTGGAAACCGATGCCGGCAAGCAGATCATCAGCCCGGGCCATCACGCGATCTTCGCGGACCAGGGGCGGTCCTACATCCTCTATCACCGCCAGGCGCTGCCCTTCGTCATGGGCGGCGAGCGGGTGTTGCGGCAGGTGGCGGTCGATCCGCTGACCGTACGTGGCGATGGCCTGTTGGAGAAAGTCCGGCCCAGCCATGATCCGGTGATCCCGGCCTTTGCGGCGCATCGGACACGGGGCTTGCGCTGGACCGGCAAGGGTGCCGATGCGCTGGCGGCGGACGATAACTACGCGACCGCCTGGCGGCCGGACACCGGGCAGCCGCCGGTGCTGACCGCCGACCTGGGCATGGTGCGGACGTTGCGCGAAAGCCGGGTGCGTCCGGCCTTTGCGATCCAGCCGCAGGATCTGCGGATCGAGGCGTCGGTGGACGGCAAGAACTGGCGTCAGGTCGCCGCGGAGACGGGAGTGCGCGGCTCGCCGATCACCTTGCGCCATCCGGGCAAGGCGCGCTTCCTGCGCATGACGGTGCAGGCCAAGGAACCCGCGATCCTGGAATGGTCGATCTTCTGATGCCTTGAGCCCCTCCTCAGCGACGGGGGAGGGGTTTGGGGAAGGGGGCTGCCACGGTGGCGATGGTCTCGGTGAGACTCCTTTCCCTCCCCCATCCCCTCCCGCCTGCGGGAGGGGTGTGTCTTGGGTGAGCTTTCGCAGTTTATCTGACGCTCCTCACACCCCCTTGGGCAGCGCAAACGCCATCGTATAATCCCCATAACGCGTGCCCAGCGCGCCATGCCCGCCGGCGGTGATGACGACATATTGCCGCCCGTCGCGCCCGCGATAGGTCATCGGCGTTGCCTGCGCGCCTGCGGGAAGCCGTGCACGCCACAGGACCTTGCCGCTCTTCAGGTCATATGCGCGCAAATACTGGTCGGTGGTCGCGCCGATGAACACGATCCCGGACGCGGTGATGATCGAGCCGCCCAGATTGGGCACGCCGGTCTTGATCAGCACGCCCAGATGGCTGCCGAACAGGCCGGTGTCCTGCGCGGTGCCCAATATCTTCTTCCACACGACCTTCTTCGTATTGAGGTCGACCGCGGTCAAATGGCCCCAGGGCGGCGCGTTGCACGGCGCGCCGAACGGGCCGATCCAGGCGGCGACCACCGCGACATAGGGGGTGTTGTACTGGGTCTGGAGGTTGGGCTCGCGCGCATTCTCGCCGCCCTTCTTCTTTTCCATATAGGATTTCACGCGCGGATCGTCGCGGCGCATCAGCCAGATCTTGAACGGCATCTCCATCGTGTTGACGGTGAAGACCTGCCGCACCGGATCGAGCGCCGCGCCGCCCCAGTCGGTGACGCCGTCGAACGCGGGATGGCCGATGATCGGCTTCAACCCCGTCGGCTGATAGATGCCGGTGCCCTGCGCGCGGCGAATGTCGATCCGGCAGAAGAGCTGGTCGATCGGCGTCGCGCCCCAAGTCGCCTTTTCGGTCGGGGCGGGCGGGGTGAAGGACGGCAGGCCGACCGACCAGGGCTGGGTCGGGGACACCTTCACCCCCGGCGTCGCACCGTCCTGGCGCGCGGACCGCTCGACGATCGGGGTGATCGGCGCGCCGGTCAGGCGGTTGAGGAAATAGACCTGGCCCATCTTGGTCGTCTGGATCAGTGCCGGGATCGTTTGTCCGTTCGGCGCGCGATAGTCGAACAGCGACGGGCCGATCGGCAGGTCCATGTCCCACATGTCGCGGTGGACCAGCTGGCGGACCCAGCGCAGCTTGCCGGTGGCGATCTCCAGCGCGACGATGGCGGTGCCGAACCGGTCGTCGAACGGCCGTCGCCAGCCGATCCAGTAATCGGGCGAGGCATTGCCGGTACCCAGATAGACCAGGCCATTGGCCGGATCGGCTGTCATCGCGCCCCAGACATTGGGTGTGCCGCGCGTATAGGTCTGCCCCTCGGGCAAGGGCGGGATCGCGTCCTGCGACCGACCGACGTCCCAGGCCCAGATGCCGGCGCCCGTTACGGGATCATAGGCGCGCACGACGCCGCTGGGGATGTTGCGGTTGACGTTGTCGACGATCCGCTCCCCGACGATCAGGCGGCCGTTCGCGACGACGGGGGGCGAGGTGCTGATCTGGTCCGCCGGGCCTGACACGCCCATGTTGCGGCGCAGGTCGATGCCGCCATTCGTGCCGAAACCGGGGCAGGGCCGCCCCGTATCGGCATCCAGCGCCATCATGCGCGCATCGAAGGTCGGCGCGAAGATGCGGCGCGGGCAGGGCGTGCCCGCCGGGGCCTGGTAAAAGGCGACGCCGCGACAGACGAGATAGCTGTTGCCCTGGCGGCTGACCTGATCCCTCCAGGTCCATTTGGTCCGCCCGGTCGTCGCGTCGATCGCCTGGACGATCGAATGCGGGGTACAGGTATAGAGCGTGTCGCCGATATGGATCGGCGTCGCTTCGGAATGATATTCGCGCTTATGCTCGACCGCTTCCGCGCGGTCGGGCAGGTCGCCGGTCCGCTGGGTCCAGGCAAGTTCCAGCTTGCCGACATTGCCCGGCGTGATCTGCGACAGCGCGGAGTAGCGCTGACCCGACAGCGTGCCGCCATAATCGGTCCAGTCGCCGACCGGTGCCCGTGCCGCGACTGGCAACCCGGCGGGGAGGGCGGGGTCCTGTGCCTCGGCCGGGCGGCTGCGCAGCACCGGCACCGCGATCAGCAGCGCGACGATGCCGAGCATGGCGGGCACCGCGCGGGTGCGGACGCGGGGCATATGCATCCCGGCAATCAGCCAGGGCAGGATGACGAGGATGAGGAGAACGGTGGGCGCGACGACGCGCGGCACCAGTTGAAGCGGGTCCGGCCCCACTTCCCACAATGCCCAGACGATCGTCGCCAGCCAGATGACGACATATAGCCAGCGTCCGCGCGGATCGCCCCGCCCGATCCATGCGCCCGACAGGATCATCGCCAGCCCGGTCACGACATAATAAGGCGAGCCGCCGATCAGCGCGAGATAGCCGCCCGCCACCGCAAAGAAGCCACCGAGCAGGGCGAGCGTCCAACCCAGGATTTTTGCCAAGATCCGACCAAGCACGCGCGCCCCCCCTTTTGACTGTAACAAAAGATTGCTGGGGGATGAACGCGTCGAAACTTGCTTGGTTCGGTCTGGCCGTCGAGAGAGGCAAATAATCGGGGTTCGCACAGGGGGCGAGGTGATATGGCGACGATGGAGATCGACATGGCTCGGGGTGCCCTGGCCCCCTATCTGTCACACTGGACCGCGCCCGATGGCTGGGTCCATCGCCGCTATGACCGGCCGCGCGTACCGGGGACGGTGCGGCGCGGGCGTCTGCTGTTCCAGACGGGGCGGGCCGACATGATCGAGAAATATGGCGACGCGATCGATCATTTCCGGGCGCAGGGCTGGGACGTCAGCGCTTTCGACTGGCGGGGGCAGGGCGGCTCGGGGCGGCTGACCGGTGACGGCACCGGGCATATCGACCGGTTCGAGCAGTTGGGCGAGGATCTTGCCACCTTTCATGCCGCCTGGGTCGATGAGGCGCCGGGGCCGCATGTCGTGCTGGGCCATTCGATGGGCGGCTTCGTCACGCTGTCGGCGCTGGCTGCGGGCACGATCACGCCCGATGCGGTGGTGCTGGTCGCGCCGATGCTCGCGCTGCGCTCGCCGGTCGGACAATGGGCGGGCGCGCGCTTTGCCCGCTGGCAGGTCGGGCGCGGCGATCCGGCTCGCCCCGCCTGGCGACGGCTGGAAACCGACGCGGCGGCGCGCGCCCGGCAGAAGCGGCTGACCCATGACGTGGCGCGCTTCGCCGACCAGCAGGCCTTTCGCCGCGAATGGCCCGAACTGTGCCTGGGATCGCCCAGCTGGCACTGGGTGGCCGAGGCGTTTCGCGCGACGGCGGCGCTGCGCCGCGATCCAGGGCTGGCGCAAATCCAGGTGCCGGTGCTGATGCTGGTGGCGCTGGCCGACCGACTGGTCGATGCGCGCGCCGCAGGACAGGTCGCCGCGCGCCTGCCGCAGGGGGAATTGGTCGCCTTCGGCAGGGACTGCGCGCATGAGATCCTGCGCGAGGCCGATCCGATCCGTGCCAATGCCCTGGCCGCGATCGACGCGTTTCTGGCGCGGCGAGTCTAAGCGGCTATTTCGCGCCGCAACGCACCGACCCGCCCCCGGTGGCCCGGCATTTGGGTGTGCCCTCGACGATCACGCGACCCAGGCCGTTATTGCCGATGGTCGCGGTATAGCGTGCCCGCGCGCCGATCTCGCCCGCACCCTCCAGTGTGACGGACAGGTCGCCCGCATCCAGCCCGCTGGCCGCCAGCGCGACCGGACCGTTGGCGAGCAGCCGGGCACGGCCCACCCGTCCGCCGCCGATGCCCAGCCGGGCGGGGCCGAACAGCGTCGCGGTCAGTTGATCGCCGTCCGCCCGCTCGACCTGAATCTCGCCTGCGCCTGTGATCGACAGCGTCATGGCGCTTCCCTTCAGCGCCTGCGCATTCACCTGCGCCCCGCCGATGACGGTGATGGCCGAGAGCGGCGGCGCGGTCAGTGTCAGCGTGACGGGTGTTGTACTGCGCACCGGCCCGCCATCCGCCACCACCCGCCGGACGACGAGCACGCCGTTGGACAGCCGCGTCTCGACCGCGCGCAAAGCCTCGGCATCGCCCGATACCATGCCACGCGGCGAGGGGCCGGTGGTGATGGTCACGCGAAACGGCCCCTCGACGCGCAGCTTGTCGAAGCTGCTCAGGTCGACCCGGCGCTCTGCGGCCAAGGCAATGGCAGGCAGTGCGGCGAGGATCAGCGACAGGGTGAGGGCGGGGCGATGGAGCATGACGCCACCTTCGCCCCGTCACCGCCGCCCCGCAACCCGGATCAACGACCGCAGCGCGCCGAGCCCGACCCCATCTTGTTGACGGTGCAGGTCGATTGCGGGCCCAGATCGGCGCTGCCCGAGCCCATCAGGTTGACCTTGGCCGGACCTTCGACCCGCGCCGTGACATTGCCCGAGCCAGCGATCGAGACATCGGCCTGGCGGGTGCGCAGTCCGGTCGCGCGGACATCGCCCGACCCGGCGACGCCAATCTTCAGCGTATCGGCGGTGCCGCTGGCACTGATCGAGCCCGACCCGGCAACACCCAGATCGGCATGGCCGACCCGCATCGCGCCGATGACCAGGTCGCCCGACCCGGCGATGCCGCCATGGAATCGTGGCCCCTCGACCCGGTCGACCGTCATCCGGCCCGATCCCGACACGCCCGCATCGGCGAGGTGCGGCAGGGTGACGAGGATTCGGACCGGATTGCCCTTCGACCAGCCCCAGTGCACGCCCTTCTTGCGGCCGATGCGCAGGGTCGTGCCGTTGCGCTCGACCTGCAACTGGTCGAGCGTGTCCGCCGGACCCTCCGCCCGTACCGAATAATCGCCGCCGACCCGGACCTCCACCGGATCGCTGCCGTGCAGGTCGACGCCGGTGAAGTCGCGTGCAGCGAAGCTTCGGGCATTGCCCGATCCCTGCGCAGGTACGACGTCGCCTTCGTCCGAAGACCAGTCGAACGAACAGGCGGCGGTGGGGATCGCGAGCACCGCGACGGCGATCAGGGGCAGGCGTAAGGATCGGATCATGGAACGGTCTCCTTGTGTATTGTTCTAGCAATACACAAGGAGACCGGCACCACGCAAATGAAAAGGGGCGGCACCGCATGGCACCGCCCCCTTTCGCCTCGGTCGAGCCGCCGCCGCCGGTCAGGCGGCGGGCTTTTCCTTGTTGTAGATGGCCGCGGCGGCGCGCAGGATTTCCAAGATCTTTTCCTGAGCGCGGGGCTCGTCCACCTCTTCCATCGCGGCGAGTTCGCGCGCGAGGCGGCTGGTCGCCGCTTCGAAGATCTGCCGCTCGGAATAGCTCTGCTCGGGCTGGTCGTCGGCGCGGAACAGGTCGCGGACCACTTCGGCGATCGACACCAGGTCGCCCGAGTTGATCTTGGCTTCATATTCCTGGGCACGGCGCGACCACATGGTGCGCTTGACCTTGGGCTTGCCCTTCAGGGTTTCCATCGCCTCGCGCATGGTCTTGTCCGAGGACAGCTTGCGCATGCCGACCGACTCGGCCTTGTTGGTGGGAACGCGCAGCGTCATGCGTTCCTTTTCGAAGCGCAGCACATAGAGTTCGAGCTGCATCCCTGCGATTTCCTGCTTTTGCAGCTCGATCACGCGGCCCACGCCATGCTTGGGATACACGACATAGTCACCGACGTCGAAGTGGAGCGCCTTGGCAGCCATTGGGGGCCTTTCCGGATCAAAGGCCTTCGCACGAGCGCCGGACGAGCGGAAATGAGTCCACTGATCTCATCGGCCTCGGGAAGGAAGGGTCGAACACATCAAGGCGGGCGGTCGCGAAAACAGCTAAGCCCGTCGCGGGACTATATAGCATGGTCGCAACAAAATTACCAGCATATCTGCGGGCTAGGGGAACCTTCGGGCGCAGGCGGCCGAGGCATGGTCCATGCTGACCGCCTTCCCTCCTCTTCCTCCCCTGTAAGGAGAGGGGGACCATGCGAAGCATGGTGGAGGAGTATCCCCATCATCGAGAGGGTGACACCCCTCCGTCAGGCCTTCGGCCTGCCACCTCCCCTTGCAGGGGAGGAAAAGTTTATATCAGTCGCCCTTGCCGGGTTCCGGGCTGAAGAACTGGTCGTACTTGTTCTCGACGCCCTTCATCGCGTCGGCGTCGGGCGGCGTCTGGTCCAGCTTGCGCGTGACGTTGGGCCACTGGGCGGAGAAGGTGTTGTTCAGCTCCAGCCACTGTTCCAGCCCGCTCTCGGTATCGGGCAGGATCGCTTCGGCCGGGCATTCCGGCTCGCACACGCCGCAGTCGATGCATTCAGACGGGTTGATGACGAGCATATTCTCGCCCTCGTAGAAGCAGTCGACGGGACACACCTCGACACAGTCCATATACTTGCAGCGAATGCAGGCATCGGTGACGACGTAGGTCATGACAACTCCCAAGGTACGAACGCGTGCTGCTATGCCGCGTATGGCGATCCGTCAACGCTTGAAACCGGGGAAGTGACCAGATCGCAGTAACAGGCGCGCCCCTCGGCGGGCGGTCCGCGCCGGACGGGCAGCGATTCCACCCGCAGGACGCGGACGTCACCCGCCTGTGCAAAGGTCAGGATGCTGCCCACCCGGACCGGCGCATGGGCGCGATCGATCGCGCGGCCGTCCATGCGGAAATGCCCGTCGCACGCCATTTCCCGTGCCCGCTCCCGCGACTTGGCGATCCGCGCCCACCAGAGGAAACGGTCGAGCCGCATCGACTCAGGGGCGGGGGCACGGGTGCTCATAGGGTGGGACGGTCCTTTCGGGAGGAGAAACCCATAAATCTTCTACCGCCCCGGCGAAGGCCGGGGTCCAGATGCCAAATGGGCGGGTGGCGCGCCATCACGTTCACCGCAACTGGGCCCCGGCCTCCGCCGGGGTGGCAAGGGGAATTATGGTCACGGTGTCCGCCCCCAGTCGGCGAGCGCGGCAAAAGCGTTGCCGGGGCTGGCCGCGACGCGCGGGGCGGGGCGGGCGGGTGGTCGACCGCGCCAGATCCAGCGGGCTGGTTCGTTCTCCTCGCCCCGGATCTTGCGAAAGCCCAGATCGCCCATCAACCGGTCAAGCGTCGCCGCCTCCAGCCCGATCGAGGTGGCAAGCGCGGCGTCGGGGGTGAACGGCCCGCGCCCCACCCGTGCGTCATGCGCGGCGCGCGCGATGCGTTCGACCAGGTCGATGCGCACCGCCTGCTCGCCGAGCGGCCGGAAGCCCGAGGCGACGGTACGTCCCGGCTCGTCGCGCTTCAGGATGGTCGCGCCCGGCCGGGGCAGCGCGGGGCTTTGTCCCCATAGCGTCATCAACGTGCGCCGCCACGTGGCGGCACCGGGTTTCAGCAGGCGCGGGTCGAAGACGTCGAGCGTGCCGATGGTGATGCCCAACCCGCGCAGACGCCGCCGTTCGTCGGGCGACAGCGCGTCGATCATCAGGCGCAGCGGCTGGCGCGGCGCGATGCCGCCCGCATCCTCCAGCGCAGCGGCGACGGCGCGGATCGCCGGTGACGCCTTGGCCTCGCGCGCCAGTCCCGCCAGCCGGACGAGTGCCGGTAGTTGCCGGTCGAGCGACCGCGCCAGCCATGTCTCCAGCCGCGCCTTCACCTGATCGCGCTGGAGCGGGGCCAGGCAATCGAGGTCGCGTTCCAGCCGCAGAACCGGCCGCCCCAGCGACGGACCCGAGGTCAGTCGCGCGACGCCATGCCCGTCCCAGACCAGCCGGTCCTCCCGAAGCATGAATGCATCATGCTCGGCGGCGATCAGCGCCTCGGCGCGGCGCGACCGCTCGGTGCCCAGCCGCTTTTCGGCCGCGGCGAGCAGCAGCCGCTTGTCATTGGCTCGCGCGCCCGCCTCGACGGTGAAGCGAAACCCCTCCAGCCGCCCGATGGGGTGATCCTCGACCAGCACCTCGCCCTCCGGCCCGATGATGACGGGCAGCGCGCCCGCATCCGCGCCGATGCGGCGGATCAGCGCGGTGGTGCGCTTGTCGACGAAACGCTGGGTCAGGCTGGCGTGAAGACCGTCGGACAGCCGCTCCTCGATCTCGCGGGTACGCTCGGCCCAGTGGCGCGGATCGGCCAGCCAGTCGGCGCGCTGCGCGATATAGGCCCAGCTGCGGATCGCGGAGAGGCGGCCCGCCAGCGTCTCGACATCGCCCGCCATATTGTCGAGCCGCGCAATCTCGTCGGCGAACCACTGGTGCGGGACATGGCCGAGGCCTTCGGACAAATGACCGAACACGCGCGAGACGAAACGGGCATGGGGATCGATGCCGACCTTGCGGAAGTCGGGAATGCCGCACGCCGCCCACAGCCGCGCGACCATGGCGGGGCGCCCCACCCGGTCGCGGACCCAGGGCTCGTCGGCGAGGCGCTTGAGCACCTGCAAATCGGTGGCGAGGGGGGCGGCGCGCAGCACGCCGGGTTCGGGCCTGCGCTCCAGGGTCTTGATCAGCGCGTCGATGCTCGACAGGTCGGGATCGCCCTCGCGCCAGAAGAGATGGTCGAGCCGGGGGAAGCGATGCTCCTCGATCGCCAGCACTTCCTCGGGCAGGAACGAGTCCGGCCCCTCCTCGGCCAGCGCGCCGAAGGTGCCGTCGCGGTGGTGTCGCCCCGCTCTCCCGGCGATCTGCGCCATCTCGGCCACCGTCAGGCGGCGACGGCGGCGGCCGTCGAACTTGTGGAGCCCGGCAAAGGCGACATGCGCGACATCCATGTTGAGGCCCATGCCGATCGCATCGGTGGCGACGAGGTAATCGACCTCGCCCGCCTGGAACATCTCGACCTGCGCGTTGCGGGTGCGTGGGGAAAGCGCGCCCATCACCACCGCCGCGCCGCCGCGCAGACGGCGCAGCATCTCGGCCACCGCGTAGACCTCCTCGGCCGAGAAGGCGACGATCGCCGAGCGCTTGGGCAGGCGGCTGATCTTCTTGGCACCCGCATAGGTCAGGGTGGAGAAGCGCGGCCGGGCGATGATCTCGGCATCGGGGACCAGCGCGCGGATCATGGGTTTCAGCGCCTCGGAGCCCAGGATCATCGTCTCGTCGCGGCCGCGCACATGCATCAACCGATCGGTAAAGACATGACCGCGCTCGGGATCGGCGCCCAGCTGCGCCTCGTCCAGCGCCACGAAGGCGACATCGCGGTCGGGCATGGATTCAACGGTGCACAGGAACCAGCGCGCATCGGGGGGCACGATCTTTTCTTCGCCGGTCACCAGCGCAACCTGGTTCGCGCCCTTCAGCGCGACGACCCGGTCATAGACCTCGCGGGCGAGCAGGCGGAGGGGAAAGCCGATGATGCCGCTGGAATGCGCGCACATCCGCTCGATCGCGAGGTGCGTCTTGCCGGTGTTGGTCGGCCCGAGAACGGCCGTCACGGCGCCCGATACGCGGCTTGTCATGCCCCCTACATCGGGCTTCGCGCGCGCGGTTGCAACGGCATGGGGCAAGATCGTCGCCAGCCCACGACATTTGTGCCGGTCCGGCCACGTCTTGCCGCAGCATCGGGGCGGCGGGGCGCAGCGGCTTTGACTTTCGCGGGCACGATCGACACCGCAAAATCCTGTGCGCCGGGGGGAATCGGCGACGCTGTTCGACGATTTCACGGAAACGCATTCCACCGATGTTCCTTGCCACCGACGAAGCCCTGTTAATGACCGGCGGCACCGCCGTGCGTCCGCAGGGCGTCACCTTCCCGCCCGCCCGGACGACCGTCTGGGCGCGCTGGCGCCAAGCCGCGCGCGATACCGACTGGGTGCCCGATCTGGGTGCGCGGATCGGCAGCCGCGACTGGTGGCGCGGCCTGATCACCTGCTCGGCGCTGTGTGCCGCGACGATCGCGATGGCGCCCCGGCTGGAACGGCCGATCCTGGGGGCCGCACCGGAGCCGCTGACCGGCGAGGCTTGGACGAATGCGCGGGCACAGGCGATCGCGCCGATCGCGCTGGGCGCCGACAGCGGACGGCGCATGGCGGCGGGCGACCTGGTCACGCATCTCGCCGAAGCGCCCGAGCGGCCGATGGTCGAGCTGTCGGCGACGGTCGGCTCGGGCGACCGGCTGGCCCGCGTGCTGCAACGCGCCGGCGTCAGCCGGGATCAGGCCCGCGACGCCGCCGAGCTGGTCGAACAGGCGGCGGGGGGCGAGGCCATCGCATCGGGCACCCGTGTCGCACTGACCCTGGGGCGGCGGCCGAGCCGGACGGTCGCGCGTCCGCTGGAGGCGATGAAGCTGCGCGCGCGTTTCGACCTGGCCGTTACGCTGACCCGTACGCCCAAGGGGCTGGAGATGACGCAGACGCCGATCGCGATCGATCGCACGCCGCTGCGCCTGCAGGGTCTGGCCGGTTCGAGTCTGTACCGTTCGGTCCGCGCGGCGGGCGCGCCGGCCAAGGTGGTCGAGGGCTATATCAAGGCGTTGTCGGCGCGCATGTCGGTCGGCCGCGACGTGAAGCGGTCGGACAGTTTCGACCTGATCATCGAGCGGGAGCGTGCCGCGACCGGCGAGACGCGGCTGGGCAAGCTGTTGTTCGTCGGGCTGAACCATGGCGGGCGCAAGACGCAGCTCGCCCGCCTCCCCGACGACGAGGACGGCCAATGGTATGACGTCAACGGCCAGACCGAGCGGCGCGGCGCGATGAACATGCCGGTCGCGGGGCGCATCACCTCGTCCTACGGCAAGCGGATGCACCCGGTGCTGGGCTTCATGCGGATGCACAAGGGGACCGATATCGGCGCGCCTTACGGGACACCGATCCATGCGATCATGGACGGCGTCGTCCAGTTCGCCGGACGCTCGGGTGGTTACGGCAATTTCGTCAAGCTGACCCATTCGGGCGGCATCGCCAGCGGCTATGGCCATATGAGCCGCTTCGCCGTGCGGTCGGGCGCGCATGTTCGCCAGGGCCAGGTGATCGGCTATGTCGGCTCGACCGGCATGTCGACCGGCCCGCATCTGCACTGGGAAGTGTGGAAGAACGGCGCTGTCGTGAACCCGCGCACGCTGAACCTGTCGAGCGTCGCGGTCCTGTCGGGTGCCAAGCTGCGCGCGTTCCGCCGTGAGGTGCAGAGCCTGTTGGCGGTGCGGCCGGGGCGGTAAGACCGCACACGCCCGCCCGCTCCACCTCCGTTCAGCCTGAGCGAAGTCGAAGGCCAAGGGATGACTTGGCCAAGAGCGGCATGTGCACTTCGACTTCGCTCAGTGCGAACGGCCGTGGGGTGACATTGGCTCTTACTTACCCGCCGCGCGCCAGCGGGCGACGGTGTCGGCCACCATCGGCGCCCCGCGGGCGGGCTGTGCCCAGAGCGCGGTGATCTTCATGTCGTTCGATGCGGGGCGCTTGCCTTCGTCCAGGTCGACGAAGCTGGCGCGCATCGGGAACGTCACGCCTTCGCCGCACAGGATCGCCTCGCGGTTGCGCAGCGCCGAGATGGTGTCGAGCAGCCCGCGCCCGCCCTCGGGCATGGCCGAGCGGACCACCGCCTGATCGCGCTCGTTGTTCAGGCGCATCGCGATGATCGTACCGCATTGCGACAGCACGCCCTCGGCCAGGTCGGACGGACGCTGGGTGACGAGGCCCAGCGAGACGCCGTATTTGCGCCCCTCCTTGGCGATGCGCGACAGGATGCGGCCAACGGCCGAATCCTGTTCGGCGCGGGCGGGGATGTAGCGGTGCGCCTCTTCGCAGACCATCAGGACCGGGCGGCGCTCGGCCGGGTGCGACCAGATGGCATGGTCGAAGATCATCCGCGCCAGCATCGCGACGACCACGCTGGTCACGTCCGACGGCACGCCCGACACGTCGATGATCGAGATCGGCCGCCCCTCGCCCGGCAGGCGCAGGATGCGGCCCAGGAAGGACGCCATGGTATCGGCGACCAGCATGCCGGAGAACATGAAGGCATAGCGCGGATCGCCCTTCACCTCGTCGATCTTGGACTTAATCCGCAAGTAAGGGGCGATGTCGCCCGCCCGCTCCAGCTTGCTCATCTCGGCGGTCAGCAGGCTGGTCAGGTCGGACAGCAAATAGGGGATGGGCGTGTCGACGGTGACGCGGGGCAGGTCGGCGGCGGCGCGGCTGCGCATCCGCGCGGCGAGCAGGCATTTGGCAAGCACATCGGCATCGCTCTGGCGATCGGCCGGACCCGACGAGAGCAGGATCTCGCAATGCTCCGCGAAGTTCATCAGCCAATAGGGCATGCGCAGATTGCCAACATCGTGGATCTCGCCCGCGTCGCGAAAGGCGGAGGCATATTCGCCGTGCGGGTCGATCATCACGATATGGCCGCGTGGCGCCAGTTCGCAGATCCGGTGCAGGATCATCGCGGTCGCGGTCGACTTGCCGGTGCCGGTCGACCCCAGAATGGCGAAATGCCGCCCCAGCAGCGCGTCGACCGCCAGCGTGGCGGGCACCGTGCGCGCGGGGTGGACAGTGCCGATGGTCACGGTCGTGGTGTCGCGATTGCCGTGGATCCCGGCCAGTTCGGCATTGGTGATCGCATGGATGGTCGCGCCGGGCATCGGATAGGAGGTGACGCCGCGGCGGAAACCGCAAAGCTCGCCACTATAGGGATCGCGCATCCCCTCGCCCATCAGGTCGATCTCGGTCGCGATGGCGGCTCCGTCGCCGGACGGGTCGAGCGACAGCGAGCGGATGGTGCCGATGATCCAGCGGTCGTCGCGCTTGATCTTCACCGGCATCGCCACCTGCCCCGCCGCCGCCAGCACCGGGTCGCCATGCCCGGCCAGCGCGGTCACCGCCTGACGGTCGAGCACGATGCGCCCCGTCGATCCGGCGATGCCGAGCAGCCAGCCGATGACCGGCGTGTCGTGCGAAGTGGCGACGGGATGTTCGGCGGCGGGGGCGGGCGAAAACATGAAAAGCGATACCGTCCGGTCTTTTGGGAGGATGATATCGTTAGCAGCCGATCCTTAAGATGCCGTATCTCAAGGAAATCAGATCCGCCGCGCGATCCAGCCGGCGGTCCAGCCGAGCAGGATCGACAGCGCCACCGCGGTCAGGCCATAGGGGATGGCGGCGCGGTCGGCAGCGCGCGCGACGAAGCGTTCGAACCCCGATTTGCGAATATCAATGTCCCGCACGGCGGCGGCCAGCACGCGGCCGTCGCGGATCAGGAAGGTCTCGGCGGTGAAGCGTCCCACCGGCACGCGCGCGGGGATGGTGACGCGGGCGCGGTAGAGGACGTCGTCGGTGATCTCGACGGCGCGCGGCGCCTCGACATACAGGCCGGAGCGGCGGCGCTGGTCGACCAGCCCCGCCTGGAAACGCGCCTGGACATCGGCGGGCGCGCTGGAGGCGGGGGAGAGTTGCAGGCTGTCCAGCCCGAGTTCGTAAATGGCGCGGGTGCGGTCATCGACGATCCGGTCGATCGGCCGGGACGAGGCGATGGCGTAGAAGGACGGCGCCGACTGGTAACGCAGCCGCCCGGCATTGACCCACAGCCCGGCGATCTTCTCCTTCTCACGGATCAGGATCGACTGGGTCGGGCCCTTCACCACCACGACGATATCGGTCGGCCGGTTGTCCTGCGGCGCACGCCCACCGGGATAGAGGATCGCGCCGAACAGCAGCAGTTCGGCACCGGTGAAGCTGTAGGCGATCTGGATGTCGCGTTGCGACACGTCGGGGACCAGCACCGGCTTGGCCTGCGCCATCAGCAGCGGCGACACCAGCGCCAGCGCGGCGGCGGCACGTTTCACAGCGGCTGCACCGTGAAGATTTCCTCGGGCCGCCACACCAGCCCGAGCAGGATACGGATGCCGACCAGCAGCACGATGACCGCCAGCGCCAGGCGCAGATATTCGGGCTTGGCATTGGTGGCGAGCTTCGCGCCGATCTGCGCCCCCGTCACCGATCCGACCAGCAACAGCCCGGCCAGCACGATATCGACCGCCTTGGTCGTCGTGGCATGGACCATCGTCGCGACGGCGGTGACGAACAAGGTCTGGAACAGCGAGGTGCCGAGCACGACGTTGGTCGCCATGCCCAGGATATAGATCATCGCAGGGACGAGGATGAACCCGCCGCCGACCCCCAGCAAGATGGTCAGGATGCCGGTGAAGAATCCCAGCATCAAGGGTGCCAGGGGCGAGATATACAGGCCCGAGGCATAGAAGCGGGTGCGGAAGGGCAGGGCCGCCACGACCGGATGATGCCGCCGCCGCGCCGCGCGCTGCGGCCGTCCGCGACGCTGCGCGATGATCGCACTCGTCGCCTCGCGCGCCATGACCGATCCGATCCACCCCAGCATCAGCACATAGACGATGGCGATGACCGTATCGATCTGGCCACTCGCCTGGAGCAGGCGAAAGATCCAGGCGCCCGCGAAAGATCCCACGATGCCGCCCGCGACCAGGACGCCGCCCATCTTGGTATCCACGCCGCCACGCCGGAAATGGGCGAACACACCCGACACGCTGGCCCCCGTCACCTGGCTGGCGGCGGAGGCGGCGGCGACGGTCGGCGGGATGCCATAGACGATCAGCAACGGCGTGGTCAGGAAACCGCCGCCCACCCCGAACATGCCCGACAACAGGCCCACGCCCGCGCCCAGCGCGATGATGACCAGCGCGTTGACCGACAGGTTGGCGATCGGAAGATAAAGATCCACCGCCGCTTTATAGCCGCATGGACCTTTCGGAACAGTGTCGATGGCTCAGAAATCGCCCGCCAGGCTCAGCGCCGGACCCGAGCCGGGCGCGGCACCGCCCGCCACCCGTTGTCGCCAATCGAGCGACAGGCGGACGCGTCGATTTCCGACCGGCACCGCGACCCCCAGGGTGGGACCGAAATCCAGCCGCTGCGCACCTCGCTGCGCCCCGCCCCATAGCCCGACACCCAGGTCGAGGCCGGGGGTCAGCGGCACCGCCACGCGCATCGCGCCGTCGGCAAAGGGCTCGGTCCGATCGCGCACCACCACGCCGCCCTGGGCATAGGCGGTGAGGGTCAGCCCGGTAGCGGCCGGGCGGGGGCCGATGCCGGTCACGGCCAGCAATGCCGTCCCGCCGGGTCCCTGATCCAGCGCCACACGCCGTTCGACCAGCACGCGCACCGGCACGGTGTGAGAGGGCTGCCAGTCGAGACCCACTCCCATCTCGCGCCCCACGCCGCTCGCCGGGGCGGACAGGCGCAGGCTTGCCGACCATGCACTGCGCGAATCGAGGCGGCGCAGCAGGCGAAGTCCCGCCTGACTGCCACCCAGCTGCCCACCCGGCGTCAGCGCGCCGCCGCCCTGCCGGGCCACCGCCCATATCCCAAGGCTCCAGCGGTCCGGCCGCAAAGGCGTGTCTGGCCAGACGGGGGCGATCGACGCTGGCGCGTCGCGCAGGATCGGCGGGGGCATGATCGGCTCGATCGCCACCGCGCTGGTAAGGGAAATCAGGGGGCGTGCGTGCACCATCGCTCCGCCTGTCGGGCGAAGCACCGGCTTCCGGCGCAACGGCTGCCACGGCACATCTCCCGCCAATCTGGTCGGAGTTCTCCGCGCATGGCGGCGCGGCGGGGCGGGCGTTGCGGCTTCGGCCACCGCCGCGACCGACAAGCGGCCCGTCTTCTCCAGGCCGGTCTCACCCGGCAACAGGAATGCCACCCGCCCCAGGGTCCACAACGCCAATATACCCCCCAGGAAACGGATCGGCCGTCCGCTCATGACCGGGCGGGGAGGTCGGGAAACTGGTGATCGGTCTTGTCCCAGGTCAGCGGTCGTCCGCGCAGCATCAGCAGATAGCGGACCATCGCGCGCGGAGCCGCGGCCAGCGCCACGAAATTGCCGACGACGAAGCGCGGCAGCGACCACAGCGCCTCGTGCCAGCCATAAGCCTGCCCGGTAAAGACCATTCGCACGCCCAGCCGCCACCAGAGCAGCATGGCGTTGACCGCGATCAGCCCGCCGAGCAGCGGATCGGTCACGGGTAGCGCGGCCCCGCGTGCCCAGCACAGGATGATCACCACCGCCTCGGCAAACAGGCCGAGATAGGCGGCGCCCAGGACCAGCATGGCCAGCGGCGCGCGCCGGTCGCGCGATCGCCACCAATGGTCGCCGATCGCCCAGGTCCGGCCCCATCCCGTCCGGTCCCAGCCGACCAGCGCGATGCCCGTCATCCACCGCGCCTTCTGCCGGACGGCGGCGGGCAGGGTGGCGGGAAAATAGGCACGCACCGCCACCACGCTACGCGGCGGACCATCGGCGACCCGCGCGAACAGCCCCTTGCCGCCCAGCTCGGCGATCCGCAGGCCCAGTTCGTAATCCTCGGTCAGGCTGCTCGCATCGAACGGATCGCCGCCGCGTCGCCGCGCAATCTCACGCAGCATCGCGGGCGCGATTGCGCAGCCGGTGCCCGCCAGCGGCAATCCGGCACCCAGCGCGGTACGCACGACCAGCTGCTTGATATGGCTTTCGGCAAACTCGTCGGCATAGTGGCCCGACACCAGTCGCGATCCGGGGGCGACCAGCGGCAGGACCGGCAACTGGACCACGGCGCGTCCTTCGATCAGCGAGTCGAAGACCAGCAGCTCGTCGGCATGCACCACGTCCTCGGCATCGTGCAGCACCACCGCCCTGACCGCAAAGCCCTCGTCCCGCGCATCGCGTTCCAGGGCATGCCAGACCGCATTCAGGCAGTCCGCCTTCGTCGTCGGGCCCGGACGTGGTCCGATGACCAGCCGCACCCGTGGGTCATGCTCGGCAACGTCCGCCGCCGCCGCGATGGTCGCCGGATCATTGGGATAGAGCCCGACATAGATACGGTAATCGTCATGACGCAGCCGCGCGAGCGCATTGGCCAGCATCGCGCCGATCACGGCCGATTCGTCCCAGGCGGGCACCAGGATCACCATGCGTCCCGGCGTCTCCGGCGCGGCCAGCGCCCAACTGCGCAGCGGTGTGGCAGGCCCACGGGTCAGGCGACGCGTGAAATAGATCAGGTCGACGAGCAGGTCGTCGATCCCGCCAAGCAACAGGCCCGCACCCGCGAACAGCAACAGCTCGCGCGCAACGATCGCGATCCCCCCGATGACCCCGTCCAAGCGGCAATCTCCCCTTTGCCGGGACCGAGCCTGACCGACCGCGCAGGCATCTTCAACGCCAAACTTCGGCTCATATCGGGAGAGACGCGGGAAGCGGATGAATATGGAAGCCATTCAGCCGCATTTTCAGCGGGACACGCGCGGGGCGGTTGCGTTGTTTGCTGCGGCGCAACATATGGGTGGGGAAAGGATTCCATGATGGCGCGGACATTTTCCCCCGGCATCGTCCACACCGCGCTGGCGGTGGGCGGCTTTGCGATCGGCACGACCGAATTCGCCGCGATGAGCCTCGAGCCCGATCTGGCGCGCGGCCTGGGCATCGATGCGCCGATGGCGGGACATGTCATCAGCGCCTATGCGCTGGGCGTGGTGGTGGGCGCGCCGCTGCTGGCGGTGCTCTCGGCGAAGGTGGCGCGGCGGACGCTGCTGATCGTGCTGATGCTGATGTTCGCGGCAGGCAACGGCCTGTCGGCGATGGCACCCGATTATCACTGGATGCTGTTCTTCCGCTTCCTCAGCGGCCTGCCGCACGGCGCCTATTTCGGGATCGCCGCACTGGTAGCGGCCTCGCTCGTCCCCGAATCGCGGCGGACGGTGGCGGTCGGGCGGATCATGCTGGGGCTGACCGTCGCGACCGTTGTCGGCGTGCCGTTGGCGCAGATGCTGGGCCAGTGGCTCAACTGGCGCTGGGTGTTCGGCGTGGTCGCGGGGCTGGCCCTGTTGACCGCGACCTTGGTCTGGATCGCCGCGCCGCACGACCGCCCCGACGAGGGGGCGAGCATCCGTCGCGAGCTGGACGCGCTGAGCAAGGGGCAGGTCTGGCTGACGCTGGCCATCGGCGCGATCGGCTTCGGCGGCATGTTCGCGGTCTATACCTATCTGGCGGCGACCCTGACCGAGGTGACGGGGGCGTCGGTAGCGATGATCCCGCTCGTGCTCGCCGTATTCGGGCTGGGCATGACGATCGGCAATATCGTGGTGCCGCGCTTCGCCGACCGTGCGTTGATGCCGACCGCCGGGGCGCTGCTGCTCTGGTCGGCGGCGATGCTGGCGCTCTATCCCTGGGCGGCGGGGAGCCTGTGGACGATCCTGCCTGTCGTCTTTGCGATCGGACTGGGCGGGGCGCTGGGCACCGTGCTCCAGACGCGGCTGATGGACGTGGCGGGCGAGGGGCAGGGGCTGGCTGCGGCGCTCAACCATTCGGCGTTCAACACCGCCAATGCCATCGGGCCCTGGGCGGGCGGTCTGGCGATCGCCAATGGCCTGGGGTGGACCTCGACCGGCTATGTCGGCTGCGGGCTGGCGCTGGGCGGTTTTGTCATCTGGTTGATCGCGATGCGCGTGTCGCGCGGGCAGGTCAGCGTGCCAGCGGATCGATCGAATCGTCCGGTGCTGCTGCACTGAGGCTTTTGGCCACGGCCTCGACCCGTTCCATGACGCGCAGGATATTGCCGCTGGTCAGCCCGGCAAGATCGGCATCGGTCCAGCCGCGCCGGACCAGTTCGGCCAGCACCAGCGGATAACCGTCGACGCCGGTCATCCCCTCCGGCCCGGTGCCGTTGATCCCGTCATAATCGCCGCCGAATCCGACCGCGCCGCGCCCGGCGATGCGGGCGACATGCTCGATATGATCCGCCACCATCGTCGCCGTCACGCGCGGAACAGGGTGCTGCGTATCCCAGGCGATCAGCGGCGCGGGGCTGCGCGGGCCATAGATATTGGCGGGCACGCCGACCGACCTAGCATAGGCGGTACGCGCCGCATCCCAGGCCCGCCAGTCGGTGGACAGGAAGGCGGGGTAGCAGTTCACCATCACCACCCCGCCGCTCGCGCCGATCCGGTGGAGCATGGCATCGGGAATGTTGCGCGGTGCATCGGCCAGCGCGCGGACGTCGGAATGCGAGGCGATGACCGGCGCCTTGCTGACGTCCAGCACCGCCGCCATCGTCGCGTCGGAGACATGCGCGACATCGACGATCATGCCGATGCGATTCATCTCCGCCACCACCGCGCGGCCAAAGGGGCTCAATCCGTTGGCGATGGGCGTATCGGTGGACGAATCGGCCCATGCCAGGCTGCGACCATGGGTCAGCGTCAGATAGGCGACGCCCAGCGCCTTGTACTGGCGCAGTACCGACAGCCGCCCGTCGATCTGATGCCCGCCCTCGACCCCGATCAGCGAGGCGATTCGGCCTGTATGGGACAGGCGGCGTACATCCTCGGCTGTGCGCGCCATCGCGAGTCGCTCGGGGTGCGCGGCGACAAGACGGTGAACGCGGTCGATCTGTTCCAGCGTCATCTCGACCGCGCGCGGGCCGGTGACATCGGCGGGAATCCATACCGACCAGAATTGCCCGCCGACCCCGCCGCGCTTCAGCCGGGGCAGGTCGGTCTGCAGCGGATGCGGCAGGGCGGTGGTGTCGGTGGCCAGCGCAGGCGATTCGGGCGGAACGCCGGTGTCGCGCAACTCCCAGGGCAGGTCGTTATGCCCGTCGATAATCGGCGCGCGGGCGAGGAGCGACTCGACCCGGCGCGTGATGGCCGGATCGGCGGCCTGCGCAAGGAGCAGCGCGATCAGCATGTCGGTCGCTGCTCGAATTGGATGAGGGTGGTGTCGGTGGGCAGCTCGGTCGTTTCGACCCGGCCGACCCGCGCGGCGGGCGGTCCCGATTCGGCCTCGGCGATGATCCGCACGGCCTTGTCCTCAGGGCCCTGCACCACCGCCTCGACCGAACCGTCAGCCCGGTTGCGGACCCAGCCGGTAAGCCCCAGCGACTCGGCGCGACCGAGAAACCAGTAGCGATACCCGACGCCCTGCACGCGCCCGGTAATTCGAAGATGACGACCGACCATGACCGAGATTGTCGCGCGGGCGGGCGGGAAAGGGAAGGGGCGGCTGAATTCCTCCCCTTGCAGGTGAGGAAAACCTGTTCGCGCAGAGGCGCGGAGGACGGAGAACAGTTCTTCTCCGCGCTCTCTGCGCCTCTGGGCGAACCAAAACTGCCTCAGACCTTGCTGGTCAACTCCGGCACGACGGTGAACAGGTCGCCAACCAGGCCGATATCGGCGACCTGGAAGATCGGCGCATCTTCGTCCTTGTTGATCGCGACGATGACCTTGGAGTCCTTCATCCCCGCCAGATGCTGGATCGCGCCCGAGATGCCGACTGCGACATAGACTTCCGGCGCCACGATCTTGCCGGTCTGTCCGACCTGATAGTCGTTGGGGGCATAGCCCGCATCGACCGCCGCGCGGGACGCACCAACGGCGGCGCCCAACTTGTCGGCGAGCGGGTCGATCAGCGCGTGGAACTGCTCTTCAGAGCCCAGCGCGCGGCCGCCCGAAACAATGATCTTCGCGCTGGTCAGCTCGGGCCGGGCATTCTCGGCCTTTTCCGCACCGACGAAGCGGGATTTGGCCGTATCGCCGGTCGAGGAAACTGCCTCGACCGTGCCCGCCCCACCCTCGGCCGCTGCCTTTTCGAAGGCGGTGGTGCGGACCGTCAGGACCAGCTTTTTGTCACTGGTCTTCACCGTGGCGATCGCGTTGCCCGCATAGATCGGCCGGGTGAAGCTGTCCGGCCCCTCGACCGACAATATGTCGCTGATCTGCATCACGTCGATGAGGGCTGCGACACGCGGCGCAATGTTCTTGCCCGTGGTGGTCGAGGGCGCGAGGAAGGCATCGTGATGGCCCATCAGCTCGGCGACCAGTGGCGCGACATTCTCGGCCAGTGCGTTGGCGTAGGCCGCGTCGTCGGCGACATGGACCTTGCCGACCCCTGCGATCTTCGCGGCGGCCTGCGCGACGCCGTCGACACCCTGACCCGCGACGATCAGGTGCACCTCGCCCAGCTTCGACGCCGCCGTGACGGCCG